>NZ_CP155618.1:1231428-1556071 GCF_031128465.2 Mariniflexile litorale | reverse complement strand
TTTACTAAACCAACCGCTTTTTGAAATATAGGCTTTTTCAACATTTATAACTTCTAATAAAGGGGGGGTGCTGTATAATTTTTCGTGTTTTTGTTGGCGCTCTTCAGCGGTTATAATTTCGGTTTTAGTGGTATTGTTTAAATAATCTTGAATAGTTGGAAGCGTTTTTAAGCGCGTTTTTAATGAAGGTCTCGAATTAATAAGTGCTTTGGTATAGATGTGTTGAGGTGTTTTAAAAATGGTAGAAACCTCTCCTTGTTCAACAATATCGCCTTTATACATTACTAAAGCTCGGTTTGCTATTTCAGAGATTAAAGAAAGATCATGCGTAATAAAAATAATACTCATTTTGTTTTCAGCCTGTAATTCTTTAAGCAATTTTATAATTTCCTTTTGAACGGTTACATCCAAGGCGGTTGTTGGTTCATCTGCAATTAAAATATCGGGTTTGCAACTTATAGCCATAGCAATCATAACCCGTTGTTTTTGTCCTCCCGAAATTTCATGGGGATAAGCATTATAAATACGTTCCGGATTGGGCAATTTTACTTTTTCAAAAAGAGAAAGTGTTTCTGTTTTTGCTGCTTGTTTCGATAAATTAGTATGTTGTAGTAAAATCTCTTGAACTTGTTTTCCGCAGGACATAGATGGATTTAGAGAACTCATAGGTTCTTGAAAAATCATGGCAATTTGCTTGCCCCGTATATTTTGAAATTTTTTTGAAGACAATGTTGTTAAGTCTTCATTATTATAAAAAATGCTTCCAGATGTTATTTTTGAAATTTTCTTTGGAAGAAGCCCTAAAATAGCGAGTGAAGATACCGATTTACCAGAACCAGATTCACCAACAATACCTAATATTTCATTTTGGTTTAGTTGATAGGAAATATGATGAATGACTTCATTAGTTCCAAAAGCAATAGATAAATCGTTTATAGTTAAAATGGGGGTTTCTTTCATTATATATGAATAATTTCTTTGTCGTGAAGAATATCATCTCCACGAAGCCTTAAAAATATTTGTGCTACGGCAATGGTGTCTTTTTCGCAATAAATGACGATACGGTCTATTTCATTTTCCTCGTAGAAAACTCTATAAACTTCACTGCCATCAATATCGTCTTTGGGTGAAGGGATACCTAACACGTTCGTTAATAATTTTAAGGATGTATAAGATTTGTAATCGCCAAACTTCCATAATTCTAAGGTGTCCAAATGCGGAATTTCCCAAGGTTTTTTTCCAAAGAGATTGAGTTTATAAGGCAACTCTATGTTGTGGATTATCATGCGGCGTGCAATGTACGGAAAATCGAATTCCTTGCCATTATGGGCACAAAGTAAATGTTTTGTTTCGCTAAAATGTGAAACGAGTAAATTTTTAAAATCCTTTAAAATTTTAACTTCTTCACCGTAAAATGAAGTCACTCGAAATTGTCTTAAATCTCCTTTGAGAATGAAATAACCAACGGATATACATACTATTTTACCAAATTCTGCCCAAATTCCGGCACGTTCGTAAAAATCTTCTGCGGTTTCATCTTGCTTTCTTTGGTATTTGGATTTATGTTCCCAGAGTGCTTGTTTGGTTTCGTCTAAATCTGAAAAATACTGGGTTTCTGGAACGGTTTCAATATCCAGAAATAATATGGTTTCTAAATGGAGTTTTGAAATCATTGTTCAAGCATCTTATAAGCTTCCTCAATATAAACCGTAATGTCTTCGGTAAACTGTCCCACACCTTCATCGGGCGATTTTCTATGCCCTAAACGCACAATAATCACGTTATCGTTAGGTTCTACAATAACGTATTGCCCAAGGTGACCTCTCATCATAAAAAAATGTTTATTACCAACATCTTTTAGCCACCAACCGTAGCCGTATTGCGGACTATCCATAAAACGTGGCGTGATGGATTTTACAACAAAAGCCGAATCTAAAAGTTGTTTGCCATTCCATTTTCCATCGTCTTTGTATAATTTCCCAAAACGGGCAAAATCTCTGGCGTTACTTGAAATACAGCAAAAAGCTTTAGCCAATTTGTTTTCGCTATCATCTAATTGCCAAAGAGCATCATTAGTTGCTCCCATAGGTTGCCAAAAACTTTCTGATAGGTAACTAGCTAAAGATTTTTTAGTAGCTTTTTGAATAATCATTCCAAGTAATTGTGTACTTCCGCTTAAATATTCAAATTCTTTACCTGGTGTTTTTACTACTTTTTGGTTTAAAATGGTTTCTGCTAAATCATCATCGTAATTGGCTCTAGCGGTTACTGAAAACGGACTTGTATAATGTTCTACCCAATCTAAACCAGATGCCATTGAAGCTAAATCTCCAACAGTTGTTTTAGCATAAGAATATTGTGAGTAAAAATCGCTAACAGGTTGATCTAAACTCTTTATATATCCATCCATTATTGCTTTTCCTAATAATGATGTTGTAATGCTCTTAGCCATCGAAAAGGAGTTTGTTTTAGAATTCTTATTAAAACCGGCATCATAATTTTCAAACCAAATACTATCATTTTTAATAATTAAATAAGTTATGGTTCCCCAATCTTTATTAACTTTTGAAAGTTTTTCGGTTTCTTTTACTGTATTGTAATTTTTATGAATGGGCCACTCATCTGTAGTGGTTCCTTTTTTGATAGTATCATTTTCAAAATAAGGATAATCGTCAATAAATGCGGTATTGTGTCCTGTAAAGTAAACAATTTTTGCACCTCTTAAAATATATCCATAATCAAAAATATAAAGACCAATTAGTAATAAGCCTAATAATACAACAGTCCACTTTAAAAATTTTTTAAGGAATTTCATTTGAATACGTTTAGTTGAAATAAATATAGCAAATATTTTATGTGTTTCTACTTTTGACTTATTAGAATACTAAATTTAAAAAAGAGATTGCTGTTTGTATGGACTTTCATGTTCCAATAACCATTGTTTGCGATGTAAACCTCCTGCGTAACCTGTTAAACTGCCATTGCTTCCAATCACACGATGGCAAGGAACGATTATCCACAACGGATTTTTACCATTGGCGTTAGCAACCGCTCGAATAGCTTTTACATCACCCAATTGTTTTGATAAATCCAAATAAGAAACTGTTTTTCCATATGGAATTTGTTCTAATAGTTTCCAAATTTGCTTTTGAAAATCGGAGCCTTGTGGATTTAATTTAAGATCGAATTTTGTGCGATATCCTTCAAAATATTCATTAAGTTGAATAACAGAATCTTCAAGTTCAGCAGGGATAATATCGGTTACTTTTTCTTCGGAATTAAGAACAATTACCGAGGAGATTCCTTCAGCGTCACCAATAATTTTGGTATAACCTAAAGGCGATTTGATGATGCATTCTTCCATAAAATCTTTTTTTAGAATGACTAATTTACAAAAACAAGGGTAATTAACTATTTTTATATCTTTATAAGACAATTAATACGTAAAAGATTTGAAAAATAAGTTTTTAGGTTTAACATTCTATATTCTTTTTTTGTTTGCAAATAACCGAGTTCAATGCCAAGAACAAGATTTAAATCTAACAACTTCCAAAGAATTTTATGCAGAGAAAATATATCTTCAATTAAGTAGCACCGTTTTTACAACAGATAAAACCATTTGGTTTAAAGCCATTGTTACAGATTTGAACCATACGCCTACCAAACTATCAGGTATTTTACATGTAGAACTCATAGATTTTGATGAAAGAGTTATAGATCAAAAATTATTAAAGTTAGAAAAAGGAATAGCAGATAGTTTTTTTCAATTAAATGAAGCAATGAGTTCAGGGCGTTATTTAATTCGTGCTTATACAAAATGGAATACAAATTTTGATGCGGATTTTATAAGTGAATACTATATAAATCTTTATACTCCTAAAACTATTTTAGAGAACGAGGAAGCTATTAGAGGGATTATACTAACAGAAAATGAATCTAAACAATATGAGTTATCGGCAAAAGTTTTTCCTAGAGTTATAGATCCCAAATATAGAGGTAAACTCATGTTATATATTGATATGGATACTAAAGAAGATTCCGTAGAAATAAAAAAGGATAAACAGGGTGATTATCGTTTTAATTATTTGCTTCCTGAAGCCGTAGTAAAAGCAAAATTGGAGTTGAGATTAGATGCCATCAAGCTTAAAAATAATAATTATGGCTTTGTTAATACATATAGTAAAACATTTTTTATAGACAAAGACTATTTAGATTTACAGTTTTTTCCTGAAGGCGGAAAATTGGTGGATGGCGTCTTAAGTACCGTTGCATTTAAAGCTTTAGATTATAAAAATGAAGGACAAAAAGTCTCTGGCAATATTGTTGACCAGTATGATTCTGTTATTGCTCCTTTTGTAAGTAATAAACTTGGCATGGGTATTACATATTTTAAGGCAGATGTGGATAAAATATATTATGGAAGTGTAAAAAATAATAGAGATGTTGAATATAAATTCATGCTACCTAAAGTAGTTCCGATAGGGCAGGTTTTAACTGTTAGACAAGCCGGTAATTATATAAGAATTGGTATAAACTCAAATGATCTTAAACAGGATAGTATTTATTTAAAAGTGCAATCAAGAGGTGTTACGTTCCATAATTCAAAGCTTCAGTTAAAAAATGGTATTGTTAATATAGCATTAGAAAAAAAATCATTACCTGAAGGTATTGTTAAGTTAACCATATTAAATACAAACAAAGAACCTGTTTGCGAGCGTTTAATTTATAATTTTTCGGAAGATTACAGATTAAATATAACAGCTACGCCTCATTTAAAACAGTATAGTCAACGAGATAAAACGATTATTAATATCTTCACAAAAGATAAAGACAGTCAGTTAGTTAAGGCTCATCTTTCGGTGTTAATTCTTAATAAAGAGCAATTGGGAAGGATGCAAGATAGGCGTCAAAACATCCTGTCTTATTTTTTATTGAATTCAGAATTACGAGGCAACATCGAATCTCCTTATATTTATTTTGATAAAGCAAATAAAAATAGGCATCGAGATATGGATGCACTTATGTTAACTCAAGGCTGGCGACATTATAAATATGAAAATTCAGAAATAACAACCAACTTTAAAATCGAACCCGAAAAGACTTTAGTTGTCTCTGGAACTGTGGGTGAATTTTTCAACCCAAATAATAAGAAAAAGCAACCTTTAGATTTAACTTTGATGACTTTTGGAAAACCTCAAAGTGTTTTTAAACAACAAGTTGATAGTACAGGATATTTTAATTTCTATTTAGACGATATGTATGCTGACGATTTAGAAATCTTAATACAATCAAAGAATTATAAAGGAAAGCAAAAGGACTATACAATTAATATTGATAAAACATTGCCACCAAATATTAATTATAAAAAAAAGGAGTCTATACAATTAGTCGATTCTATAAACAATTATCTCAAAGAAAATATTGAGCGAAAGCACGTAGAAGAAGATTTTAAAGTATCGAGTGGAACTATTGCTTTAGATGAAGTTAAACTTTCTGGGTATAAATTAACGACCGAACGAGAGAAGATGATGAATTTGCATGGACCACCAGATATTGTAATTGAAGATAAGGAGTTGCATAAGGAAATTAAAAAATGGTCTTATGGGCTATTTAGTGTACTGCTATTTAGTTATCCAGAAGATATTTCTATTCGAAGAGTTGGAAGGAATGGAGGATTTCTATTGGCCGAAGCACATGGAGCAGATTTTACCTTTATCATTATAGATGGCATACCCGTAAAAATTGAAAATTACGGGTTAATAGGGAGTTTGCCTACTGAAGAAATTAAAAGTGTAGAGATAATAAAAAGTCCTAAGAATCCAAGAAAATATGTAAACGAGGTGTTTGGCGACCCTAGAGCTTTAGACGGAGCACTTACAATTTCATTTATAAGCATTTATACCTATTCCAAAAAAGGTCTTTTCGGCGTACAAAGAACATCTGGAATTTTTAAAGGAACTATCTCAGGATTAACTCCCCAACGCGAATTTTATGCACCTAAATACGAAGACTTGCAGCATGATGATTGGAATATCCCAGATTTACGTTCGGTAGTATATTGGAACCCCAATATTATAACAGATATAGAAGGCAAAGCACAAATTGATTTTTATAATGCAGATAATACTGGCGATATGCTCGTTGTAGTAGAAGGCATCACAGAAAATGGTCATATAGGCTATTATAACATGAGCTATACTGTTGATGAGAAGATCGAAAAATAAAAGTATAAGATACTTATTTAGTAACTATTCGATTGAATTAGCATAAATAATTTATTGAGATTCTTATCGGCATTACAAACATTTTGGGTAAAGCAAAGATTAGTCGTTAATGCCTTTTTGTGTTATTTTCATTCTTCAGATTCAGACTTATCTTCATCATTAATCATCCCAAGACGCTTGGCGCGTTGTTCCCAACTTTTCCTTGCCTGTAGTTGAAGGTCTTCTACATTATCGCTTTCATCCATGATTTCTAACCCAAGAAGTGTTTCAATAACATCTTCCATGGTTACCAAACCAGTTACTGTACCATATTCATCAACCACCAATGCCATGTGGTTTTTGCTGTCCACCAACTTTTGAAATAAAATAGGGATGGGAAGGTTTCTTTCTACGATGATGATATCTCTTCTAATGTCAGCTAAAGTTCTATCATCATGATCTAATGCCATTTCTTTATAAACATCATCTTTCAAAACTAATCCAGTAATATTGTCAGGATTGTCTGAATAAATTGGTATTCGGGAAACCCGTAGATTCTGGTTTTTTTCAAAGAATATTTTTACAGAAGTGGTTTCATCTTCAGACACCATACTAGGTCTTGGTGTCATGATATCTTTGGCTAAAATCTTTTTAAAATTGAGAAGGTTTTTAATAACCTTACTTTCTGATTCTTGAAAAACACCTTCTTCATGGGCAATATCAGCCATAGCCAAAAAGCTATCACGACTTAAAGTACTTACGTGGGCATTTTTTCCACCAATCAGTTTTGTGGTTAACTGCAGCACCCAAAGAATGCCCGTATATTTTAAAGGAAAAATAAGAATATTGAGTGCTTTTGAAGTGAAGTTAGCCAGATTTTTCCAGTAGGTTGCTCCGATGGTTTTAGGGATGATTTCAGATAGTACTAAAATTAACAAGGTCATAGCAGCCGATACAATCATGATTTCATTGTCGCCATTTCCAAAAACGGTTTCCGCTTGTACACCTACCAAAATGGCGCCAACTGTATGTGCAATAGTATTTAGAGTCAGAATTGCTATTAGCGGTTTGTCAACGTCTTTTTTTAAAGCATCCAAAGTTTCTGCATATCCGCGACCTTCTTTCTTTTTTATATTAATGAATGTTGGTGTTACGCTTAAAAGTACAGCCTCCAAAATGGAGCATAGAAATGAAAAAAAGATGGATATGAATGCGTAAAGAATAAGAAGTGTCATCAGCGTATGGTGTTTTTGCTAATTTAAGAATATTATACGTGTTATTGAATACGCTTATGAATTCTCTAGTATGATACTCGTATTGGGGATACCATATTGCGAAATTCGTTCGATGAATGTAACCAAATCTTTATGACCCTTAAAAAAGGCTAAAATCTGTAAACGGTCTTCACCAGTGATTCTGTCACAGCGTTGTACTTCTTCCAAATTTATGATTTGGTTGTAGGCAGTTTTTAAGGTGCTTGATTGATGAATTTTTAGAACGATATACACTTTGGTTGTTATACCAAGTTTTTTATGATTCAGTTGTAAAGAATATCCTTGAATAATACCTTTTTCTTCTAGCTGTTTGACGCGTTTACCAACTGCAGGAGCTGATAGTTCAACCCGTTTTCCAATTCTTGCAAATGCTTCACGAGCGTTTTTTTGAAGCATTTTTATGATTTTTATATCAATGTCATCCATTTTGAATCAATAGTATATTTATAGTTAATAGAATTAATCGAAATGAAATATAATAAAATATTAATTATTTATAATAATAAACCAATTATTTATTTATAAGTATAGCTACGTCTTTTGCAAAATAACTCGCAATCACGTCGGCTCCAGCACGTTTAATGGCGGTTATTTGTTCCATCATAACAGCATCATGGTCTAGCCAACCTTTTTCAGCAGCGGCTTTTAACATGGCATATTCACCAGATACTTGATATACAGCAACAGGCACATCCACAGCATTTTTTATTTCACGAACAATATCTAAATAACATAAGCCTGGTTTTACCATCACAATATCTGCACCTTCATCAATATCCATTTCAGTTTCTCGAATGGCTTCAAAACGGTTGGCATAATCCATTTGATAAGTTTTCTTATCTTTAGGAATATCAACCATATCCACAGGAGCAGAATCTAGCGCATCGCGAAACGGGCCGTAAAATGCGGAGGCATATTTTGCCGAATAACTCATAATACCTGTGTTGATAAAACCTTTATCTTCCAAAGCCTCACGGATGGTTAAAATACGTCCGTCCATCATATCACTTGGTGCTACAAAATCGGCGCCAGCTTGTGCGTGGGAAATGCTCATTTCTGCAAGAAAATCTGCAGTTGGATCGTTAACAATAATGCCGTTTTCAATAATACCATCGTGTCCATAAGCCGAATAGGGGTCTAATGCCACATCGGTCATGACCAACATCTCTGGACAAGCATTTTTAACGGTTTTAATGGCGCGTTGCATCAATCCGTATGGGTTTAAGGCTTCTTTTCCTTTATTATCTTTTAAATTATCGGGCACTTTTACAAATAGTAATACCGATTTCAACCCCAAACTCCAAAGTTCCTTAACCTCATTCTCCAATAAATCTAAGCTATAACGAAAGTAATTTGGCATGGATGGGATTTCATCTTTCACACCTTTGCCTTCTACTACAAAAAGAGGTACTAAAAAATCGTTTGGTGATATGATGGTTTCTCTAACTAAACTTCTAATAGCTTCGTTGGTTCTTAATCGTCGGTTTCTTTTTAAAGGATACATTTCTAATTTTTTATTTACTTAACCCTAAATAGGTCCAATGGTTATTTTCTTTTATAAAAGTGGATTTTTCATGAATGACTTCTACATTTCCTTTTTCATAAAAATACGCATTAAATGTAACAGTTCCTTCTGTATTGTTTGATTTTCCTTTTGAAGTTTCTAAAACTTCAAGCTTAATCCACTGTACAGATTTTGCCCATTTAATAATTGACTTTTTCTCTTTTATTGGTCTTGTTGAACTATGGTGACTTTGCATTAAATAATTGCCATCAGCTTTCACAAATGCACTATATCTTGAACGCATTAATTGTTCTGCAGTTATGGCTTGATGAATGTCATGATGTATTTTTTCGCAACATTCTGAATAGGGGATTTTGTTTCCACAATAGCAATTCATTACACCCAATCTTTAGGGTTCTGTAAAACCTTAATTAATTTTTCCTCCTCACTTCCAACTTCGGGTTGATGGTCGTAAACCCATTGCACATGTGGAGGCAAGCTCATTAAAATACTTTCTATACGTCCGTTGGTTTTAAGTCCGAAAAGCGTGCCTTTATCGTGTACCAAATTAAATTCTACATAGCGACCACGACGAATTTCTTGCCAGTCTCTTTGTTCTTTTGAAAAAGGTAAAGCTTTGCGTTTTTCAACAATAGGTACGTAACATTCAAGGAAACTATTGCCAACTTCGGTTACAAAATTATACCAGTTTTCCATAGACATGGCATCTGTGGCTTTACAATAATCAAAAAACAAACCACCAATACCACGACCTTCATTACGATGCGCATTGTAGAAATAATCATCGCAACGTTTTTTGTAGGTTTCGTAAAATTCTGGATGGTGCTTATCACAAGCTGTTTTACAAACTTTATGAAAATGAACGGCATCATCTTCAAACAAATAATAGGGGGTTAAATCTTGTCCGCCCCCAAACCATTGGTCTACAATAGCTCCATCTTTATCATACATTTCAAAGTAACGCCAATTGGCATGAACGGTTGGAACCATCGGATTTTTAGGGTGTAGCACTAAGCTTAATCCGCAAGCAAAAAAATCAGCATCTTCAACGCCAAAGTATTTTTGCATACTGTCGGGTAATTTACCGTGAACACCAGAAATATTTACGCCTCCTTTTTCAAAAACATTACCGTTTTCGATAACACGCGTACGCCCTCCGCCACCTTCTGGTCGTTCCCAAATGTCTTCTTGAAAAGTTGCTTTGCCATCAACTGCTTCTAGTTTTGAGGTAATGGTGTCTTGAAGGTTTTGTATGTATTGATAGAATTTGTCTTTCATGGATAAATCTACAAAGTCTTTGAGTCTTTGCGGGTTGAGGTTATTGTTTTGTTCCTTAGTTTTTTTTCCTGTAAGATTTTGAAACCTTACAGGTCTTTTTATTTCATTATTGCTTTTTATAACGTAAAATAATATAGCCTATTAATGCTGCGATAACAGAGCCAATTAAAATACCAATTTTTGCAGAATCGATGTATTTTGGACTCTCAGAAAAAGCTAAGCTTGCTATAAAAATAGCCATTGTAAAACCAATACCTGCTAAAAATGATACACCAACAATTTGTTGGTTACTAATATCAGCTGGAACTTCAATGAGTTTTAATTTTCTAGCTATAAAAATAATTGAGGTTATACCAATACTTTTTCCTAATATCAAACAAATACTAATGCTTATTACTAAAGCCATTTCTATATCCATACCGCTATTTAATATAACACCAGAATTTGCCAATGCAAATAAGGGAATGATGAAATAAGCTACCCAATCGTGTAAACTATGTTCTAAATGCTGTAAGGGTGATTGGTATTTATTGGTCCAATCTTCTAAATCATCAATTTGTTGAATTTGTTCTTTTGATAAAATAGGTTTTTTTGATATGGAAGCTTGTTTAATATTGTTTGTGATAGTAACCAAATTATCAATAAACTCCGGTGTTTTAATTTTTTGATGAATAGGTACGGAAAAAGCTAATAAAATACCAGCTAATGTAGGATGGATACCAGATTTTAAGAACAGTGTCCAAATAATGATTCCTAAGAATATCATAATAAACTTAGAGTAATACCCTTTGTATGATAGTAAATACAAAACCGTTAATAGTAATAACGCCATACCTAACAAGCCTAATTGGATATTGCTGCTATAGAATATAGCAATAACCAAAACAGCACCTAAATCGTCTACAATTGCGAAAGCTGTTAAAAATATTTTAAGACTTAAAGGGACTCTGCTTCCAAGAGCATTTAAAAGGGCTAATGAAAACGCAATATCAGTTGCCATGGGAATGCCCCAACCTTGAAATGTTTCAGGGTTTTTATTCATTATAAAAAACAATAAAACGGGTACAATAATACCTCCCACGGCTCCAAAAAGAGGAAACGCCAGTTTTTTCATGGAATTAAGCTCTCCAATAAGGAACTCACGTTTAATTTCTAAACCTATCAAGAAAAAGAAAATAGCCATTAAACCATCGTTTATCCATAGAATAATAGGCTTATTTAATTCAAAACCTTCTGTAACAAAACCTACTTTATATTGCCAGAGTGATTGGTAACTTTCAGAAAATGGAGAGTTTGCCCAAATTAGAGCCAAAATAGTGGCCAGCAGTAATAAAATACCACTAGAACTTTCTATTTTAACAAATTTTTGAAATGGGGAGAGTAATACTTTTTTAACCATGAAATTCTTTGTTTTTTAATAATTCGTACAACTCCATGTTTAATGGGTTTTCATCAACTGGAGTAAATTCGTTTTCTAAAATGCTTTGCCATTTAAAATTACAATTTTCTGCAACCTTAATACTACTAATATTCGATTTATGGACTATAATTTGAAGTGCTTCTAAACCTAAAACGTCAAAGGCATATTTTGATAAAACTTTTACAGATTGACTAATGAGTCCTTTGCCTTCATATTGGTAGCCAACACAATATGCAAATTCACCTTGTTTTTTTAACCAATCAATATTTTTAATATAAACTAACCCTATTATTTTCTTGGTCTTATTTTCTTTTAAGGCGAATAAGAAGGTTTCTTTTAATTGCTGTTCTTTTATGGTTTTGTCAATAAATCGTTTAGATAAATCTGGGGTTAAGTTTTGTTCTAAAGTTTTTGGAAAATAGCGTTTTAACCGGTCGTCGTTTGAAACTACGAAATCGCAAATAGCCCAAGAATCTTGTATTTGAACAGGTTCGATATAAAAAGTTTCAAATTTAAATAGCATTAGGTAAATGAGATTTTAATTGTAATGCTTCAATCGTTTTTACCGAAGCAGCAGTTACTGAAAGAGGCAGTACTAAAATAACACCAATGACAGGAATTAACAAAAACAGCATAAAAACAATGCCATTTCCAATAGCTAAACCTCGATGATTTTTAACAAATTGAATACTTTCATTGTATTTAAAATGGCGTTCCAACGTATAATCCATATTACCAAAACCAGCATAATAAGCTTGAACTATAAACAATAAAATTGTTGAGAAAACACCAATTACGGGAATAAAACCAAGAAGTAAAATAGGAATGGTTAATAATAACTCAAAACTTAAATTTCTAACATTTATTCTGATACCTCTCCAAAGTTGCTCACTAAATGATGTTTTGCGGTGTGTATGTCTCTCTCCAATTAAATGATTTTCAATTTTTTCGGAAACAGGACTCATAAACGGTGCTGATAATGCCATTATGATGTGCTTAAATAGTATAAGACCGATCATGATTATAAACAGTCCTCCAATAATATTGCCGATGGTTGTAAAGGTTTCTTTACCCCAGTTCCAAATCCAAAGTTTTGAGATGTAAAACCCAATATTATCGGATAACCCGTAAGCAGAAATACCAATAAAAATGGCAGTAATAAAACTTATAAGCATAGGAACTGCAAAATATTTCCAGAGTTTTAGTTTAGAAATTAAACCAAACGCACCAAAATATGCTTGTATTCCTAAGGCTATGTTTTTAATCATTCATCTCATTAATCCTCTCCAAAGGAGAAGAAACTATTTTGTTATTAAATATTGTTATTTGACTTTCAATTTAGAAAACATAATAATTCAGTATGGTAGATTTTCTAATAAGATTCCCAGTATGAGTTCCTTCCTTTTGGGAAGATTAAGATGGGATTTTATATTCTTTAACAGCATCTACAAAAGCCTTTGCATTTTCTAACGGAATGTTAGGTAAAATACCATGGCCAAGGTTAACAATGTATTTGTCTTTACCAAATTCATTAATCATTTGGTGAACCATTTTCTTGATTTCAGCAGGTGGCGATAATAAACGTGAAGGGTCGAAATTACCTTGAAGTGTTATGTTTCCTCCCGTTAAATAACGTGCATTTCTTGCAGAACACGTCCAATCAATTCCTAAAGCAGAAGCGCCCGATTTAGCCATGTCGTTTAACGCGAACCAACAGCCTTTACCAAAAGCAATTACAGGGGCGTCCTCTTTTACAGCGTCGATAATTTGTTGGATGTATTGCCATGAAAATTCTTGATAGTCTACGGGTGAAAGCATGCCACCCCAAGAATCGAATACTTGTACAGCATTACAACCTGCTTTTACTTTTTCCTTTAAATAAGCAATGGTGGTATCGGTTATTTTTTGAAGCAATAAGTGTGCAGCCACAGGGTTTGTAAAACAAAATTCTTTGGCTTTATCGAAGTTTTTACTGCCTTGACCTTGCACACAATAGCATAAAATGGTCCATGGTGAACCTGCAAAACCTATTAAAGGAATGTCATCATTCAATAATTCTTTAGTGGCTTTTATAGCTTGGTACACATAATTTAAAGACTCTTTAACATCGGGTACAATAACGTTTTCGACATCTTTTGATGTACGAATTGGATTAGGAAGATAAGGCCCGAAATTTGGCTTCATTTGTACCTCAATATTCATAGCTTGTGGAATTACTAATATATCGCTGAATAAAATGGCAGCATCCATTCCAAAACGACGGATAGGCTGTACCGTAATTTCACTTGCTAATTCTGGTGTTTGGCAACGTGTGAAAAAGTCATATTTGGCTTTTATTTCCATGAATTCTGGCAAATAGCGACCGGCTTGACGCATCATCCAAACAGGTGGACGTTCAACAGTTTCTCCTTTTAATGCTCTTAAAAATAAATCGTTTTTTATCATCTTAAATATTCTTATTTCTTAAATCGTATTCTTCTTCTCCCATGCAGTAGTTTTCAATATCTTTATTATTACCGTAAACTACTAAAATATCATTGTTTAAAATAACGGTTTCGGGTGAGGTGCGACCTAAGGTTTCTTTAACAATTGTTTTCTTTCCTATTAAATTTTTCTTTTCAAATTCACGAATAATGGTAATTAAAGTGAGACTGTATTTATCTATAGAATCTAATTCGTGTAATGTTTTACCGTAAAACTCTTTTTTAGCTTTTACTTCTGAAATGGTATAATTATTATCTAGCTGATAGTTTTCTAGCGTAGATTTAAAGTTAATTTGTTTTGTAAGTCTGTCCGCCGAATCTTGTTCTGGATGTACAATACTATGTATACCCATAGCATCCAAAACGGTATCGTGTATGGGCGATAAGGCTCGACTGATAATTTTAACATCGCATAGCTTTTTAATAATAGCAGCGGTAATAATAGCAGCTCCTTCGTTTTCGCCTATAGCAACAATAACCTTATCGGCATCTTTTAAAGGAACCGCTTCATAAGCCAATTCGTTTGTAGAATCCATACAAATGGCATGTGAAATTTTATCTTTTACAAGATTAATTTTGTCCATTTGTTTATCTATAGCTATAACCTCGTTGCCAGTTTCAGTAAGACTAAAACATAACGACATTCCAAAATTTCCAAGTCCGAAAACAATTATTTTCATGTAATTAAACTTTTAGTTAATTAAAATATTTTCTTTTGGATACTCATAGAATTGATGGTTGATTTGACGCAATAAACCAATCATTAAATTGAGCATTCCTATTCTACCAATAAACATAACGGCTATTATAATGTATTTACTAGCTTCGGTAAGTGTGGGTGTAAAATTCAAACTTAAACCAACAGTACTATATGCCGAAAAACATTCAAAAACCACCGTTAATAGGGGTGTGTCTTTGGGTTCTAAAATTAACAAACTCATAATGGCTGTGCCAATTATGATAAGTGAAATACATAAAATAGCAAAGGCTCTGGAGGTAGATTCTGCTGAAAAGCGTCTTCCAAAAATTTCTATTCTACTTTTTCCTCTCGCAATGGCAAATATGTTTAAAGTAGCCAATGCAAAGGTACTCGTTTTTATACCACCACCAGTTGAGGCAGGCGATGCACCAATCCACATTAAAAATATAATAAATAATAATGAAGGCACCGTCATTTGACTATAATCTACCACGTTAAAACCTGCGGTTCTTGGTGTTACCGAGTTAAAGGCAGCATTTGTGATTTTTCCAAAAAGGGTAGTATGTTCTAACAAGGTATTACTGTATTCTGAAATAAACAAGAAAATCCATCCAACAAACAATAATATGGCCGTAGTATAAATAACTATTTTAGAATTAAGAGTTATTATAGATACACGTTTATGGATTATTTTTTTATTGAATAATTCTAAAACATAGGTTTTTATATATTTATAAAAATTGAATATGATGTGATGGCCTAGTCCGCCAAAAATAATAAGAATCATAATAATCCATTGAAAGAAGTAATTAAAACGAATACTTTCGTCAAATAATCCAGATGAAAATATAGAGAATCCAGCATTACAAAACGCTGAGATTGAATGAAAAATAGAAAAGAAAAAACGATTATCGATACTCTGATTGGTTGTTATTGAAAAATAGATGAATAAAGCACCAACAATTTCGACAGCAAGCGTAAATACCACGACGTTTAGTGCGACTCTAAAAACATCTTTCAAACCTTCATGCGCTAAAAAATCTTTGGTATTTAGTCCTTCTTTAAAAGATGAACTTCCTCTAAAGAAAAAAGCAAAGAACGATGTGAAAGTTAAAATACCAATACCACCTAACTGTATTAAGACTAAAATAATAGATTGCCCCATAACGGTAAAGTCTGCACTAGTATCTACAACTGCTAAACCCGTTACACACACACTACTGGTTGCTGTAAATAAGGCGTTAGTAAAGCTAATGCCATGGGTTGTTGCGCTGGGTAACATAAGTAGAAATGCACCAGCTAAAGCTAAAATCACAAAACTGCCTACAAATACAATGGCAGGATTAAAATATACATCATAAATGTGTCTTACTAAAACAAAGAGTCTTAATAAAAAATAAAGAATTAATCCGCCTTCAAGAATGGGTTTTATTCTTTGTAGAATGTAATGATAATCATGGCTTAAGTGGAATAATGATACAATAAGTGAAGCCACTAGTAACACAGCGATTATAACCATGTTCACAAAAGCGACATTTTTGCCTTTTTTGAACTTATAAACAAAAAATTTAACGGCATTGAAAAACAATAGAAAAAATAAGAGAACCAACAAGCTGGCTACATGTGCTGAGGTGAAATTATCGGCAAAATCATAGCCTAAATCGAAAACAATGAATAAAAGAACAATAATATCAAAAAAACGATAAATATAATTGAGTAAAGATTCTCTTTTCATTATGATAATTATTTCACTTTAAGTAAAATATAAAAATTCTAGAAGTTGAATATTTAAAATTATAACAAAAATTTAAATGTAATGTTCGTTTACTAATTCAATAACGCTTTCAACTGTTGGAACTTTAGCGATTCGAACATCTTTAAAATGTTTTTTAGCTTCATTTGCTGTAGAGTCACCAATACAAAAAGCAATTACTTCATTGTTGTTTTTTTGAACAAAGCTTTCAACCGTAGAAGGACTGTAGAACATCGCGCTTTCAACTGTATTAGCTACTTTTAAACCATCATACTTGGTTTGGTATGCTTCAACTTCGGTTACTTTTACGTTATTTTCTTCTAAAATGGTTGGTAAATCATCTAACCTTAAATCGCTGCAAAAGTAGGTTACTTCACTACCTTGCATAAACTCGGATAAATATTGAGCTAATTTTTTAGCATTGTTTTCAAAGTGAGTTACTTTACCAATTTTGGTTTCTACCAATCTTTTGGTACGACGCCCCACACAATAAATATTTTTAAACTGAAGTTCTATGGGCGAAAAGTTAGTAAGCAATGCTTCCACAGCATTTTTACTGGTAATAATCACATTTTGAATTTCGTTTTTTACAAAACGCGGATGAATCCTATTCAAGCTTATTTTAATAAAATCGCTACTCTCTACCGTAACCTTTTCATGAAAAAGCAAACGTTGATCTTCGGTAAACGATTTTGTTGAATAGACATTGATTTTTTTGTTAGAATTTTTAATGGTATCCATTAAGCGTTTTCCACCGCGTTCAATAACAAAATTGGCACAATACTCGGCCATGTCATGGTGTTCGCCTATTTTCTTAACACGAGTAACGTCGATTCTTTTAGAGCCATCCACACTTAGCAAAACACCTTTGAAATTTATTTCTTCATCTTTTATATAAGCCAATGCACCAATAGGTGCCGTACAACCACCTTCTAATTTATTTAGAAATTCGCGTTCAATGGTCGTGCAAATTTCTGTTTCTTCGTGGTTGAGCTCTTTACATGCGGTAAGTACAAATTCATCTTCAGCTAAAGCCGTAATCATGATGGCGCCTTGTGCAGGAGCAGGAATCATCCAATCTAAATTAATAGCTTCTTCTGGCCTAACACCAATCCTACCAATTCCTGCAGCTGCAAAAATAGCAGCGTCCCACTCTTCATTGTCTGCAAGTTTTTCCAATCGTGAATTCACATTGCCACGCAAACCAACAACGGTATGCGTAGGGAAACGGCTTAGCCATTGGGCACGCCTGCGCAAACTCCCCGTTGCAATAACCGCTTCTTTAGAACCTAAAAATTCTTCATTATCTTTAAAAACTAACGTGTCATTCACGTTTCCACGCTTTAAAACGGCTGCTTGTACTATGCCATTTGGTAATACCGTAGGCACATCCTTTAACGAATGCACTGCAATATCAATATCATGGTTTAGCATGGCGATGTCTAAGGTACGCGTAAAAATACCTGTAATGCCTAGTTCGTAAAGTGGTTTGTCTAAAACTAAATCGCCTGTAGATTTTACAGGCACTAATTGTGTTTTATAACCTAAAGTTTCGAGTTGACTTTTTACTATTTTGGCTTGCCATAGCGCTAATTCGCTATCGCGGGTACCAATTCTTATAATTTTAGACATGTGTTGTGGGTTGTAACTGAAAAACTTTTTTTATGAGTTCCAGACTTTCATCGGTAGGAATGCCATCATCTTTTAAATGATGTGCAAAATGATTTGTTATTTTTTGTATGATATTGTTGCTAATTAACGCTGCTTGAGCTTCGTTAAAATCGCTATTTTTTTTGCGTTGTGTATCTAATTCCGCAGTAGCGAAATCAAGTAGCTTATCTTTTAGAGCTTTTATCGTTGGAGCAAACTTTCTGGTTTCTAACCAACTGTTAAATTCAGCTTTTACTTCTTCAATAATGGCTTCAGCCAACGGAATGTGTGCTTTTCGGGCTTCTAAAGTTTTATCTGTAATTTGCGATAAATGATCTAAATGTACCAATGTAACATTTTCCAATTCTTCAACATTAGCATCGACGTTTTTGGGAATAGATAAATCTAAAATTAAAAGTGGTTTATGTGCTTGAATAATATGTTTATCAATCGTTGGGCGTTGCGCACCTGTTGCCACAATTAAAATATCTGAAGTTTGAATTTCTTCTTGTAAATTAGCATAATCTTTAACTATTAAATTGAATTTTCCAGCAATTTTCTCTGCTTTATCTTTCGTTCTATTAATTAAAGTGATGTGCTCGTTTTTGGTATGCTTTACTAAGTTTTCACAGGTGTTCCTACCTATTTTACCAGTTCCAAAAAGTAAAATGTTTTTGTTTGAAACATCTTCAACTGTATTAAAAATATACTGTACGGAAGCAAAGGAAACCGAGGTAGCGCCCGATGATATTTCGGTTTCATTTTTAATGCGTTTACTTGCTTGAATGACTGCATTTACCAAACGTTCAGTAAAATGGTTCAATAAATCTAGTTTTTTGGAAATTCGTGCACTTTTTTTTAATTGACTAATAATTTCAAAGTCACCAAGAATTTGACTGTCTAATCCCGAACCTACGCGAAACATATGTGCAATGGCATCGTTGTTTTTATAAACGTAAGCTACTTTTTGAAATTCTTCAACTGTACCTCTGGTGTTATCGCAAAGCAATTGGATTAATTGAAACGGGTGTTCGGCAAATCCATATATTTCTGTACGATTACAGGTAGAAGTTACCACCAAACTCTCTATAGCATTTTCCTTAGCTTGATTAAGCAATGCTAATTTAGCGGCTTCATCCAAACTAAAATGTCCTCGTATGTCAGCATCAGCTTTTTTATAGCTTAGGCCAATGGCATAAAAGTATTTGCTTTTAGATATATTATATTGGTGCATTATTAATTTTGTAATTCCGTAGGCAAATGTATGTCTATGCTTAATAAAAAAGTAACGCTGAAAGAACTTTTAATGTCGTTTGTGGTTTTTTAGGTGGTTTTTTAAATAATATATGATAAATGTCATATTTTAGCAGTAAAATCAATGTGTTTTGAATAATTAATTTAGAACAAATCTAAATAAGATGGTTAAAAATAACGATGAAAGTTCACAAAAAAATAACGCTGTAAGTTCTTTTGAAGAGACGAAAGTTGACGATGGGTTTTTAGTCTTGGTTTATAAAAATGATGGGAGTGAAACGCAAAGTCTTCTTAAAGAAATACATAGCGATTATATTCAATTTCATTTTTGTGTTAAGGGCTCTAGTAAATTTGTTTTTAATGAAGGACGCTATGTGCTAAATATTCTGGAAGAAAACTCATTACTATTATACAATCCACAGCGTGATTTACCAATAAATTTGCAAGTAAGTCCACATTCTTGGATGGTTTCTGTATTAATTTCTATAAAGAAGTTTCATGGATTGTTCTCTCAAGAAGCCGATTATATTTCATTTTTAAATGAAGATAATAAAGACAAGAAATATTACAAAGATGGTAACATTACACCGTCTATGGCTATTGTTCTCAATCAGTTAATCAATTACAATCTCAATCAGTCTATTAAAGATTTATATTTTAAAGGTAAAGCCTATGAACTTTTAAGTTTATATTTCAACAGAAGCGAAGATGCTAATATTGAACAATGCCCATTTTTAGTTGACGAAACCAATGTGATTAAAATTAGAAGAGCCAAAGATATCATCATCGCTCGAATGGCAGAACCACCAAGTTTACAAGAATTAGCCGATGAAATTGGATTGAACCTTAAAAAACTAAAGGAAGGTTTTAAGCAAATTTATGGAGATTCAGTGTTTAGTTTTTTGTTCGATTATAAAATGGAAGTTGCAAGAAAACTTTTGGAATCAGGTGAAAATAATGTTAATGAAGTCGGTTTAAAAGTGGGATACAGTACATCGAGTCATTTTATTGCAGCTTTTAAAAAGAAATACGGCACAACGCCTAAAAAATATTTAATGTCCTTAAATTAGTTTTATGAAAAAGATCTTAACAGTTCTCATTGTTTTTTTAATGCTCTCGTGTAAAGCTACTAACGTAATTGAGGGTCCAGAAAAAGTGCTTGTTTTTACAA
This sequence comes from Mariniflexile litorale, assembly GCF_031128465.2. Taxonomy (GTDB): domain Bacteria; phylum Bacteroidota; class Bacteroidia; order Flavobacteriales; family Flavobacteriaceae; genus Mariniflexile; species Mariniflexile litorale. The sequence goes on along the minus strand of NZ_CP155618.1, from coordinate 1,535,360 downwards.
AAACAAGTGGATATCATCATAAATCAATTGAAGCAGGTGTTAAAGCTATTGAAGAACTAGGTTTGAAAAATAATTTTGAGGTGACGCAAACAGAAGATTCTGAGTTATTTTCTAAAAAAAAATTAAAACAGTATCAATTAGTTATTTTTTTAAATACTACGGGTGATGTTTTGAATACAAGCCAAGAACAAGCATTTGAAGCCTATATAAAAAGTGGAGGAAGTTTTATGGGGGTACACGCAGCTACCGATACCGAATTTGAATGGCCTTGGTTTGGTAAACTGGTTGGAGCTTATTTTTTAGATCATCCAAAACAAGCAACAGCAACCATTACACGATTAAATAGTACACATTTATCTACTAAACATTTGCAAGAACAGTGGATTCATTTCGACGAATGGTATAACTTTAAATCTATCAATCAAGATATAAATGTATTATTGAATTTAGATGAATCGACTTATGAAGGTGGAAAAAATGGCATCAACCATCCCATTGCTTGGTACCATGAATTTGATGGAGGTCGGTCTTTTTATACAGGTTTAGGGCATACCAGTGAATCGTATGAAGTTCCTGAATTTAAACAACATCTTTTAGGTGGTATTTTATATTGTTTAAAGCGGTAATTATAATAAATATTAACAGATGAAATATTTAACTCCAGAAATAGAAGCATTATCTAAAAATGCACATACTAAATCTTTAGTGCGATCTAGCACATCTTGTGGTATTTTCCAAGATTGTGATTACAATGAAGAACGTCCTAAATTATACCATCAACAAAAAATAGAAGAGAAAGGATCTTCCAAGTAAAAGGACTCATAACTATTGCTAGATAGATAGAAAAACCTATAGAAGTATATGGTATAATGAAGTAAATTTTAGTTCAGGCTGCTCTTGTTTTACTGTAACTATACAACTATAAATTAAGTTTATCTCCTATTATTTGAATGACAAATATTAATTATTCATCTTATATGTAGTATTAAAGAATAAGGTAATTTTTTGTTTTGTTTAGTAAGAATTTAATTTATTTTATAAATAATAGTTGTTTAACATTATTTTTTTGTCAAAAAAGCAATAATTTGTTTTTTTATCGATTTTTTTTACCTTTTGTCCGATTTTATGATTTTTTTTATATATTTGCTTTCTCTTATAGTTAAAACTGATAAATGTAAATAGCTGCCATACTAATAAGTGACAAGTATTTTGTTTAAGTATTAAGTAGATATTGATTCTCAGTTTTAATTTCCCTCATAAGTGGTTCCCTCATTATTATGTATGTTTTGTATAATTAAAAAATTAATATCAAAAAAAACTAACCCCGTAATTTTAAGAATGGATTTAACTACCAAGTTTTAAGATTATACTAATACCTTAGAATATGAGTAAATTATTTAGAGTTTTAATTGTTTTTTGCTTAGTAAATGTTTCTTGTAAAACAGACATTGATAGCAAAATTGTAAATGAATGTGAACTATTTAAAATTGGGAATTTCAAGTTTTATAACCCAAGAGTCTATGACCATCCCATTATTTTCGAAAAAGGGAGTCATAATTTATTAGATAATCATTATGTGCCTGTTTGGTACCCTGGTTATTGTGCCATTTATAAGCCGTCTTATTTCAAATCAAAAGAAGATTACTTAAAGTATGTTGCCGATAAGAATATTAAATATCGCAGCTTATCTTACTATGAAAATTTATACGAAGAAAATAGAACCAACTTAAAAGGCTTAAAAGAAAATTACCACGAAGATTATCATTTATTATACAGAGGGACTGTAAGTGTGAAAAATGTAAGTTCTGGAAACCATTATTTGCTTGTTGCAGGAAGAAATTATATTTCAGAAGTGTCTGATTATGATAAGAATACTGAGTTTTATGAAGGAAAGGTAAGTGATATGTTTGCTTTTATTGAAGAAGATGGAGTATACAAATCAGTGGACATAGATTTAGTAGTTGGCCAATTCAATAAAGAACAACTCAGTAAAGTTTATGATATTTTAAGTGCTAAAAGATTAGTTAAAACAGTTTGTGTTGAGACAGTAAACACATTAATGAAAACTGATTTTAATTCCTCTACATTACCAGCTTGGGTATCTAACAAATCTGAATTGGACGAATAAAAGTAATAATCTGAATTTTTAATATGCTATTATCATAAAAAGTTACTAATAATTTTAAAGAAAAAAAGCTATGAATTAATATTCATAGCTTTTTTGTTTTAAGGGCTTACTCATATTTAAATTAATTGTTTCTTAAATATCATGATTGCAAATTCTATCGTATTTTTGTAAAATGAAAGGAATATTATTAGTAAACCTAGGTTCTCCAGATAGCCCAACCCCAAAAGATGTAAAAAAATATCTAGGGGAATTTTTAATGGATGAGCGTGTTATTGATATCCCGTTTATTGCTAGAGCAGCACTTGTAAAAGGTATTATTTTAAAAACGCGTCCAAAACAATCGGCAGCAGCATATAAAAAAATATGGTGGGAAGAGGGGTCTCCTTTAATTGTTTTATCAGAGCGATTACAAAAAAAGCTACAAAACCAAATTAGTTTACCTGTTTCTTTAGCGATGCGCTATGGTAGCATGACTATTAAAAAAGGGCTTCAAGAATTGGTAGATAAAGGTGTGGATGAGGTATTGTTGTTTCCATTATATCCTCAGTTTGCTATGGCAACCACCGAAACGATTACAGTTTTAGCTGAAGAACTTCGTCAGCAATTTTTTCCTAATTTAAAAATTGAATCGGTCCCTGCTTTTTACAATAAACCGGATTATATTGAAGTACTTTCAGATTCTATTAAGCGTCATTTAGAAACCAAGAATTATGAGCATTTATTATTCTCATATCATGGTGTTCCTGAACGTCATATTCGAAAAAGTGATATCACTAAATCGCACTGTAAAATTGATGGAAGTTGTTGTGCGACCCCAAGTAAAGCTCACGAGTTTTGTTACCGTCACCAATGTTTAGAGGTCACCAGATTGGTAGCCGAAAAATTGCAGTTTCAAGAAGGAACCTATTCAACATCGTTTCAATCTCGTTTAGGTTTCGACCCATGGTTGCAACCTTATACTGATAGAACCATAGAGCGTTTAGGGAAAAAGGGTGTTAAAAACATGGCAATTGTAACCCCAGCCTTTGTAAGTGATTGTTTAGAAACTCTCGAAGAAATAGCGATGGAAGGTCAAGAAATATTTCATGAAATGGGAGGAAAAGACTTTACCACGGTACCTTGTTTAAATGATGATAATGCATGGGTTTCATTACTTTCAAAATGGATTAATGCATGGGCAATGATTGAAACAATTCAATCGTAATGGCAAAAGTAGCGTCCCAGGATTTAGGCTCACAACCCATTGGTAAAATTTTAATAAAACAGGCAGTACCCGCATCCATTGGAATATTAGTCATGTCGCTTAATATTTTAGTTGACACTATTTTTGTAGGACATTGGATTGGTTCCACAGCTATAGCAGCCATTAATGTCGTATTGCCTGTATCATTCTTTATAGCGGCTTTAGGAATGGCTATTGGTATTGGTGGGTCTTCCATTATCTCAAGAGCTTTAGGTAGTAATAATCCCGTAAAGGCGCTAAAAACTTTTGGCAATCAAATTACCTTAACCTTATTTCTTACAATTACTTTAGCAGTCGTGGGCTTGATATATCAAGATGCTATTATTCTATCCTTTGGTGGTAAAGGTGCTATTTTCGAACCTGCTAAAGTTTATTATACGATTGTATTATACGGGGTACCATTTTTGGCTTTAAGCATGATGGGAAACACGGTGATTAGGGCAGAAGGAAAGCCCAAATTTGCCATGTATGCGATGATGATTCCTTCAGTAAGTAATCTGATTTTAGATTATATTTTTATAAATGTGTTGGATTTGGGAATGGAAGGGGCTGCATGGGCAACCTCTATTTCATATATTATTTGCTTCATTTTTATTTTATGGTTTTTTCTATCTAAAAATTCAGAATTAAAAATTAATGCATCACATTTCGGATTAAACAGATCTATCGTTTCAGAAATTGGGTCTTTAGGTTTTGTCACCCTTGCAAGACAAGCCGTGGTAAGTGTTACCTATTTGTTTATGAATAATATTTTATTCGATTTAGGTGGCGAAACTTCAGTAACTGCTTATGCCATTGTGGGGCGTATGCTCATGTTCGCTATGTTTCCTGTTTTAGGAATTACACAAGGTTTTCTACCTATTGCAGGCTTTAACTATGGTGCAGAAAATTACGATAGAGTGAGGCAAAGTATCAATACGGCCATTAAATATGCAGCTATATTATCCACATGTATTTTTATTGTTTTAATGGTTTTTCCGGAAGCCATAACTCGCATGTTTACAACCGATTTGGATGTGATTGAACAAACACCAAGCGATATGCGTTGGGTATTTGCTGCCACCCCCATAATTGCCATACAGCTTATTGGTGCTGCCTATTTTCAGTCTATAGGGAAAGCAATCCCAGCATTATTATTAACTTTAACACGTCAAGGGTTTTTCTTTATTCCGTTAATATTAATTTTACCAAAGTTTTATGGTGAATTAGGGGTTTGGATTTCCTTTCCTATTTCCGATGTGCTTTCAACTATAGTCACCGCTTATTTTTTAAATAGAGAAATAAAGACTAATTTAATCACTCAACCCATGTAGCTATGGAATATTACAACTATATAAAATCGTTTCATCTTATTTTTGTAATCACTTGGTTTGCGGGTTTGTTTTACATTCCAAGATTGTTCGTTTATCAAATAGAAGCATTTCATAAACCATCGCCCGATAAAGAAATTCTTGGGAAACAATTAAAGCTTATGGCAAAACGATTGTGGTTCATTATCACATGGCCATCTGCTATATTAGCCACAATTTTCGCCATTTGGCTCCTCATTTTACAACCATTTTGGTTACAACAACCTTGGATGCAGGTAAAATTAGCATTTGTGATCTTGCTTTTCATTTATCATTTAAAAACACATCAATACTATAATCAGCTTCAAAACGATGTGGTAAAAAAATCATCTAGTTTTATGCGTATCTGGAACGAAGGCGCAACCTTCATTCTATTTGCTGTTGTGTTTTTAGTAGTTTTAAAAAGTGCCATCAATTGGGTTTGGGGTGTTGTAGGTATTCTTGTTTTAGGTGTTTTAATTATGTTAGGTTTTAAAATTTATAAAAACATTCGTGATAAAAACGCGGATGCTTAAAAACAAAAACCCAATTTTTTAAGCATCAAATTTCAATAATACCATTTGGAATTTGGAATTTGTTTTTTTGGAACTTTTCTCTGAATGGTCTTTGGTTCAATTATTGCTATATTTAATGGATTATTTGTTTGAATGAAATTAAAGAAACTTTCTTTACGAACCCGTATTTTTTTAGCCATGATACTATTAGTATTAATGGCATCGGTACTTATTTCTATTGTTGCTATTTACCAATATAAAGAGCAAAGTCAAGACTACCATACAGAACGTTTAGAACGTAAAGAAGAGAATATTCAAACGCATTTAAAACGTGTTTTAAATGGCAGGCAAAATACTTGGGAAGTTAAAACAGAAAACATCCCTATTATATTTAAAGATGAGGTTTATAACATTGCCGATATCCACAAACTTCAAATTAATTTATACGATTTAGAGGGTTCATTGTTAATTTCTTCAAAAGCAGGGTTGCAAAATAATGAAGCAGATCAATGTTTAGATGCCGAAACTTTAAACGCCATATCGAACACCGCTTTACATAGACATGTAGATAAGCGTATCGAAAATGGCGAAACATTTCAATCATCTTACACTTATTTAATTGATCAAAAATCTAAAGCCATTGCAATCTTAAATTTACCATATTTAGAGAAAGACGATTTTCTGACTAAAGAGCTTGAAGAGTTTTTAAAGCGTATTGCTGTCGCCTTTATGTTTGTATTACTTATGGCTATTGCCATCGCGTTTTTGCTATCTAAATATATTACAAAGTCTTTAAAAACCATTAGTGATAAAATTAATACCACGCGTTTAGAAAAGCGCAATCAAAAAATTGTTGTAGATGATACGAGTGAAGAAATTTCTACTTTAGTTAGTTCGTATAATAGTATGATTGACGAACTTGAAGAAAGTGCCATACAATTAGCCCGAAGCGAACGTGAACAAGCTTGGAGAGAAATGGCTAAGCAAGTGGCGCACGAAATTAAAAACCCGTTAACCCCCATGCGTTTAACAGTTCAAAATTTTCAACGGAAGTTTAATCCTGAAGATGAACATATTCATTCCAAATTGGATGAATACAGTAAAACGTTGATTCAGCAAATAGACACTATGAGTTCTATAGCATCAGCATTTTCAAACTTTGCCAAAATGCCAGCACAACAAAATGAAACCTTAAATGTGGTTAATATTGTAAGGCTCGCTTTAGAAATTTTTAATGAAGATTACATCGATTTTTCAGCAGAAAAAGATGAAATTATAGCAAAACTAGATAGAACCCAATTAATACGTGTGGTTACCAATTTGGTTAAAAATGCGACCCAAGCGATGCCAGAAAATCAGGCGCCAAAAATTAGTATTAATGTGTCTACATCTAATGATGAGGTAGTTATTACTATTTCCGATAACGGTTCGGGTATTTTAGAGGAAAACATGGATAAGGTTTTTGAACCAAAGTTTACTACAAAAACGAGTGGTATGGGTTTAGGGTTGGCCATGGTTAAAAATATTGTAGAAACCTATAACGGTACCATTTCATTTACAACAGAAAAAGATAAAGGCACAGTATTTAGGGTGACTTTTCCCAAAGCATATTGAAGAAATGATAAAGAAAAATCCATTTTAGACTTATCGAAGAGTCTTATCAAAAACATAAATTATGGCTTACAATAACATTTTAGTAGAAGAAAATAATGGTATAACTACCATAACTATAAACCGTCCAAATAAATTAAATGCTTTAAATAAAGAAACGATTGAAGAGTTGCACGAAGCTTTTAAAGATGAAGAAGAAGATGAAGATACGAAAGTAATTATCCTTACAGGAAGTGGTGTAAAAGCATTTGTTGCCGGTGCCGATATTAGTGAATTCTCCAATTTTAGTGTTGCAGAAGGAACCAAATTAGCAGCAAAAGGGCAAGAAATATTGTTCGATTTTGTTGAAAATTTATCTAAACCCGTCATTGCTGCCGTTAACGGTTTTGCTCTTGGAGGCGGATTGGAATTGGCCATGGCTTGCCATTTTAGAGTAGCGAGCGACACTGCTAAAATGGGGCTTCCAGAAGTATCATTAGGTGTTATTCCAGGATATGGTGGCACACAACGTTTGCCACAATTAATAGGTAAAGGACGGGCTATGGAAATGATAATGACCGCAGGCATGATTGATGCCAACCAAGCATTAAATTATGGTTTGGTAAACCATGTAGTCCCTCAAGAAGAACTGTTGCTACTTTGTGAAAAAATAGCCAATAAAATAGCTAATAACTCACTGGTTGCTATAGGTTCTGCTATTAAAGCGATTAATGCTAATTTTAAAGATGGTGTTAATGGATTTGATGTTGAAATTCAAGAATTTGGAAACTGTTTTGGGACTGATGATTTTACCGAAGGTACAACTGCTTTTTTAGAAAAAAGGAAGGCCGATTTTTCTGGGAAATAAATTAAGAATGTGTTAATATTATTTTGTTGCCTGTTGGATCCAATACCCAATAACCATCATCGTTTTTTTTATATTCAGAAACATTTTCTAAAGCTTCTTTTAATTTTTCTTTAGTCTTGAAGTTAATCTGAAAATATTTCATTCCGGCATTTTCACTTGGTGCTAATGGTCTATTCATTCCATGCCAAGAGTTTAGAGCTAACCTATGTTGATAAGCACCTCCTGCACCTAAATCGCTATACACAAACTGTGGTAAATAGTTGAAAGGAATAAATCCTATTTTTTTATAGAATTCAGTTGATTTTTCAACACTGTTGGCATACAAATGTAAGTGACCAATATTGGAGTCTTCGGAGATCATTTTATCGATATCGTTATCTACTAAATCTTTCAACACCTCTTTTATATCAAGATAATCCGTAGCACTTTTTATATTACCCTCTGAATCCTCAATTCTAAGACCACCATCACTATGCATTCTTTTAAATCTTTTAGGAGTTTCCAGTGTAAATTCTATGTTAATTCCATCTGGATCGTCTAAATATAACGACTTAGACATCGTATGATCTACAGGAGTAAATGGGTAGTTGTTTATTGCTAATCGGTTCAACATACTTGCAAATTCAACTTTATTTGGCGCATGTATAGCAACATGGTAAAGTCCGCTATAACCCTTTGTAAAAGGTTTTTTAGCTGTTTCATGAACGACAACTAATGTTCGTGATACTGATCCAAATTCCGCCATATTACCTGAGGTTTTCCTCAGTTTCATACCCACTATTTTTGTCCAGAAAAGTGTCGACTTTTCAATGTTTGTAATATTCAAGTGAATTGCCCCGAACGAGGCAAAATCACTTGAATTGCTATTAAATTTATTTGAATTTAGCATAGTTTAATACGTTAAATAAAATCTGTTTGTAGTTCCTAAGATTTATGTTTTAAAAAAAGCTTTTGATATTCTTAATGCTTCGAAAGTATACGGGCCTTTTTACTTCTTCCCCAAGCAATAAATAGAAAAACAGCTATTAATACGACATTCACTCCTATAGCAGAGAACTCACCTCTTGAAGCATGAAAAATAGCGGCTAATATCATAACTGTTGCAAGACCTAAGGCAGCCCAAACAGTTAAAAATGGTTTGAAGCGAAGTAATGATGGTAATATTAATCCCAAACCTCCTAATAATTCACTAATACCAATAAATCGTACCAATCCAACTGGAACAGTAGTTACCCATGGTAATGATTGGGATAATGCTTCAATGGGTTGTGAGGCTTTCATAATTCCAGCCATGATAAACATAACGGCTAATAATACTTGAGCAATCCAAAGCGTAATATGTATTGCTTTGTTGTTTTTTTGATTTGTCATTTCTTTTAAGTTTAATAATTTGAATAATGCAAAGTTGCTGCAATACATTCTCATTGGAAATAAGATACCTTAAGAAATGGTGTTGTAATTACTTTTTAGTTATTTTTCGTCTTATATCACTTAAATATTCTGGGGTTACACCAATGTAGGACGCTATAAGTTTAAGTGGAAGCCGTTGTACGAGTGTTGGGTAAGTTTCTGTAAAATCAGTATATCGTTGTTCAGCTGTTGCGCTTAATAAACCAATAATACGTTTGTTTGAGGCTATTAAATTGTTTCTAAATTTATTTGCGATATCTACAACAGCTTCTTTTTCTAGACTACTAATGTCTTTAAAATCAGATTTTGAAATAATTAAAACTTCGGAATTTTCTATGGCTTCTATAAAAACTAATGAGGGTACTTGATTGGTAAAGCTATCCAAATCAGTAACCATCCATGTTTCAGGAGCAAATTGCATGATATGTTCTTTTCCTGCATTATCTACGGAGTAACTTTTTAGGCAACCATTTTTAACTAAATATCCATGTTTGGCAATGTCTCCTTGTTTTAATAAGATATCTCCTTTTTCAATAGTTTTTGTTAGAGTGTGCTCAAAATTTATCATTTTTTTAGCTTGTATGGATGTGCAAATATAAAGTTCTGTGTTTAATGAATTTTATATAGTCAAATGAAGTTATATTTTTTCATAAAACACCTTGGTGCATAGCTAAATGTATCCAATTAATTTTTTAATTAAGAAATGAATACAGATTATAATTACTATAAATCTATATCGTTGTTTTTTAAAATTATATCCAACAAGAAATACCAATAATCTTACTCATGAAAAATACTAGATTTCCCTTTTTTCTTTCTGTAAATTTTAATCGAAATAATTATAACCCAAACTACAAATAAACTTAAAAAGAAGTAAGTAGCTAGCACGTAGCCATATCTATATTTTGGTGGTTTACCTAAATATTGGCTAATATCTTTATTCGTGTTTATCTTAATGGAATTAAAGAGTTCGGTTTTAACATCGGAGTTAAACTGCGTATCACTGGCATAGAAAAACGTGTATAAATTTTTATTTAATAAATAAAATTCAGCTTCATAAGTAGGTGTTTCTAAGTCATTTGCAAATTTCAAATTATAACCTGTAAAGCCATCTTTTTCAACAAGTGTAGTGGTTTTTAGATAATAAGGAACTCTATATCTCATTCTAGCAATAACACGATTATATTCATCAATTAAACTAGTGTAATCGTATGGTAACCTAGAAAGACTTTCCTTTTGGTCTTCATTTTCGAAAAGTACTTTTTGGGCGATAAAATTATAACTTTTAGTTTTAAATCTAATTTGGTGAATTTTCACCCCATCTACAAGTGTGTCTAATTCAACGAAATTTTTTGGAACATCCAAACTAACTAAGTCGTCTAATTTATGCGAGAACATATCGCTATTTTGAGAGGATAAGCTGCTGGTAATTAAAACGAAAAATAATATAAAAAACTTTTTCATAATGGTATGATTCTTAAAATCCTTTAATAAAGTTTAAAAAAACTTGGACAAGTCTAAAGTATACATTTTTTAAACTCCATAGACAATTGATAGTCATATTTAATAAAATATTATTATTGAATCTGTTTTAAGATGTAGTTTATGTATGTAAATTAAGATGATTGTTTTTTGAAGAAGATTTTATAATAAGATTTGTTTTCAGAATTAATTTATAAAAGAAAACATTATCAGTTGTTTAACGAAATAAGCTGTTTTATTCACAAAGAGGCATTTTGTACACTGTTTTATTTTGTTAATAATCCATTCTGATTTTAACAGTTTTCAAATTCAATTATTAGTAATTTTAATGAGCTAATTCGCAGTATTCATCAGTAATTTCACTTTAAATGAACCCAAAATATACTATAAAAGGCCGTGGTGCACAGCTTAATGCATCCAATAGATTCTTGGAATTGAATCATGAAATGCGTGACGATTTTTTAGAGTTTTGCCATAAAGAAGGTGAAGAAAGTGATAAAAATAAAACACTTTATTTAGAAGTTTTTCCTAAAACCATTGTGAATAAAGTAGAGAGTCCAGATATTGGAATGTCTTATTCCATGAATGCTTATCAAGGTTGCGAACATGGGTGCATTTACTGTTATGCACGCAATAGCCACGAATTTTGGGGTTATAGTGCTGGTTTGGATTTTGAGCGACGTATTATGGTTAAAAAAGACGCTCCAAAATTGTTAGAAGCGTTGTTAAAAAAGAAAAGTTGGAAAGCGCATACTATCGTGATGTCGGGCAATACAGATTGTTATCAACCTGCTGAAAATTTTTTTGAGATTACACGTAAGTGCTTAGAAGTGTTTTTAGAATATAAACATCCCGTAGCCATCATTACGAAAAATGCGTTAATTCTTAGGGATTTGGATCTTTTAAAAGAGCTTTCAAAAGATAATTTAATAGGTGTAAACGTGTCAATTACGTCACTTTCAGAAGAGACTAGACGTGTTTTAGAACCGAGAACTGCAAGCATTAGTAAGCGTTTAGAAACAGTAAAAATACTGAGTGACCACGGTATTCCTGTTAATGTGATGTTAGCTCCCATCATTCCCTCAATAAACAGTCATGAAATATTGCCATTAGCAAAAGCGGCTTCAGAACACGGAGCTTTAGGCATCGCGCATACTATTGTAAGACTTAACGGTGCCATTGGAGAAATATTTAAAGATTGGATACACAAAACCATGCCCGATAAAGCTGAAAAAGTATTACATCAAATTGAAAATTGTCATGGTGGTAATTTAAACAATTCGCGTTACGGTTATAGAATGCACGGCGAAGGAAAAATAGCAGAACAAATTAATAGTTTGGTGAAATTAGCGAAGCTTAAGTATTTTAAAAACAAACAAATGCCTAAACTAAATATCCAGTTACACGAGCAGCTTAAAGATGGACAATTAAAGTTGTTTTAAATAAAAAAGAGCGGGTGAATGACCCGCTCTTTTCAAAAAAAAATTTGATTAGTTGTTAATTTCAGTTGTAAAAACTCGTTCTTCGGTAGTAAAAACAACTTTGTAATCGCCTTTATTGATACCTGTTAGTTTGTAGATTCTATTAACGCTTTGAGTGTCTTTAATTTTTTCTGAAAAAATAAGTTCTTGGTTACTAGATATATTATCATAATCAGTAAAATAAATAGCTATTTCCATAGGAGCTTTGTTTAAAGATAATCTTGAAACAAACAGCATATTCCCTTTTACTCTTGTAACTGGTTTAAAAATGGTGGTTTCCAATTCTTTTTTGAAAGTAACGGTATTGGATACTACCGTAAAAGGAATGGTTTGTATTTCTACGTCTTTATCAAGCTCAAAAATATAACCACCGTTTGGTAAAACTGTTAAATCGAAGCCTTTAGAATAAATTCCAGATTGTTGAATGAGTTCTTTATATAGTACAACACCATTACTATTTTTAATAGATAATAGGTTTCCTTGCTTTACATTAGTTAAAGTAAGAGAGGTTCTTTCAGCATCATTTTCAATTTTAAATAATGATACTTCATTCGCAAAACTTAACAAGGTAGCAAACATTGTTACCATTAAGATTCCTTTTTTTGAGATGTTTAATACGTTTTTCATGATTGGGTTTTTTAAAATTCCACAAGACAAATATATGTCAGATTTAGGGGTTATAAAACACTGATATTGATGTATTTATGTGCTATATTATCTGTTATTTTTACATCAACTTTGTGTTAAATTAAAATAGAATATAAAGAGGTTAAATGTATATAAATGTTTAAATAAATTAATTAAGGTTGAGATGCTTTAGTGAAAGTTTTTAAGTAAAAAAAGTGAGCCACCACAGCTCACTTTACCAACTAAACTAAATAAGACATTAAACTAATTATTAATGAATTTTGTGAACTCTTTATTATCAGAGTTAATGATTATTTTATAATTTCCTTTTTCTAATTTGTAAACCCTTTCAGCAATTTGAACATCGGTTATTTTTTCAGAATGTAATAATTCGTATTCACTATTATTATTGGAATAAACACTAATTCTAACAGCTTCAAGATTTGGAGACAATTTACTCACAAATAATAAGTTGCCCTTTTGTGTTAAATGAGGTTTAAAGTTTGTAGTTTGCTTGCTTTTATAAACAACAATATTGTTCTGATTTATAATAAAAGGTATTGTTTTAATTTCTACCTCTTTATCTAATTCAAAAACATATGCTCCATTAGGAAGGGATGTTAAATCGAAACCTTTTGCATAAATTCCAGATTTCTGGATAAGTTCAGTATAGAGTACAATGCCATTAGCATCTTTTATTGACAATTGGTTACCTGCTTTTACATCGGTTAAAGTGAGTGCCGTTTTTTTAGCATCATCTTTAATGGTATTAAAAGAGGATTCGTTAGCAGAGCTTAACAAGGTAGCAAACATTGTTACCATTAAGATTCCTTTTTTTGAGATGTTTAATACGTTTTTCATGATTTCGTTTTATTAACGTTTTATAAGGCAAATATATGACGGGTTTTCACGTTGTAAAACATTGATTTTGACATATATCTGTGCTATATTATCTGTTATTAAAATATTAACGTTTTGTTAAGTTAAAATAGCATATAATATTGTTAAATGTGAATAGGTGAATAAAACAGTCTTAATATTAAAAGGAATGGTACGGGATAAAAACCCAAACTTTTCGACTTGATCCCCCAAATAATACAGCAAATCCCGGATCAAGCTCATTTTTTGGGGACTAAGTTATTTATGCGTATAATTTAGTTAGTCTGAACAGGAAAAATTTCACATCTCTTACGCCTCTGAATTGCGATCTAAACTCTTTTATTTTGGCGTTGAATGATTCCGCCGAAGCATTAGTGCTTCTATTATTAAAATAGTTCAAGATAGAATTATGGTGTATTTGTAATGATTTAGATATTGTATTAAATGATTTAAATCCAGATTTCTGAACATTTTCATACCAATGTGCCAGTTTTAATCTTGCAACATCTTTATTGGTATTGGTTTGGTAAATGTTGCTAAGTTGTTGTGCTAAGTTATAGCATTTTTCTATTGATGGATACCGTTTGAATAATAGTTCAGCCCTTGTAATTTGTGATGGAGTCCATTTGGTTTTGTGTTTAAACAATAAATATCTACTCCTAGCCAAAAGCTGTCTTTTGGTATCCCCATTGCTAAGTATTTCTGGCGAGTAAACCATGTCTTTCTTTTTTGACTTCCCGATAAGCCTGTTTTCTTGTTCAAGAACCTCCCAACGCAATCGAATACGTTCTTCTTGAACAGCTTCCGTGGCTAACTTTTGCACATGGAACCTATCGGTTACAATTTCTGCTTTAGGGAAACACTTTTTGATGATTAAGTTCATGTTTGCAGCCATGTCCACTGTAACCTCTTTAACCATATTACGTCTTGAGCCGTCTATCATTTTGATTACTTTTATCACATCTTCTGCCTTGGTTCCTTTAACTAAGGCTACAATAGCTCCTTTTTTACCATGAGCATCTTTATTGGTTAAGATGGTATAGAGTTCTCCGTTTGAAAGAGAGGTTTCATCTAAACTTAAATATTTGCCTAAGTTTTTTCCAAAAAACAACCATTCGCTTGCATGGGTTTTCTGTTTCCACTCATTAAAATCGCTAAGATGGTTTTTGTAAATAAACTGAAGACGCTTACCATTGGTTTTGTAATACTCCCCAAATCTACTGGCACTTACCGCGTTAGTATCTAGAGATATCTTTTAAAAAAGCAGCAAACTCTGAGGTCATTCGAGTTCCCTGCGCTACTAAATTCCAATCCCTTTTTATGATCTGATGACTCTCTAAAAGTGTCCAACGACGCCGTTTGATATGAAGTAAAACCGTTTTCCCTCGCAAAGGGAAATCTTCTACAGTAATTTCAGGTATGAATCCCTTAGATTTAGCAGGGAGCTGTTCGTATTCGACAGGTAGGATATTTTTTTCTTCTAAGTAAAAGTGAATTTTATCAGATTCAGATTTACTGGAAACTACATCAAAATATTCTAAGATTCCTTCGGGTAGTAAATATTGGGCTAAATTTAAATGCAAAAGCTCTTTTGATTGTAAATTTAAAAAAATATATATAATTGTCCCCAAGTTTTTATGGATCATGACCAAAAGTTGTGTGTGAATTACCTATAGTTTTCGGATTTTTGCAAAAAAAAGATTTTGGACCATTATCTAGAACTACTCAAACTTATTTTACCTGAATTTCTAATCAACCATTTTGATCTTGTAAAGCATACTAAAAATGGCGAAGTCATGCATCTTTACTTTGAAGAACAAAATGCAACACCTAAAGAAGAATCTAAACGCACATTAATTGCGCATGGTTTTCATAAAGAAGTAACCATCCAAGATTTTCCTTTACGAGGCAATACAGTTTACCTGCATGTTAAGCGTCGCAGATGGTTAGACAAGACCACCAAACAAGTCGTGCAGAGAGATTGGAACTTAGTAGCACAGGGAACTCGTATGACATCAGAGTTCGCTGCTTTTTTAAAAGAAATTAATCAATACTAGAGCTTCAGATTGTCATACCATAGGACATTTTTATGGCGTTGATGGTAAAAAACTACAACGTCAGTATAAAGATTATTTAAGTGATTTTAAAGACTGGAATCAGAAGAAACATGCAAAACAATATCTCATCTTTCCTGAAAATATAGGAAGCCATTTATCTATTGATGAGACTGCTTTGTCAAAGGGAGAACTCTACACCATCATTACCAACAAAAAAGCCAAAGGTAAAAAAGGAAGTATCGTTGCCATTTTTTCTGGCACTAAAGTAGAACCTATTATAGAACAGCTTCTTAAATTATCAGCAAAGAAAAGAACGAAGGTTAAAGAGATTACACTAGACATGGCTAACTCAATGAAAACTATCGCTAAAAAATGTTTCCCAAAAGCCATACAGGTTACTGATCGGTTTCATGTACAGAAATTAGCCTTGGAAGCACTACAAGATATAAGAATCAAATATAGGTGGGACGCCATAGATCTAGAAAACGAAAACATAAAACTTGCCAGAGCAAATCACAAGACCTATAAACAAGAGGTCTTTGATAATGGAGATACCAGAAAACAACTCTTAGCAAGAAGCAGGTATTTACTCTACAAAGCACCCTCTAATTGGACGGAAAATCAATACCAGAGAAGCAAAATACTCTTCGATCAATATCCTGATATCCAACTAGCATTTAACCTAGTTCAAGGCCTTAGAAATATTTTCAATACAGCAAAATCAGTAGAAACTGCATACACAAAGCTAGCGCATTGGTATAAAGATGTTGAACAATCTGGATTTAGAGCATTCAATACAATAGCAAATACGATAACCCTAAACTATAGATCTATACTTAACTATTTCATCAATCGAAGTACAAATGCTTCTGCTGAATCTTTTAACGCAAAGATAAAAGCCTTTAGAGCCCAGTTTAGAGGTGTCAAAAATATAGAATTTTTCCTTTTTAGATTAACCACTATTTTTGCTTAAACACAACTTTTAGCCTTGATCCCCATACAGGTTACTGATCGGTTTCATGTACAGAAATTAGCCTTGGAAGCACTACAAGATATAAGAATCAAATATAGGTGGGACGCCATAGATCTAGAAAACGAAAACATAAAACTTGCCAGAGCAAATCACAAGACCTATAAACAAGAGGTCTTTGATAATGGAGATACCAGAAAACAACTCTTAGCAAGAAGCAGGTATTTACTCTACAAAGCACCCTCTAATTGGACGGAAAATCAATACCAGAGAAGCAAAATACTCTTCGATCAATATCCTGATATCCAACTAGCATTTAACCTAGTTCAAGGCCTTAGAAATATTTTCAATACAGCAAAATCAGTAGAAACTGCATACACAAAGCTAGCGCATTGGTATAAAGATGTTGAACAATCTGGATTTAGAGCATTCAATACAATAGCAAATACGATAACCCTAAACTATAGATCTATACTTAACTATTTCATCAATCGAAGTACAAATGCTTCTGCTGAATCTTTTAACGCAAAGATAAAAGCCTTTAGAGCCCAGTTTAGAGGTGTCAAAAATATAGAATTTTTCCTTTTTAGATTAACCACTATTTTTGCTTAAACACAACTTTTAGCCTTGATCCGTTTTTATTCTTGAGCCCAAATCCCTTGTTGATACCGTATAAAACCAAAAAAGACCTTACATTTCTGTAAAGTCTTTTTCTTGTTGTTTGCTCCCCCTCTTGAGCTCTCCAAGCACAAGGTAAATGGCTCACTTTTAATTGTTTGACAAGTTTACAACTTTTTTAGCTACCTTTTTCTATACCTTTTAGCTTATATGTTAGCTTAAATACTTCCAGATAAAGCCTCCACTTTTATCACGTTCTTTTCTACACACACGACTTATACATGTTTTAGAAATGCCTGTTCGCTCACTAGCTACTGCAACAGATTCATAAATCGCTAACTGCTTACCAGAAAGGGAATATTGAACTACTTGCTTTTTACGTAAATCCTTATCTGGATTAAATGGCACACAAAAATTATAACTCCAATAATAACCTTTACAGGTTTTATTTTGACCAATACAAGCATTACCTATTGAGTTTTTATATACTCCAATCGCACTTGCAGCACTTTCTAAGCAATGGTAGGTGTTTACCAAACTACCATCTTTTATTGAATATTGATAAATGGTTTTCTTAAACCCACCTCCTGCATCAGCATTGTATCCTTGTTTTTTAGAATCCAATTTTTCAATGTATTCTTTTTCTTTTCTGGCTAACTCGTCTATTGTGCTTGCTGTGTCTGTATGCTTCCAAGTAAATGCATCTGCTCCATACGTAGCTATCGCTTGTGCAAAGGGATGTTTATCACCTCTTTTAGCACGCTCTTGGTGGTCTATTTTACGTTGGTGTATTGAATCTGTTGTAGCTCCCACATAAAACTCACCCGTGATTTCGCATTTAACGGTATAGATGATACCTGCGGATTTTAGTTTATTCTTCTTCATCGCTAGCCTCCTTCCCTATTGTTTTAAGATAAAAATCATACTTTTCACCAGATTTTCTGTCTTCATATACCAAACCACTTTGACGAGCATATTCCTTCATCCATTTAGTCATTTGATGAGGAGCTAAATTATTATAATGAACATATTCTTTCTTAAAAAGCTCGAACACATCTTTTTTACTAATCCACTTGTTGTACTCTACGAGACCTAAGTCCATAAAAGCAACGAATTCCTCCGAGGTAGCATTTATTAATCTGTTCTTTTTTAAATTAATAGGTTTAGGGATAATCAGTCCTCGCTTAAGATATTGCTGTACACAAGACATCATAAAATGAAAAAATCTATTCCATTCATCCCTATCCCAGTCATCGAAAAAGTAATTTCCAAATTCATCCTCAGGAGTGAAATTTTCATTATAATGATTAGCTACTTCAAATTCACAACGTCTTCTGATATCAGTGCTTCCTCCTGTACCTTTCACTACATAATTACTTGAGATACATATTTTAGGTGCATTTTCTGGTGAAATGTATTCAGCCGTTTTATATTTTTTTTCAACTTCAATCCCTGTTGTAATCATAGAATACAGCTCTTCTAGTGAAAAATCCTTTCCAACATCATCATAAAAAACAATATCAGAAGTTCTGTTAATGCGTTGGTTTTTAAACCAGCTTTTAGTTTTCATGTTCTTCCCGTCCATAACAACTAATTCACGACATTTCCCTATAGCACGCAGTAATAAACTTTTTCCTGTTCCCCCATTAGCTGTTCCATCAAATGAAATGTTTTCATCAACAAATATGATTGCTTTTGCATTACTTGGATCTTGGCTTCTATGCAACAAGTACCCAATTATAGTTAGTAATGCTAAAAACCTCTTTTTATCGTTACCAGCAATATTCATACAGAACTTTTGAAATTGAGAAGCATCATCATCCAAGGCTGTGTAACAATCATATGGTAAGATTCTTGATTCCCATATTTTGCCTGGAATTTCTTCTCGCGACCTATTTTTAAATGATTTCTTGTCAACTTGCCAACTTAAATTCGAGAAATGAAACCAACTGCTATTTGAATTATCTCTGTCATTAAGAAGTTTTACAGTAGTCAAAAACCTTAATTTTGGTTTAGAAATATAACCCGATGAACCTATAATAAAAGCTTCATAAACCTCTAGTTGCTTAATCTTTTTAAGGTAATTCTTAATAAAATCTACAATTACATAATCGGCAACTTCCTTAACTGTATTAGCGGATTCAAGTACCAACACATAATCCATATCAGTAATTTCCGCTTTTGCGAAACCTGATTTAGAGATAAACTCTAATAGTTTGTTCTGAAGGATTTTAACCTTACCTTTTTTATCAATATCCCAAAACTTAATTGAGATTTCATCGATTTTAGTTTCCATTGTTTTGAATATTTAAATTAATTTTAAATTATTCTCCAATGTTAATAGCGTGGAGATACGTGACACTATTAACAATCACAAGGCAAAGATTAAAATAAGGTTCGTGTTAAGGATTATAAATTAAGTGCAAAAAATTGCACCTGATTTCTTTTTAAACTAAGATAACATATCAAAAATAAGTTGTTTTATGTTAGACCTTTGCTTCCCTGTAAGGCTATTGGGTTTTGAATATTTATATATTAAATTTCTTATATGGCTGATATTTTCTGTTTTATTATGACAAAAAGTATCCTCAATGATTTTTGCAAGCTGTGGCTGACTTAAAGAATTATTGATAATATTGTTTTTATACATTAAAGAAAAGATTATAGCTATCTGCTCCCTTGATAGGTTAAATGGTATTTTTTCATTTTTGGGCTCTATTAATTCAGCCTTTTTATCAAAAACAAAATCTCGCAAAGCGTTAACAACATCAACTAATTCATTCTTTACTTTTGAATTTAAATACGATGAAATTTCTATTTTTTCTAGTGTTTTAATAAAATAAGATTCAATCTCATCATAATAACCAGTTTTCTCAATAACTGAATATTTATTCTCTTTCTCTCTTCTATCTTCGATACGTATAAGATAAGTATCATACATTTTTTTAATTTCAGGAATCAAATAGTTATTAATGAATATTTGGTCCAAATCATTCAAATTCTCATTTCTTACTATTGAATATTCGTAATTGGTAAATTCAGTTAAAGAAACTTCTTTTGAATTAAAAGTTATTTTATCGGATTCAATATTTACCTTAATACCTTCTTGTTCTAGGTCTGAAAACATTAAAAAATCAATTCTAAAATTTTTATACTTTTCATAATCCAAAAACTCATTAAAACTAAAACTATTATACATACCAAATAAGTATTTAAAGGGTAGTAACTATATACTTTAAAAATTTAAAGTATATAGTAAGAAAACTAACCCTATGATTCATTTTCAGTGGTTTTCTTTAAGGACTAAACCGTCTCAAAAGAATGCTAATCTCGAAATAAAAATTTGAGATTCAAACAAAATACAGCATAAAGTCCAATCTATAGATTTTAATTTTAGCTATTATATTATTACAAATGCGTCAAAATTTCGAAGTAGTAATAGTAATAAGCCTTTTTGTTAATTATAAACACTGTTTTGCCAGAATTGGATAGTTTAACTTCAGTTATTTTAGCATAGTTCCCTTTTGATAACTCCCCAATATCTTGATTAACCTTCACTTTTATAGGGCAATACAAGGTTTTAAGCTTTCCATACCAAGTAACAACTAGTATGGATTTAGGTGAACAATATTTAAAAAGTTCTGCCAATTCTTCATTATTCATATAGTTTAAATAAAATGCCCAAGTGTTAAACTTGAGCATATTTTAGCTATTAATATTAATTTAAGTACCAAAATGTTGTGTCATTTTGCATCGAATATGATAGTTTTTGGATGAGCTCGTGCGAATTCAAACTTCGACTTAAAAAAGAATCAATGTAACTGCTTTTAGTGGCTTCAGTTAGAAGATTAAACATGCTCCATAAACTAATACTGTCATCTTCATTTCTGGCAAAATTTTCATCTTCGTAATAGCCTTTTGCAACTGTACTAATTTGTCGATCATTCAACATTAATTGTGGAATATCCCTTTTTTCTGGCTTAGGCAAATAATTATACATACGACACTTACCCAAAAACTTTGCAAATTGTTTTTCAGTTAAACTATACTCTGAAAGCAGTTTTAAACTATTTAGGTGGTTTTGCATTTCATAAGCCCCTAATAGCTCCATAACCTTAGCCTTTAGCTCGTCTATACTTGATGCCCTTAGCTCTTCTACAATTCCATCAGAACTAACACAAAGATTGGTACAAACCCTATTTTTGAAACCTACAAAAACTTTGAATTTCTCGTAGTTCTTTTTACTATATAGGTTTTCTTGGTTATATGCTCTTACCCCACCTATTGTAAGACTTAAATTATTACCATTTAATGTTTCTGAAATACTTGGTACATCAATTTTAAACATCATTCTTTCGTAATAAATAGTTTTATCCTGTTCCGTTAACTCCTTTACAGGTTTGCCAATGGCTTCTGGAATTCTGCCTTTTATTACATGACTTGTCCTTATTTCTGGCTTTAAAATCCGTTGCCCAGAAAATATGGTATGAACACAATCATCAACAGCATTGATAAACTCATAGTGAGCAATAGTACATTCCATATCTTTCGAGAACACAGGGATTATACAATCTTTTTGCAAATGAAAAAGGCTAACCTCTTGTGTGTTAGTCTCTATAAATGGTGATGATGATTTTGTAATTATCTGTTCTTCTGGTATAACCAGATTATTCTGTACTTGTAATAGTTCCATTGTCGTTTGATTTATTATGTTCTATAATTTCTGAATTAGGCACAATGTTGTAGTCTACTGCTTCAATAAGTGCCTTTCTATCCATAACATCTGCCTTAATAAGGGTTTGATAATTTGGGTATTTAGCATAAATATGTTTCAAACCTTCAATAGTTTCACAGCTATTAATTTCATTTCTAGCTTGCTCTAAATCTTTACCGTTGTTGCACCATTGCATCAATTTTCTACCTGTTGCAGCATTTATTATAAATTCAGGCTTGTTCATAAACAGTCCTGTCCTATCCTTTGATGCACTTACTAAATGGTTGTCATTTATAAGTTCAAAATTTACTGTTAGCTCATATTCAAAGCCCTCACGAGTTATTTCCTTTGTCCCATGCTTGATAACTTTAGTTTTACCACTGCCATCTGTATCCATTGAGTAATCAACTTTTCTTCTTACAGTCGTTAGAACATGGCATTTAGATTGGAGTATCTTATCAATAAAGGCTTGGTGTCTTGGACTTATTTTTGCCCAATCTTGGAACCTACCACCTAATTGTTCATGAATTTCTAAACAACCTCCCTTGCCATTCCATTCGTGGGTTATGCTATCAATTATTATTACTTCCATACCTGCCTTTTCGCAAACTTCTATGGCTTCGATATACTTTTCAGGTGCATAAGGTGCTTCCAGACTTATTGTATTGTAATTACCTAAGTGCGCATACAAACTGGCAGATTGATTTTCTGTGTCTATGATGGCTATTTTAGAATAGTCTCCTGTGATGCCATAAGCCAATAGTAGTGCTGAATAAGTTTTACCAAATCCCGATGCTCCACTCAATCCAATACGTAATTTTACTTGTTCACGCTGTGCTTGTTTTAATTCCATAATATTTATGTTATGTGTTATACAAAAAGTTGGTTATATATATAACCATATAAAAAAAGAGGCAATAATGCCTCTTTCATAGGTTTTGTAACCAAGTGTTACATAACTTCCTCTTCCTCAATAATGTTAGCAGAAGCAGTTTCTAAAGAAGTGTCTTGGTACTCCCAACGTGTATCAAGGGTAATAATCTCTCCTGTTTCTGGAAGTGCATATTCGTAAGGTTCTACACTCACCTTAACAATTTCCCCAGGGAATTCTTGACCAATAATTTGTTTGCAGGTATCTTCGTCAAATGTACTTGGTACCGTACAGGTTTTAGCTGTAAAATACATTCTACCCGTTTCTTTACTTTTTACTGGTGTAATACCACCTTGTAAAACTAAAACAAAAAATTCTTCGCCTGTTTTGGTTTCTCTCTTTTTGAAATCTTTAATAGTTACCATTATAATAAAATTTAATTAAACAATGGCGGGGAATAATCCCACCCTCAGATTAGAGTGGGGTGCTTTGAATAATTAACTTTCAATCTTGGTTATAAAAAATTCTTCAAAAAAAATTAAAAATTTTTGAAAATAAGTTGACGTTATGGCATTTGACAAGTTGTCAAGTTTTTTGTGGTAGAAATTTTATGGTTTATTAAAGAATCCAAGGTTTGTATTTTAAACACTCCGAAAAGGAATAAAAACCTTCATAAGAATATTCGTTTTTAGAATTTATTTTTCTGTAATGCTTTTCTAGAACTTTATCGATGGTTAAAACTTCATTGTAACACATATATGGCATCCCATCTGCATTTAAATAGATAACCTCTGTTGAAAACAAAACATTCTTTTCTGAAAACCCTCGTGTTATAATAAAATATTTAGTGGTTTCTGTTTCAAAATAAGAATCTAATTCATAATCTGAATAGTATTCAATGACGCTCTTATTATTTCTGGTAAAATGTCTCTCATAGTATAGAATAGACTTCGGTAAAATATTAGGCGAATTTATGTAACCTTTTATGTTTTTTACTGTTTTATCATTCAAGATGTCTGATTTCTTGTGCATAATAGTACTAGATGTTTTTATGTTTTAAAAAGGCAAATCGTTTGCCAAATTAATTCTATGATCTAATACTTTATTGTTTTTCTTTAACCATTCTTTTCTAGTTAAATCATTTTGAGTCAACTTATACCCATCAGAATCTAAAATAAACCCTACTTCATAAAATACTTCATCAGTCGGAATTCTAGTATTTACTTTAGTAATTAACCAATTATTATAGCACTCCTGAAAAATTTCAGTTGCCTTTGTTTGGTTGGTAGAGAACTTTTTCATAAAACCATCAATAATCTCATCTTGAGTTAATTTATAATATGTGTCAAAAATCTCAAAAATTTCATTTTCATATTTATAGCCTATTTTTCTTTTATTTTCAAAATCCTTAATTTGATTTAACTTTATTTGCTTTTTTTCACTAATAGACTCCAGAGCTTCTTTTCTGTTTGCGGGTTCATTAATTATTTTCAACAATTCGATTCTATGCTTCTTAAAACCTTGAATATTTCTAATTTCATCAAGCGATACATCATAATAAGAAGCATAAATACGACACTCATTACAATTGTTTATTAACTCCCAAACATCATCATCCGTCCTTTTTCTTTCTTCAGAATTTTTTGCTAAAAAAAGAAAAAGTTGATATCCCCCAACAAAAACACCAATAATAGCAAATATATTAAGTATAAAACTTTCCATGATTATTTGATTTTTTTTACATTTCCACTACTTAATTTTTTGATTGCTTTTTTAGAAATACCAAACTAATTTTTGATTTTAAATGCTACAAAGCTATTCACACATAAGTCTTCTGATTTATTTATATATAAAACATGAGTTTTTTAGTATTTGTAATAGAACAATCTTGTGAGAAACTACTAAACCATTGATTGATTACTAGTAGTATTTATTTTTTATTACTAACTATAAAATACGTGATTAAAATAGCACTTATAAATATTGTAAAAGTTAATCCATACTTATAATAAAACTTGTTCTGCTTTTGCACCCGATGCTCATCAATAGCATTTTCTAATATATTATCTGCTTCATAAGGATTATCTTCCATGAAGAAATCAAGACCAGGATTATAATTTTTGTCAAAATCACTTTTTCCTAATTTATCTGCATTTGAATAACCTATACTACCACCACCAAGTATACTAATATTTTTATTAGATATTTCTGGTTGTTTAAGTTCTACTTCTAAGAATTTTAATAATTCTGGATTACTTGCTTGTCTTTCTCTTTGTTTTCCTATTTCTTGATTAGATTGTTGAGAACAAAGCAATGTACATGACATAATCATCAAGAAATTAATCAGTTTTATTTTCATAACTAATAAGTATTATTTTAAATTAATCTAGTTTGATACTAATACACGTAAATATAAATAATAATGTAGTATTCTAAGGTTACAATATTTATTTTTTCTAATTGGAATTTTACCTTATGGTAGAATTATCTGAAGAAAGACTTGAACAATTAAAAGCTTCAATTCCCAAAGAAGTTGGAAACAGGGTTCGTTTTTTTAGAAAAAAAAGAGGTCTTACCCAAACAAAATTGGCTCAATTAGTTGGTAAAGACAGGCAGTACCTATATAAAATTGAAAAAGGCGTTGTTACTCCCAATATAGTTACCATTTCAGTTCTGTCAATTACGCTAGACGTTCCTTTAAGTGAATTTTTTGAAATTACAATTTAATACACCTGTTTTTATTTTCAGTAAAAAAGTTGACAACTTGACAAGTTATTTTCCAAACTTAATATGTGAAGTATATTTATTAGGTTGAACACCATGTTTAAAACTACGCACTTCAACTATTTTATTTTCTTCTGAATCATAAACTAGTTCAACATAAAATTTACCAACTGAATAAAGGTTCATACGGATATTGACAGTAACATAGTTATCCAAAAAAACACCCTTATCTACAACTGTAAATAATCTTTCGTCATGATTTAAGTCATTGAATTCTTCTAAACTCATTTACTTTTTAAAACTAAATATACTATAGCCAAGATTAAGATTATTAAAATTCCTAAAACTAAATTCAAATATTTTTTTTGTGAAGCTACCAGGTTCGTTAAAAGCTGCTTTTCAATCTGAACCAATTTTTTATAATTTTCTATTTCTAAGTCCTTGTTAGCGACTATTTTTAGACGTTCTTTATGTGAATTTACAATCTCCTGAAGGTATACTCCAATTGATGTAGGTGTGGACAATCCCATGTCAGCCACTCTCTGTAACAACGTTTTATCTTCATCATGACCAATTCCTGTAATAAATGGAATGGGTAGCTCTATAGCCTTTTTGCATAGTTCAATTTCATTGAATACCTCTTATCCACTTCCTCCTCCTCGAAGTATAACCAATAAATATGAATCTTTAAAATCATAAGATTCTAAAAATTGAATAATTTCTAAACTAGTTGATAAATTACACTTATAATGCCTGATATTAAAATAGTCTTTATCTAACAATTGACTTATGTAATCATCATGCGATGTAGATTGAATCCCAGTTATTATATCTAAAGTTGGTTTTTGCTGTAATTCTATTTTCTTTAGAAGAATATCTTGGATTATTGGAAACTCCCTATCAAACCTAGCACGTATAATATCATACTCAACCTTAGAAACGATTTGCACATCTTCTTTGTGTTCAAATATTTTAGTTACCCTAAAGTAAACACCAAGTTTTGAATTATTATCTAAGGACTGTCCTCTGGTAACATACCCTTGAAAGTTATAGTAATTACCAGAACTTAGTTTTGATTTTAAACTTTGAGTAATCTGTATGGTGATTTTATGGTGTTTCTCTTTGCTTAATATTTCATCATAGTAGTATTGTCCATATAGTTTGTTGTTGTTATCTGTATAGAAACCTTCAACAACTATTATCTGACCATCCATAGTAGATGATAAGCTACTTGCATATAAATTTATAAGTGCAGTAACAGTAATAAAATTTTTATTATCTGACATTGAATTATTGATTATAAATGAAAATTTAACAAAAAAATATCTAAATTTTAGATAAATAAAGTGAAATTCATAAAGTGAAAAATAATTATTTTTTTAATTAAAAAAAATTACTATATTCATACCCTCCTAATTATCAATATAGTAGCAACTGATCTTCTATTTAGTCTTGAATAAATCATTACTAAAGTGGCTATTATTTCTAATATTATATTTTAAAACATCTTCTTATATAATCTGAAAAAGATTAATCAATAAGTATGAAATTTAATAAAAGATTATTTTTTCTAATAAACACTTTTGTTTTTTTTAATCTTGTCAATCTTAGCTGTAAAGACAAAGCAACTGATTATGAAGGAGATGAATATTACAATAGCCCTAGTGGTGCACAAATGATTCTTTCCGTGGAAAATCTAAATGATTCGTATAACCGAGAGATTGAACTTTCTAATTTAATTGATATTTTGGATAAAGATTCCATTAATAATTCCCTAGAAAACAAATTTAATTTAGATAAAATAGTTGAGTTTAAATCTGAACTTCTTAAACAGGCTCTTCTTTTAACAAAAAATGAAAACTACAATTATTATCAAAATAATGGTTTAGCTTATGTTTGGGGCAGTAAAAACCCATCAAGGAAAACAAAACCAACTCTATATAATGGAAAACCCAATGTTTGTACAGAAGAGTTGTATGGTATTGATTGCTCTGGCTTTATTTATCAAATACTAGTTAAGTCTGGATTAAAACTACCATTAAAACCAGAATATTACGCAAATGCTGCTTGGTTTTCAAATACATCTAATTGGATTATTCCATTAAAGGAATATTTTGATTGCGAAAACTGCTTTGAAATTTATAATATAAAACATGCATCAATAGAATCAGGTGATATAATTTATTTTAAAGTTGGAAAAAAAGTGTACCATATTGGAATTTGTTTCAGGTATAAAGATGAATTATTGCTATTTGAATCTGGTGGAAATCCGAGGGATGATTGTGTGAGTAATATAAAAAATGGACCTAGATTAATTAGGTTAACAAAAAAGTTTTTAGAAAATAAAACCTATGAGGTATTAAGAATTAGTAAAATTTATAACGCAGCTTAAAATTATTAAAAAAATGAAAAAGGTAAATTATATTTTAGTTGGAATAATTATAATTCTTTTAGTTATTATAAGTACCCTTCAATTAAAAAGTACTGCAGACTCATTTGTCAAAGATAAGGATGACTTAATTATCACATACTCAGAACTAGGAATTTCGGAAAGTTCCATTGAAAACAATAAAGAATGGTTTAGCGAATCAGAAATTATAGGTAACCAAACTAGAGACTCAATTTTATCAAAACTTATGAATATTGAGTCTGACGAATTTATATCAGATATAAAAAACTTAAATAATAATGAGCTTCTTAAAAATGTTGAGAATATAAAAGACGTATGGAAATTCACTTCACATGCTTTCGGTTTTATTCCAAAAACTAATACTCCAATGCTTGATTCAAATATAATTAATGCGACAACTATAACACCTCAAGAAAACTTGAAAAATTCTAAAATTAAAATAACACTTGATAGACTTGTTGCTATGGATTACCCAGGCAAAGGTGAACATAATGTACTTTTTGATTTCTATGTTAAGAATCAAGTTCAAGGTGAAAATGAACATGTTCATTTCAATCAAGTATATAGAATAACTGAGGGGCAACAAGCTGGCATCTCAGGTTATCCCGTTTTTAGTGACCTAAATGTCGGCAAAGAAGGAATTGATTTTAAATGCTATACTATAAATGTTGAAAACAAAAATGATAAAAAGTTAGTAGGCTTTTTAGAAGGAGATTTATTTTCAAGTGGGCTTAAACTGCTTGATAAAATTAACCCTGTAACACCTATTCTTTCTGGTTTTGCAAAAGGTTTTACTGATCAAATCAAAAATAGAAATAAAAACATTCCTGTTCAGGACATATATCTAGGTCTTGATACAGAAAAAGGCATTACTACAAGAGCGAAATTAGCAGAAGGTAGTTATATCGTTATTCAAGTTCCTAATGTAAACACTTGGGATTGGTCAAATTGGAAATATAAATCTTCAATTGGTCAAATTGTTTCAAAAACGGATGAAACAAAAGGTCCTCAATTTAACTATTTTATTTTTAGTGTTTCAAAAATGAAATGAAAATCAATTATTTAATAATGTCTATGAAATTTTTTTTTGTATTTTTCTTTATATGTCTAAAATTCACCTATAGTCAAAATAATGATTCTATTATAGATTGTGGGAAGGTCATTAAAATTCCAATAATATTACATTTGGTTCCTTCTAAGAGTCATCCTTATATTACTCAAATCATAACTAATAAAAGAATAGATGAAGAAATAGAAGAATTGTGTAATAATTTTACTGGAAAAAATGACATAAGTTCTTTAGATCCAAAATTTAAAGAGCTTATAGGTATACCTAATATCATATTTTATTTGTCAGATACTATTCTTGTTCAACAAGAAAAAAAAGGCATTATACGCTATACTAAACCCTTAAATAAAAACCAACTAAAGCTTATAAAACCTGAAAAAAACCTCAACCTATTAATTGGAGACTGGGGAAGTTCATCAAGTGTTTTAGAGGAAAATACAATCCCTAAATCAGTAAAGATTAATTACGTTTCCATCATGACAGAAAACAGTCAAACCATTACCCATGAAGTTGGACATTACTTAGGCTTATGGCATGTTTGGGGAGCTTCTAATTGTCGTAAAATTAAATACCCTTGGGACATTAAAACAGATTATATCTCAGATACTCCAGAACAAAAAAATTGCACAGATTTAAGCCGAAAAAAAGAATGCACTTTATTAAACAATGAACAAACTCCAAATTATAATAATTTCATGGATTATAGTTCATGTAGATGTTTCTTCACCATAGAACAGGCAGAAGTAATGAGAAGTAAAATAATTAAATATCGTAGAAACCTTTTTGAAAATTCTATTTAGTAGTTCAATACTTTTTTGACAAATCTTTTACGAGTTACTAAACTTAAATAATAATTAAATTTTAGAACTAAAGGATTGCTCAAGCAATTAATTTATTAATAAAAAACTAATAGTAATTGAGATTTGTTAAACGATAAAACAAAATTTTAACCTATAATTCAAATTAAAGACTTTTAATGAAAGGCGGTAAAGAACTCTAAATGATTATCCCATTTATGATGTTGGACATACAGGAAAACTAATTGCATTTGCGATTGGTGCTAGAGTTTAATACATCAGATGTGAAATTGTATGATTTATAATTAAATTTAATAAAAAATGAGCCTTAACTACCATTTAAAATCATCCAGTATTAATTAAAAAATAAATCAAAAATCTTAAACTAAAATATATAAATCTTTGCTCTGATGTAGCTTAATAATATTTTTTATTTACATTTATGGTGTATTTTAATACAAAAATACTGAGATTTTAAAATAACACATCATTTCAAAATTGTAAAAGTATTTTTAAAAACGGCAATAAAATAGCAAATGAGTAAAAATAATGAATGGTTGAATAAAAAGACACCTCGTTCTGTAGACCAGCTTAGGCTTTGGCCTGATAATCCGAGATTAAATCCAGAAGAAACTCACATACAAATTAGTGATTTTGCGGAAGATTTTACATCTGAAGATTCAGATAAAAAGCAATTTTTTAAATTAATTAAATCAATTACTGAAGATGGTTTTATACCTGCAGACCCAGTAGTTGTTTGGAAGAACTTAGAAAATGAAAAATATTATGTTGCCGAAGGAAATAGAAGGGTGTTAGCACTTAAACTTCTTCGTGAACCTCATAAAGCTCCAAAAGGTATCAGAGCGTTCATCAGAACCCAATCCGCTAAAATTGATCTAAGTAGTATTGAAAAAATTTTGGTAAATGTTGCACCAACATTTGAAGAGGCTGAATGGTATATAAACCAAAGAAATAGTACATCATCATTACAACAATCTTGGTCAAGGGTACAACAACAAAGATGGATTTCAGAATTATACGACAAATACAATGGAGACATTATAAAAATAATGTCTATTACCAAAATGAGCAAAAGTGATTTGGAAGGTTTTATTAGAATTCTAAAAATCAAAGACTTGGTTAAGCAAAATGAAGTAAAAAACAAACTAACTGAAGAAGAGTACGAGAATGCTATTTCCTATAAGTTTCCTATTTCTATTTTAGAAAGATTCTTTTCAAATAAAGATGCAAAAGAAAAATGGGGTTTAGATTTTGACGGAATAGAATTAGTGTTTAAACACAAAATAGGTTTTTTAAATGCCTACTCAGAATTAATCAAACATATTGTAAATAAAGATTCAGAGTTAAAAATTGACACAAGAACAATTACTACAAACTTTGACAAAATTTTAGAAAGTTTGCCGTTAGTAAATTTTGATGAAGTAATCAATGAAGTAATAGAAACTACTGATAGTGATACTACTGATACTGAATTAGAAGTTCCGTCAATTGACATCACACCCTCAACGCCTACTCTTCCTCCAATTGTAATTAAAAACAATCCTAACAGATCTCGATTAATCTTGGATATTTATTCTTTAAATTCTTCGAGCTATAGACTTAATGAGCTTTTTAATGAATTAAAGTTAATCCCATTAAAATATAATAATTCGGTCGCTGCATCTATTAGAATTTTTTTAGACCTGGCCGTTTTGAATTATTTAAAAAGTGAAGGTTTGATTGGCCATTTATGTGGACATTATCCTGATAATGCAGGTATAAAAAATATCAATTTAAGTAAACGACTTGAATTTATTAAAACTAAAGTCAACGGCAAATCACAGGACATTATTAATAAAGTCCTAAATCCAAAAAATGAGTTAAGTCTTGATGTCTTGAATGGTTATGTTCATAGTGAAAACACTCACTATTTAAATAACCGTTATTTAAATAACTTTTGGGATTTACTTTTTCCTTTATTTGAAGAACTTCTAGACATAAAAGAAAATTAATGTATTATTCACCTTTAAGATACCCAGGCGGGAAAAACAAGTTGTCAGCATTTATTGCAAAAATTTGCATTGATAACAATATTAATGGGCATTATGTTGAACCGTACTCTGGGGGTGCTTCAGTTGCTTTATTTCTATTAATAGAAGGATTTGTTCAAAAAATAACAATAAATGATAGAGACAGAGCTATTTATGCTTTTTGGCATTCCGTTTTGAATAATACCAGTAAATTATGTAAGATGATTGAAAATGCTGAATTATCTATTTACGAATGGAAAAAACAAAAAGATGTTCAAGACAATAAAAAAACGGCTGATTTACTAACATTAGGTTTTTCAACTTTTTATTTGAATCGTACAAATAGGTCAGGAATTATCAATGCAGGTGTAATGGGTGGTATCGAGCAAAACGGTAATTATCTTATGGACTGTAGGTTTAATAAAAAAGATTTAATTAAAAGAATAAAAGTAATAGCACAACAAAAAAAAAATATTCGTCTTTATAAAAAAGATGCAGTGAAGTTAATTGATAAAATCCAACGAGAGGCGGAGAATGAAAATATTTTGTTTTATTTCGACCCACCATACTATTTAAAAGCAAGTAGTCTATATATGAACCATTATGAAAATAAAAATCATTATTTGGTTAGTGAAAAGATTAAGACTATTGAAAATATTAAATGGATTGTATCTTATGATAATGTTCCTGAAATTCAAAAACTGTATTCTGAATGTAAAAAAAAGGAATTTACTTTTAAGCATACCGCTTATGAAATAAGAGAGGGCAAAGAGATATTATTTTTCAGTGATAGCATTATACAACCGAAAAATCAAGATTGGAATCCAATAAAATTCAAACTGAAGAAAGAAAAAACTAAGGTAAACATTGTCTATGAGAAATAGTGGAATAAGTGCTTAAACACAAGGTTCAAATTAAGTTCAAATGCCTTAAGTTAATTAAAAAACCAAAAAATGGGATTATTACCAAATTATAAAGATTTTACTGAAAAGAGGGAGAGTTTTGCATATTTTGAGAAATATACTAAAATTGACACCATTGAGGAGTTTAATAATTTATATAAATTATTACAAAATCAAATTAAAGATAAAGTAAAAATCGATGAAAATAAAGACTTAAAAATAAATAGTGATTTTATTTTCAGAGGAATGGGCGAGGCTAAATATAAATTATACAATTCAGCTCAAAGATTTTGGATAACGAATG
This sequence comes from Mariniflexile litorale, assembly GCF_031128465.2. GTDB lineage: Bacteria > Bacteroidota > Bacteroidia > Flavobacteriales > Flavobacteriaceae > Mariniflexile > Mariniflexile litorale. Next base: position 1,502,343 of record NZ_CP155618.1, on the reverse strand, counting down.
AAGTTGAACAATGGTGGCTTCCCAGGTCATATTTGGAATTTATTAACGAATTCATTTTAAAAGCACGTGATAAAAAATTATTCAATAAAATTTTTGAATATTATAATTTAAAAGCAAATCAAAGAGATTTTCCAATATTAAGCATTCTTCAACATTATGGAGCACCAACCCCTCTTATGGATTTTACATATGACTTGGATGTTGCGCTATTTTTTGCTACAGAAAGAGCAACTCCTACAGCATCAAACAATGAAATAGATAAATATTTTTCAATTTATTTTATAGACAAAAACTTTCAAAAACATAATGAATTAAATAATTTGATTGACTTTACATATGGAAGTTTTCCGAGATTAAGCTCTTTTTATGATTGGGAAAAGAATAAAAATTCTATTTTCTACCTTTCTGATTTTGAAAACAAAATGCAGCCTAAAAACAGCTTTAGAGATGAAAGACCTATAACAACAATTTATAATCAAAATATTATACCACAACAAGGTCTTTTTATTTTTAATCCATTTCCAAATAAACCACTAGAGGATTGCTTTAACACAAATCATAATGAAAATGGAAATAATTTAAAATTAAAACCTTTTTTTTGTTTTGATATTAAAAAAGATTTAGGAGAATATATAAGAAGGAGTATCAAAAAAAAAAACATTGATAAAAGCTATATATATCCACACTTAAACAGTTACTGTAATTTACTAATTGAAGAGTTTTTAGACAGTTCAATATAAAAAAAATCAAGAAACAAATAAAAGTAAGATATTGTAAAGGAGAATAAGATGGGAAGCTAACCGCTTCCCTTCAATCTATCTATCTCTAAACTAATTTTTTTCTGAACCACTTTGCCATAGCTATCTTGCGTTACTTTCATATTACTATGCCCTAACAGTTCACTTACGATTTCCATAGGTACATCATTATAAAGCAATACAGAAGAGGCAAAAGTTCTTCTAGCCATATGAGTAGTAAAATTTTTATCAACTCCAATAATAGCAGCTATTTCTTTTAAATAGGAGTTATATCTCTGATTACTTATTCTGGCAAACACGTATTTTTCACTACTTCCATAGCGTTCCATAATTTCAAGAGCTTTAGGAAGTAATGGTATTGATAATGCTTTAGATGTTTTTTCACGTTTTATCTTAATCCATTTGTTACCATCAAATCCTTTAACAATATTAGAATACTTTAAATCCATTAGTTCCCTATATGGCAATCCCGTATAACAGCAGAACACAAATAAATCTTTAACAAACTGCAATCTAAGTTGTGAAAACTCATGTTCTTCCAGTTTTTTTAGTTCTTCTGGAGTTAGAAAAACAACCTCTATTTTAACCGTTTTGGTTTTGTAAAGTATGAATGGGTCTTTATCTAAGAAGTTTTCTGCAACAGCAACTTTTACTACTTTTCTGAAGCGTTGGATTTTCTTGTTGATAGTTACTTGCTTCAATTTCTTCTCCTTCACCTTTAAATAGTATTCTAACTCTGTTAAAAAGTTAGCTTCTAGCTTTTTTAAAGGCATATCATTAACTTTAAACTTCCATTTAATAAAGGCATGAATATCTGTTTTAACATAATCAAACTTATTCCAGGTCACTTCTTTAATATCAATACCAATTAGCGTTTTAAGCTTGCTTAAGTACATTCCAAAATACTCAACTACATTATATTCTTTTTGAGTTTTCTTGCCTAAATAAAGGCTGTAAATAGCTTCTACTGTAATGGCTTCTTCTTTAACTTGAAGCAATAAAAAAGCCTTATTAATTTTTGTCTTAATAAGGCTTAGTTGATTATTTATATAATCTATATCGGGTTCTGGTGGTTTAACAATTTGTTTTTTACTGTCCCAATTTTTTGGGTTTACAAATTGACCTGTTGAGAATTCTTTTCTGATTTTATCTAAGGTAATCCTACAAACTAACGGGCATTTTCCCTTATTATTAAAATTAGATTTATTTTTTATTATAAATAGTATTTTCATTTTTATTAAATTAAGATTTATTTTAGTACAAGTTTTTCACCACCCGATAATAACCAACAAATGGAAAGCAGAATTTTAAAAATTGTTAGGCATAGTATATATTATACACAAAACGATTATATAAGCTTTGAACAAAGTAATTTTCCAAGTTTAGATAATTTTAAGTTCAAGCCCCAAATGGAAATATTATGGGAAGTAGAAATAAAAAAATATGACCCAAGTGACAAAGTATTAATTCTAAATATTATTGATTATAACAGTCACAAAATAGATGAATTCAAAAGTCAAACAAAAAACAACACTGGTTTGAAAAAGATTTATTTTGAAAACCTAAAATGGAATTTACTTGAGCCTCAATTTACACATTACAAAAAGGTGTCTTTTAAAGGTATAGTTGATGAAGATTCATATTACGAAGACAATAATTTTAGCACTAATCAAGTTGAATTTGAAGGTGTTGAAAATGTCAATAAACCTAATTACAAACCACAATACTCCGTTAATAGGAAAGAAAGTATAGATTTTAACACGACTGTACATTTCAAAGATGCTAAATTCTTAGATGGTAGTGTGAAATTCGACGCAGGGATACCTGAATTATCAAAAACAGTTGAATTTGAGATTTTAAACAATGAGATAAAAAAAGAATTTGATTACATAAAATACTATTTTCCAAAAGTGTTTAAAAGAAAAACATTTGAAGTTATTGGTACTATAATTTTAGAATACAATAAAACTGAATTTGAAAACATTTCTTCTCCGGAAATTACAAAAATAGACTCTTCAATTGTTGAAAAAGTAAAGCAAATAGAATTTAATAGAATAATAAAATTAACTTCAGAAGAAAACTCTAAACAGCTTCTTAACCTTGATGAGCTTTTTGACAAATTAGATATTAACCCAATAAACAGTTTATTTAACGAAAATGAACAGGAGTTAATAGGCTTCTTTGTAAAAGATAAGCATATTAAAAACAAGCGACAACTTGTTTACTTATCGGGTTTAAAACAAAATGATAATAATAAAATTAAATTTACACTAAAACCAAATTTTGGATTCTTATTTACTATAATAAGTGATAAAAAAATTCATTATTGTTGGGAACTTTTAAATTCACATGCCACTTATCTTTGGAGTATTTCTAATAATTTTAATAATTCTATTGAAATTGTAGAAGAAAATATAAATTTAATAAGCAAAATTGGTAGACAGGAATTTAAAAATGAGGTGAATAAAAAAAACAATATCCTCCCAGATTCAGCAAGATTTAATCTCATTAGACACTCCAGCAATAAAGAAGGATTCATCAAATGGAAGGAAAATTTAAACTACTTACTAAATAATTAATTTAAATCGATTAGGCACCTTTTAAAAATCATTAGGCACCTATATAGGCACTTTTTCCACAAAAAAACTTGGCAAGTTGGCATTTAATAGAAAATGTAGTTAATGTTGAGAATACAGCAAATCCCTTGTTGATACCGTATAAAACCAAAAAAGACCTTACATTTCTGTAAAGTCTTTTTCTTGTTGTTTGCTCCCCCTCTTGGGCTCGAACCAAGGACCCTTTGATTAACAGTCAAATGCTCTAACCAACTGAGCTAAGGAGGAGTGTTTGTTTTTCGCCTAAGCGAGCGCAAATATATATATCTTTTTAGTTACTGCAAACATTTTTTCAAAAAATTTTAATTAAAAATTGCCTTAAAAATATCGTTACCATTCGCAAATAAAACTAAAGCTATTAATATAAAGAATCCTACCATTTGTGCATACTCCATAAACTTGTCTCCAGGTTTTCTTCCAGACACCATCTCATAAAGTAAGAACATCACATGGCCGCCATCTAAAGCAGGTATGGGTAATAAATTTAAAACACCTAGCATAATAGATAAAAAAGCTGTTAAATACCAAAAGGCATGCCAATTCCAAGTTGCTGGGAACATGTTGCCAATAGCTGCAAACCCACCAATTTGAGACGCCCCTTTTTTGGTGAAAATATATTTAAACTGAGCTAAGTAGTCTTTAACTTCCCAATAACCCTGGCTTAACCCTCCTGTTATACTTTCTGAAAAAGTATATTCTCTTTTGTTTAACTTAATATAGTCTAAATCGGCTATTGTAGAAACTATCCCTATCGTTTTATCTTCATTTTGAGTAATAGTCAAATTTTTAATTTCATTATTACGTTCAACTTCTAAAACTAAATTTTCCTTAGTATTATTTTTAATTTGATAAGTTAAATCGGAATAATATGTTATTGGTTGTCCATTAACAGAAATGATTTTGTCCATTGCTTTCAATCCAGATTTATCTGCTGGTGAATCTTTAGACACTGAATCTAATTGGAAAGGGTAACGGGGTGCTATAGCTGGTATATCTCCTGCTTCAAAAAGTTTTGTACCAATATCTTCAGGAAGTTGTATATCAGCGACTGTTCCGTCAGGGTGTTCCACTTTAATATTCCCAACTTCTCTAAACATTATGTATTTATTAATGTCTATTGAAAGGTCTTTATATGGCTTTCCATCAACAGATATAATTCTATCTCCTTGCTGAAAACCGTAAGACTCTAAAGTTTTTGCAATTCCAAAACCGTATTTAATATCATCTTTTGTTGAGTAATTTGTTCCCCAAACCAGTAACATCATCATAAATAAAAAGAATGCAAGAATAAAATTAACCGTAACTCCTCCAAGCATAATAATTAACCGCTGCCATGCAGGTTTTGAACGAAATTCCCATGGTTGGGGTGGTAGTGCCATTTGCTCAGTATCCATGCTTTCATCTATCATCCCTGCTATTTTAACATAGCCACCTAAAGGCAACCAGCCAATACCATAAACCGTATCACCTATTTTCTTTTTGAATAGTGAAAACTTAACGTCAAAAAATAAGTAGAATTTTTCTACTCTGGTTTTGAATAATTTTGCTGGGATAAAATGTCCCAATTCGTGTAAAACAACTAGTATAGAAAGGCTTAACAATAGTTGAGCTCCTTTTATTAAAAATTCTGGCATGTAATATTTTTTTTTATAATCGGACAAAAGTAAGCTTTTAAACCAACTTTAAAAAGACTATTGTGGAATGCCATAGTTTTTAACATGAATTTAAGGGTTCATAAAACAGAATCTATTGAATTTTGATTGTATTTTTGAAGAAGTTTAATTTACTTTTTTTGCGAAATGCTATCATTTTTTAAAGATTATAAAACCTTTGCTTTTGTTTTTATTGCTATTTCAATAATTATTGTCTCTATTATTTACAATACTTTAAATGTATACCAGCCATTACCTATTTATCAACCAGCTATGGTAAGTACAGAATTGGTAGATAGCACCATCCAATATCAAAAAAAGTATCATAAAATAGCCGATTTTAAACTTATCAATCAAAACGGAAAAACCATTACCCAAAACGACTATAAAAATAAAATTTATGTTGCCGATTTCTTTTTTACAACCTGCCAAACCATATGCCCTATTATGACAAACCATATGGCGCAAATACAAAAAGAGATTCTTAATGATGATGAAGTACTTTTGCTTTCACATACTGTAACTCCAAAAATAGATACGGTAGCACAACTAAAACGTTATGCATTGGAAAAAGGTGTTGATGATGCCAAATGGAACTTAGTTACTGGAGATAAAAAACAAATTTATGAATTGGCTAGAAAGAGTTATTTAGCTGTAAAAGATTTTGGTGATGGTGGCGATTTTGATATGATACACACCGAAAATTTCATGCTTATTGATAAAAAACGCCAAATCCGTGGGTTTTATGATGGCACCGATTCTGAAGCCATACAAAAACTTCTTGAAGACATTGAGATTCTGAAAGAAGAGAAATAGGATTTGTTGTTTAGCTGTTAGAAAAACCTTGTAAAAACGTTGGCTGCAACTCAAAACTCCCTTAAAAAAACTTTGCATCTCTGAAACTTTGTAACTCTAAAACTTTTCCCTTACTTTTGCTTCTTTAAAATCAATCTAAATAAGTTTGCAAAACACATTAGCCGAATTAAAACGAGGAGAACGCGCTATTATCGTAGATGTATCGTCCATTCATGTTCCATTAAAACTTTTAGAAATGGGCTGTTTACCTGGTAATTTGGTAGAACTTGTTCAATTGGCACCATTTAAAGACCCTATGTATTTAAATATTAACGGCACCCATTTAGCAATTAGAAAGGAAACTGCTAGTCATATTTTAATTGAAAAAGAAATATGAGTAAGCAAATAAATGTAGCCTTAATAGGTAATCCCAACACAGGAAAAACCTCTGTTTTTAATGCACTAACCGGCTTAAACCAAAAAGTTGGAAATTATCCTGGTATTACTGTTGAAAAAAAAGAAGGTATTTGCAAACTACCACGTGGTGTTAAGGCACATATTATAGATTTACCAGGTACTTATAGTTTAAACGCATCGTCCTTAGATGAAAGTGTAGTCATAGAATTGCTTTTAAATAAAAATGATAAAGATTTTCCAGATATTGCTGTTGTAGTAACCGATGTTGAAAATTTAAAACGAAACCTATTACTTTTTACTCAAATTAAAGATTTAGAAATCCCCACTTTATTAGTCATTAATATGTCTGATAGAATGCGTTATAAGGGCATTTCTTTAGATATAGAATATTTAGAAACGCAACTTCAAACTAAAATCGCTTTAATTAGTACCAGAAAAAAAGAAGGTATTGACAATTTAAAACAGCTTATAGCTAATTATAAAGAAGTCTCTGTAACGCCATGTATTAAAGCTTCAGATATTGATAAAGAATACTTTGAAAATTTACAAAAAGCATTCCCAAACCAACTTTTATATAAATTATGGCTTGTTATAACTCAAGATGTTAATTTTGGAAAAACAGATCGAAAAGAGATTGACGCTGTTGCTAATTTTAAAACTAAAAGTAAAGCCGATTTAAAACGACTTCAGCAAAAAGAAACCATAAAACGTTACCAGTTTATAAACCATGTGCTTAAAGAAGGACAAACTATTGATATTTCTCAAGCCAAAGATTTACGTTCTAAATTAGACCGTATTTTAACTCATAAGGTTTGGGGCTATGTTATTTTCTTTGTCATTTTACTAACCATTTTCCAAGCTATTTATGATTGGTCCAGTGTACCAATGGATTTTATAGATAGTACTTTTGCTTTTTTAAGCGAATGGACTAAAAACCAATTGCCCCAAGGTGCTTTTACTGATTTATTGGCAGAAGGTATTATCCCAGGGCTTGGTGGGATTGTTATTTTTATTCCACAAATCGCCTTTTTATTCTTATTTATTTCGGTACTTGAAGAAAGTGGCTACATGAGTCGTGTGGTATTTTTAATGGATCGCATTATGCGTCGTTTCGGTTTGAGTGGAAAAAGTGTTGTGCCCTTAATATCTGGTACTGCCTGTGCTATTCCTGCAATTATGGCAACTCGGAATATTGAAAGTTGGAAAGAACGTTTAATCACTATTTTAGTTACACCTTTTACAACCTGTTCTGCCAGATTACCTGTTTACTTAATTATTATATCATTAATAATTCCCGAAGGGCGCTTTTTAGGATTGGGTTATCAAGCTTTAACTTTAATGCTTTTATACTTTTTAGGTTTCGCTACAGCTGTGCTTTCTGCCCATATTTTAAATAAGGTTTTAAAGATAAAAAGCAAAACATTTTTTGTGGTTGAAATGCCAAACTATAAGCTACCCATGCTTAAAAATGTAGCGTTGACTGTATTAGAAAAAACAAAATCATTTGTGTTTGGTGCAGGTAAAATCATTCTAGCTATATCTATTATTCTTTGGTTTTTAGCATCGTATGGCCCAGGTGATGATTTTAATAATGCCGAAACTATTGTTAAAACACAATACGCTTCACAACAGTTATCTGAGGAAGAAATAAGTCAACACATTTCCTCATATAAATTAGAGCATTCATATATAGGTATTACAGGTCACGCAATTGAACCTATTATTAGACCTCTGGGTTACGATTGGAAAATAGGTATTGCTATTGTAAGTAGTTTTGCTGCCCGTGAGGTATTTGTTGGAACTCTGGCAACCATTTACAGTGTGGGGAATGATGATGAAGCCACTATAAAAAACAGAATGGCTGCCGAAGTAAATCCCATTCTAGGAGGCCCTTTATTTAACTTTGCCTCAGGAATTTCGTTGCTGCTTTTTTATGCTTTTGCCATGCAATGTATGAGTACGCTTGCGGTTGTAAAACGGGAAACAAATAGTTGGAAATGGCCTACCTTACAATTAGTAATTATGAGTGCTTTTGCTTATGTTGTTGCTTTAATAGCTTATCAATTTTTGAAATAGCAAATTCCTGTGAAAGCAGAAATATTTTGAAATGAAACCAAAGTAAACTCGACAAACTAAACATGAATACCATCATTCAAAACATATTAGTTTTTATTGCTATTGGATTTGCTTTAATCTTCTTGATTAAAAAATTCATTTGGAAAAAACCTGCTTCTAAAAAATCTTGCGGTGGAGATGATGGTTGTGGTTGCCATTAATTGCTTTTAGCTTTCGCTATATTGATGCTGCATCCTAGAGATAAATAATTCATGGTATGATTGATACCTGTTCCGAAAGAGAAATCCAATTGGCAATTATCTTTTAATAAATAAGCAATTCCTGCATCAAAACTAGCTTCGTGGGTATCAAACTCAACAAAATTTCCATAAGGTTCTATATAAACACCAAAGGTTTCAGTTACTGAAATACCTAAAGCAACTGAATAGGTTAAATTTCCTGACCCTTCACCAAAATAATCATAACCTACATTATATCCTAAGCCTAAAACATCACTCAATTCATGAGAAATGGAAAGTTTATTTATGGTTCCGAATGCGTTATTACTTAAATACTTTGAACCCGTTGAAAGAATAAGATGTGACAAAAATGCCATTTCAGTATTTATATTTTCTTTTTTGAATAGCTGAATTTTAGTTCCAATCTCTAAATCGCTCATGCCATTTATTTTTTGTGATGAATTTTGATCTTTTAAACTTTCAAACTGACTTAACACACGTAATTCTATCCCATTTGTAATACCATACCGAAATAAAGTCGATGGTGCTAAAAGTTGTCTTTCCGAGCTAAAATCATCTTCAGTAAAACCCAATAAAACACCTGTTTCTATTTGTAAACTTCCTTTTTCTATTGTTGAAGAGCTTTCGGTTTGGTCGGGTCTATCTGTTATAATGGTTTGTGAAAATACCGAACACCCTGCTAAGCATAGCGTTAAAGCTATATAATTTACTTTGTTCATCTATGTATATTAATTTCTTTTTGAATAATGAGATTTTACTTTAATAGCTAAAAAATAATTCGCCAAATTTGAGCTACTAAAAAAGTGACTATAAAACCTAGTATTACAGGCATAATCGAAGCAAACACAGTCCATTTAACACTTTTAGTTTCTTTGTAAATGGTGTAAATGGTTGTACTACATGGGTTATGCAACAAACTAAAAAGCATCAGGTTAATGGCTGTTAACAACGTCCAACCTCCAGCTCTTAAAATATCACCTGTGGCATTTGCTGAATCCAATTCAAACATCACACCAGCACCTGCACCTCCAGCCATTCCTGTTACTAACACTGTAAGCATTAATATGGTAGGAATAACTATTTCATTAGCAGGAATGGCTACAATATAGGCTAACAAAATAACGCCGTTTAGGCCTAATAAGAATCCAAAACCATCTAATGAATCTATAGTCCAGGCAGCAACACTTTCATTGCCAATGTAAATGTTTGAAATCAACCAAATTACAGCACCTGCTGGTGCAGCAAATACAATAGCACGCCATAAAACAATCATGGTTCTATCAATTAACGAGGTGTATATGGTTTTCCAAAAGCGTGGGGGACGGTAAGGGGGTAATTCTAAATTAAAAGTAGACACCTGCCCTTTTAATAGCGTTTTTGATAATGCCCACGATGTGCCAAACATAAAAGCCATTCCTAAAACTGCTATGCCAATAACCGCCAATAAGGATATTAAACTTGAAAAAGCAGATGGTACTACGGCACCTATAAATATGGTTGCAATTAAAATTTGAGTAGGCCAACGGCCATTACAAAGTGAAAAGTTATTAGTAATAATAGCAATTAAGCGTTCTCTGGGACTGTCTATGATACGGGTAGCCACTACACCTGCTGCATTACAGCCAAAACCCATAGTCATGGTTAAAGCTTGTTTCCCATGGGCGCCAGATTTTCTAAACAGACTATCTAAATTAAAAGCAACACGAGGTAAATAACCAAAATCTTCTAAAAGTGTAAACATGGGAAAAAATATGGCCATAGGAGGTAGCATAACAGCTATAACCCAAGCCACGGCTAAATAGACGCCATCAATTAAAAAACCGTCAAGCCACCAAGGCATGTTGATAGCTGCTGCACCACTTTTTAAAATGGGATGAACATTATCTAATAATAACTCTGCTAATAATGATGATGGGTAATTGGCTCCAATAATAGTCAACCATAGCACGGTAGCTAAGATTAAAAACATGATAGGAAATCCAAAGGTTTTACTCGTTACTATTTTATCTATTTGTCTGTCTAGCCGGAAACGTTTTTTTTGATTATCAACCTGTACAGTATCGGCAACTATTTGAGCGGCATCAGCATAAATACCTTCTGTTAAATTATCATGGAAATCGTCGCCAATTTGCCAACGCAACTCGTTTGAAAGCTCTAATATGTGATCTATATTTTTATTTTCCATGGTAATGTTTTAAAGTAATTCACCTGATTTTAGAGCATTAATAATTTGTGTATCGCCTTCTAATAATCTGAAAGCAATCCATCTGCTATTTGGAATGTTTGGAAATTCTTTTTCAATTTCAGCAGAAAGGGTTTTAACTGCATTTTCAATATTACTTGGTACATTTTTAATACGGTGTGGTTTACAAATAATATGGCCGTTAGCTATTTCACTAATTGTATGAATTAATTCAGGAATACCTTCACTAAATCTGGCGCTTGTAGCAACTACAGGAATGCCTAAATCGCGCGCTAAAACTCTCTCGTCTATGGTTATATGGTTACGTTTGGCTTCGTCCATTAAATTCAAACACAAAACAGCTTTATCTGTGATTTCTAAGATTTGAAGAACTAAATTTAAATTGCGCTCTAGTCTATTCGCATCGGCAACAATAACGGTAACATTTGGTTTTCCGAAAAGGATAAAATCACGGGCTGCAGCTTCATCATCGGAGGTTGAAAGCAATGAATACGTGCCTGGTAAATCGACCAACTTGAACTTTTGATTGTTGTATTCAAAACCTCCTTCGGCTCTTGTTACCGTTTTCCCTGGCCAATTACCAGTATGTTGACGTAAACCTGTTAACGCATTAAATACGGTGCTTTTTCCTGTATTGGGGTTACCTGCTAATGCCACAACAAAATCGACATTCGTTGTATTAATACCCAACTTTTTTAAGCCATCAGCATTAAATTGAGGACAGGTTTCGCAGGCACTTTTTACTTTAGTTTCCATAAGTTAATCTTTTTTAATAAGAATTTTTGCTGCTTGATCTTTCCTTAAAGCAATAGAGGTTCCTTTAATAAGATAAGCATGTGGATCTCCTAAAGGATTTGTTAAATCTATTTTTATACTGGCTCCTTTCACAAAACCTAAATCTAATAAACGACGTCTACTTTCTCCTCTACTTTCTTTTGAAATACCTATTATTTTAGATGTTTCATGTGCTTTCAAACTTGATAATCGTGCAATATTCTCTTCAATAACAACTTCTTTTTCAATCGCTGCTACGGTTAAATTTGCAGCTACAATGGGGGCTAATCTAAATTCTTCCCCTTCAGATAGAAAAACGATGCGGGTTGCGTTATTTTCAATGATTCGTATAAGCGACCCAATATGAATTTTTTCAGCTAAAATTTGCTTGTAAATTATCTCGGGCTCATCTTCAATATGCGTAATTTTTCCAACTGTGTTTACGGGCAATAGGGGTAATTCAACCCCATTAACTTTTGCCATTTTACCTGTTTTTGTTGGAATGGGGTCGCCATGTGGGTCAAACTTCGGGTTTCCTAAATGGGCTGCCAAGGTGTTGGTTTCATCATGACTTAATTTATGCTCCATTAGTTCTGCCCTGTCGTGCCATTCTTCTTTACTAAAACCCGTTTTATCGGCTAAATACCGCTCCCAAAGCCTATGTATTCTAACAATTCTAAGTGCATAATCTCTACCAGCACTGGTTAATTTGAGTACGTCTGATTCAAAATAAATCAAATCATTAATGGTCATTTTTTTTATGACTTCAATAATTTGATTGTTATTGAACTTTAATACATCAACCAAAGTTTTGGTATCGACTTTATTTCCTGAATTTTCGAAATGATAGAGTTGTTTTAGAATATCTTCAATAACAACTTTTTCGTTACTTTTAAAGTTGTTATATATAATCCAAAACCAACCTTTTGTAGGTCGAAATAACACATATAAAACACCCACTATTATAAAAAACAATACGAGTGCGTGTATAGGGTTGTAATTCATATTATTGACTTAAGTATAAATTTTTAGCAACTTCTTTAGAGATAATAATTTGTTTGCTTTTAGTTTGAATGGTAACCGAATCGTCAAAAGGTTCAAATTCTAAAACTTTGATAACATCGCCCAAAGCCAAATTATTTTTATTTAAATATTTTAAAAACACATCCGATGAATCTTTAACAAGCGCCAAAACACCTTCAGCACCAACTTCTATATCTAGAATGTTAATACTTTTGGTTGGTGCATAATTTCCTTCTTTATCCGGAATAGGATCGCCATGTGGGTCGTGAGTTGGAAATCCTAAAAAGGCATCCAATTCATTTACCAATTTTAAGGATTTGATATGTTCTAACTGTTCTGCGACATCATGTACCTCATCCCAAGAAAAATTGAGCTTTTCAACTAAAAAAACCTCCCAAAGCCTATGCTTTCTAACCACTAAAGCGGCAGCCAAACGGCCATCTTTAGTTAAACTAACTCCTTGATATTTTATGTAATGCGCTAAATTTTTATCGGCTAGTTTTTTTACCATATCGGTTACCGAAGATGCTTTAGACTCTATCTTTTCGGCTATAGCATTAGTACTTACAGCTGCTACACCTTGTTTACCTAAATGGTAAATAGCTTTTAAATAATTTTCTTCAGATAATGTGATCATGTTTTAACTTTAGGCTACAAATATAATAAATTTTACTTAAAAGTAAATATTTTTTTAGACAAGACTAAAAATAGAAAGTAAATTAATTTTTATGTACTTTAGTTTTTAAAATTTAGATTCCTGAATTATTAGGAAACAAAGTATGGCAAAACACAATGAACTTGGCAAAAAAGGAGAAGAACTAGCCGTCGATTTTCTATTGAAAAACGCTTACGATATTGTTGAAAGAAATTATAGATTTGATAAAGCGGAAGTTGATATTATTGCTAAGAAAGGCAATATACTAGCCATAATTGAAGTAAAAACACGTTCGACTATTGATTTTGGAAATCCGCAAGACTTTGTTAAACCAAAGCAAATACAACGCTTGGTTAAAGCGGTTGATGAATACGTCATTGTAAACGGGCTAGAAGTGGAGGTGCGTTTTGATATTATTGCGATTGTAAAACAAGGAAAAGCATTTCAAATTGAGCATTTAGAAAATGCTTTTTATCATTTTTAACAGGTATTAGAATATAAAAAACCCCTTATAAATAAGAGGTTTTAATTATTATTAGTCAAATTTTAAATATGACTTAAAATTCATTGTCCGTTTCATCTTCAATAGAAAATTCACCTTTATAACTAATTTTCACGACTTCACCATTATCCAAAGTCAAATCTCCACTTATAGAGAAATTAGTACCACTTCCAGAAACTTTTATGTTTCCAGTTTCTACTTGATAATATTCATCATTATCCTCATCAGCAAAATCTGCATAGGTGTAGTAATAATTTGGTAACTCCTCTGTAGTTTCTTCGCCATTGTTATAATATTCAAAAGTACCTATTTTAAATGATTCAATACCTTTAGAATATAATTCTACATAAAAATAAAAAACAGCACCTTCAGTTGTTGTACCAGTTAAAATGAAATCATAGTTATAATAACCTTCTCCATTATCACCATAATCTTCTATCAAAGCCTCATTTATAACAGATGTAACACCATCGTATTCCATGGTATTAGAAAAAACTTCGCTTTTTTTGTCATCATCATCTTTAGAACATGAAATAATAAATAGAGATACAAATAATAAACAGCTTAATTGAGTAATTCTTTTCATTTTAATAATGTATTGGTTAGCTGCGAATATATAAATTCAAAACTTATAACCTAATGTTTTTTTAACTTAAAGTTAAAAAAAAGTGAATTTAGACTGATTTATGTGCGTTTAATCGATTTAATTTTACTTAAAAGATATTTTTAAAGCTTCAAAACTATCAGGCTTTTCAATAATATTTTTGTTTTTATCGAGCACAAAATAAGCTGGAGTAGCCGTTACATCATAATCGTTTCCTATCTTATTATCCCATTTACCCAACCCAAGTACGTGAAGAAACTCTGGGTAATTTTTAATCTTTTCTTTCCAAGCTTTATTATCGTCTTCTAAACCGATGGCGATAACCTTTAATTTACTTTTTATACGCGATTTAACAAACGTATGTAACTGCGGAATTTCTTCTAAACAATGTGAACAGGTACTGCTCCAAAAAACAATAATGTATTTTTCTGCATTATTTAATTCACTTAGTCTTATTATTTCTTTCTTGTTATTGCTTTCTATTAAAATGGGGAAATCAGGTGCTTTATGACCAATAGACAAATTACTGTATCGTGTTAAAGTGTCAACTAGTTCTTTATCTTTTAAAAGATTAGCAATGTTTAATAAATAATTTTTAGAGATATGATTTGCAACTGGTTCTAATCTTAAATCTACCATTTCTTGCCATAAGTCTACCAATAGAATACGCTTAATGCTGGCTGGTATGGTTTTTATAGCACTATAGAATACGTCAATATTATTTTTATAATTGGTAATCTCGTCTTTACCTTCAGTCGATATTCCAAAGACATAATTAAGCATTCTTTCCTGTAAAAAACTAGAACTTTGAAGTGTTTTATTATTAAAATCTATATTGTCAAAATAACGGTTTTTTAAATTTTTTACATAGGTTTTAACATCTTCATACTTTTTAGGAATATATGGTTTATTTGCTTTTATAAAATGTAATGCTATGGTGTTTTCTGCCTGTTTTTCGTAGCGAATTTGTGTTTCACGTTGTGTTTTAAAAATAGCCCTCAAAGCCAAAGTATCTTTACGGCCTTCTCTAAAATAGTTGTTGATACTTTGGGTAATAGCAGACATACTGCTTGTATAAGATGATAGTAATTTATTTTCGGTTGATGATTTAAACAAAATGCCAGTTTCAGTATTAAAAGTAAGCGCAATATCTTCCTTTCCGTTGTAAATAACATCAAAATTAAAGTCTTCTTGTGGAACCGCATAAACAATTCTGTATATACCCGTTTTAGCAGAAGTGTCTAATTGAAATTGAAAGCTACCGTCTTTTTGAATCTCTGCATTTGTAATGTATTCTGACACGGTTGGCGTTACTTTATACAATAAAACCACTTTATAATCATTTGCTGGCGAAAACACACCTTTAATGGTGTGTTGAGCCAAAAGTATTTGTGGTAATAGTATTAATAATGCAACAATCTTAAATAACATGTTTTTCAAAGTTTCAAAGTTTCAAAAGCATCCGAGCTTAAGGTTTTTATATAAGCACAATAATTACACCGCAATGGGTTGTAATACATTTAACGCTTGTTTTACCGATTTAATATTTTCAAATGTTAGCATTAAGCGCAAACCGTTTCGAGTTTGTTTCTCTTTCATTTTACAGATGCTTGAATTTGATTGAACAAACTGAAGCACCCGTGTAAAATTAGTGCTTTGGTAGAAACTGCTTTGTTGGTCGTTTATAAAATAACCAATGAGTTTACCTTGTTTCATTACAATTTTTTCAAAGCCTGCTTTGGTGGCAATCCATTTTATTTGAACACTATTTAGTAAACCGATTACTTGTTTCGGTAATTCACCAAAACGATCGATTAATTCGGCTTCAAATTTTTGTAATTCGGCTTCCGTTTTTATATCGTTAAGTTTAGTATACAAGCTTAATCGTTCGGCTATATTATTCACATAATCGTCTGGGAACAGCAACTCAAAATCCGAATCAATTGTTACATCTTTTACATATACTTTTTCGATAGCATTATCTTCATATAAATCTTTAAACTCATTTTCTTTGAGTTCTTCAATGGCTTCGTTTAATATTTTTTGATACGTATCGAAGCCTATTTCGTTTATAAACCCGCTTTGTTCACCGCCCAATAAATCGCCTGCACCACGAATTTCTAAATCTTTCATCGCAATATTAAAACCACTTCCAAGCTCAGTAAATTGCTCTAATGCTGTGATACGTTTTCGAGCATCATCAGTCATTGCTGAATACTCTGGAGTTATAAAATAACAAAATGCTTTTTTGTTACTACGCCCTACACGACCACGCATTTGATGCAAATCACTCAAACCGAAATTATTAGCATTGTTGATGAAAATGGTGTTGGCGTTTGGAACATCTAAGCCACTTTCAACAATGGTGGTACTTACCAGAACATCAAAAGCCCCATTCATAAAAGAGAGCATGAGTTCTTCTAACTTTTTGCCATCCAATTGTCCGTGCCCAATACCAATTTTAGCATCGGGTACCAACCGTTGAATCAAGCCTGCCACTTCTTTGATATTTTCTATACGGTTATGAATGAAGAAAATTTGTCCGCCGCGTTCAATTTCATAACTCACCGCATCCCGAATGTCTTCTTCGTTAAAACGAATCACATGACTTTCAATAGGGTAGCGGTTTGGTGGCGGTGTTGTGATAACGGATAAATCACGTGCCGCCATTAAACTAAACTGAAGTGTTCTAGGTATAGGTGTAGCCGTTAGTGTTAACACATCTACATTGTCTTTTAGTGTTTTTAGTTTTTCTTTTACTGCTACGCCGAACTTTTGTTCTTCATCAACAATAAGCAATCCTAGATCCTTAAATTTCACAGATTTATTTACCAGTTGATGCGTTCCAATAATAATATCGACGCTACCATTTTCTAATTTTTCAAGTGTTTCGCGTTTTTCTTTAGCGGTTCTAAAACGGTTTACATAATCTACCGTTACTGGGAAATCTTTTAAACGTTCTGCAAAAGTTCTAGAATGTTGATACGCCAAAATAGTTGTTGGTACTAAAACGGCTACTTGTTTGCCATTATCAACCGCTTTAAATGCTGCACGAATGGCAACTTCTGTTTTGCCAAAGCCTACATCACCACAAATTAAACGATCCATGGGGCGTTCACTTTCCATATCGGCTTTAATATCGGCGGTAGCCGTACTTTGATCGGGTGTATCTTCATAAATAAAAGAGGCCTCCAACTCGTGTTGCATATAACTATCGGGGTTGTATTGATAACCTTTTTCAGTTTTACGTTTGGCGTATAATTTTATAAGATTGAACGCAATATGCTTTACTCTTGATTTTGTTTTTTCTTTAAGCGTTTTCCAAGCGGTACTACCAAGTTTATAAATTTTTGGAGGTTTTCCGTCTTTACCATTAAACTTAGTTATTTTATGTAACGAGTGTATGCTTAAATAAAGTACATCGCGCTCTCCATAAACTAATTTAATGGCTTCTTGTTTTTTACCTTCAACATCTATTTTTTGAAGGCCACCAAAACGTCCAATACCATGATCGATATGCGTAACATAATCGCCAATATCTAAATTGGTAAGTTCTTTTAAAGTGATGGCTTGTTTTTTGGCATAGCCATTTTTTACATGAAACTTATGGTAACGTTCAAAAATTTGATGATCGGTATAACAAACTATTTGATTATCGTGATCTATAAAACCTTGATGTAACGAGAGTACTATAGCCTTGTAAGGTTTTACTTCTAGATGCGAATCATCAAAAATATCGTGGAATCGTTTGGCTTGTTGCTCACTTACGCAGGCAATATAATTGGTATATCCTTTATCGTGATTCGTATTTAAATCTTCAATTAACAAATCAAATTGTTTATTAAAAGAAGGTTGTGGTGTTGTATTAAAAACTATTTCGTCATTGTGAGTGGCTTTCGACGAAGCAATCTCTCCATTAGAAACAGGTTGCTTCGTTTCTCTTGCAATGACGGTACTATTAATAAATGTTGTTGTTCCAAATTCGATTATTGAAAAATCAAGTAATTGTCTTTTTAATATGGTTGAATTACAAAATAACTCTTCTGGTGGTGCATGTTTTATTTCTGAAGACAAGGTTTTAAAAGCATCTTCGGCTTTACTGTAAAAATCATCTATTCTTGAAAAGAATAAATCGACATTTTTAAAACAAACCACTGTTTTTTGAGCCATGTATTGCAAAAAACTCTGGCGACTTTCTTGCAGTAGCTTATTAGCTACGTTGGGAATGATATTAATTTTATTGGTTTGTTCTATAGAAAGTTGGGTTTCGACATCAAAAGTTCGAATGCTATCAACTTCATCTCCAAAAAATTCAATACGATAAGGCGTATCATTTGCAAATGAAAACACATCAACAATACCCCCACGAACAGAAAACTCTCCTGGTTCGGTAACAAAATCAACGCGTTTAAATTGGTATTCAAACAGGACTTCATTTACAAAATCGATAGATAGTTTATCCTTTACCGATACTTTTAAAGTGTTACGTTCTAATTCTTTTCTAGTAACCACTTGCTCGAAAAGCGCATCGGGGTAAGTAACAATAATCGCCGGTTTTTTACGTGAATTTATACGATTCAATACCTCAGCACGCAATAACACATTAGCATTGTCGGTTTCTTCTATTTGATAAGGCCTACGGTAACTGCCTGGATAAAACAATACATCTTTATCACTACAAAGTTGCTCTAGGTCATTTAAATAGAAAGCGGCTTCTTCTTTATCGTTAAAAACCAATAAAAAAGGCAAGTCGTTTTGGTTAAAAATACTGGCAATTACAAAGGAAAATGATGAACCGACAAGTCCTTTTAAATGAACTCTACTTTTAGTTTGGGTAATAGAATTTTGCAGATTTTGCATTTGCAAAGTCTGTACATAGGTTTGAGATAATATGGTTTTACTCACCTAACAATAGGGTTTTAAGACTGCAAATATACGGTTTAGAATTATTTTAAAAATGTTTTGCTAAAAATTCGCAAATGTTTTTTACTTTGTTAAAATGTTATTATTTTATATGGCGCACACATTAGCAATTTTAGTATCAGTATTTTCAAATAAAAAAACGAAAATGCTCTGTATTGGTAGCTTCATCCTTTTTAAAAAGGTATAATAGAAAATGTAACTCACCTTCGTGGAAAATACTAAAAAAAGTACTTTGATATTTTTTTTAAAATGATTTCTATTGAATAACTTACATTAAAGGAATTATTTTAATATTTTTTTCACTTTAACAAGTATAAAAAAAACGAAAAAAATATGTAGGTTTGCACACTTAAAACAAAAAAGATATGTCGTTTTCAGATTTATTTGATAGTGGATTTAAAAAGCGTAATGAAGACCATTTTGCGTCTATTGTACGTGTTGCGATGGATGACGGTGTGATTTCTGAGGAAGAAAAAGCGTTTTTAGACCGATTAGCCCGTAATTTAGATATTAGTGAAGGAGATTATAAAATTATTTTACAAGATTATAAATCACATCCTATTAATCCACCACATGATTATGATAGACGTTTAGAGCGTTTATACGATTTAGCACGTATGGTTTATGTAGACCATATAAAAGGTGATAATGAAGAAGTTTTACTTAGGAAAATTAGTGTTGGTTTAGGATTTCATCCAGAAAATGTAAAATATATTGTTGATAAAGCCTTAACATTAGTAAGTAATGCTGTCGATTTAGATACTTTTACTAATGAAATGAAAAACATGAACAAGTAATTTACACTTGTTTTATAAAATAAAATGCGACCCTAAAAGGTTCGCATTTTTTATTTATAAAATTTTATTAATTTTTTAACAAGCTTTATTTATACATTTACACTTTGTAATTTTTATTAAATGCTAAAGTTTAACAGTTTACTTTTAACGCTTGCGTTAAGTTTATTCTCCTTGTTTCTTTCTGAAACGGGAGGCGATTTAGCTATAAAAAAAATTCCAACGACACATGATGTTAAAATTGATCATTCTTTCAATGCCTTAGCCATTACCACCAATAATTCTTTTCAAGAATTAGTAAGTTTTGAGAAGGACAAAGAACCACCCACCGAAAATCGTTTTTACACCAAAAACACTTCAAATAAAACGGTTTTTGAAAATGAATTGCAGTATTTAAAGGTTTGCGACTTTATCGATTTAAATTTAACGACCCGGAGTATTATTTACCCGTTCCATTCGTTCTTGTAGCCATTAATTTTAGTGAATTGACCCATAGCCATAAAGTATTTTACTGGCTTATTTACCTATTCAAAAAAATTAATTTAAAACATATAAGATGAAAATTTCATTAATATTTATTTCTACGCTTTTGGTTTTAAGCGTGTTCCTTCCTTTTTTTCTATTCATTTATAATGGAACAAAAAACACAGTGAGTATAAAAAAACAAGCCAATGCCTTAGTAAAAAATAATGGGTTGTTATACAGCCTTAAAGAAGTTTGGCGCAAAAATTTTATTGGCATTAGCACTAAAAACAACACTTTAACATACATAAAATTTAATTCAGATAAATCTCATGTTATTAACGATGTTAACTTAAATGAAGTTAAGCAATGTAACATTCTTAAAAACTATAATAATGGATCAAATAAATCGCTGTTCTTAAAAAGTTTAGACTTAGAATTTGTTTATAAATCATCAGCAAAGCCCAATCTGATCCTTAATTTTTTTAATATTGATGACGATTTAAGTGAAGATTTTGAATTACAACGTATTGAAAAATGGCACACATTGATTAAAAGCGCTATTTCAGAACCTCTAATTGTTAAAATGGCTTCTTAATTAATATAGAAAATGTATTACCTCATTGCAAGGGAGGTACGACGTAACCTCTTAATATATACGAAACCTTTTTTAGTTTGGTTAAGAGATTGCTTCGTACCTCGCCAATGACGTTAATTTAACTTTTTATTTATGTAGCTTTAGTTGGATACGCTTTCGCGGAATATCAACCTCTAAAACTTTAACAATTATTTGTTGATGCAAGCTTACATGTGCGTTTACATCACTAACAAAACTATCTGATAAATTTGATACATGAATGAGTCCACTTTCTTTAATGCCCACATCAACAAAACAACCAAAGTTGGTAATATTATTCACAATTCCAGGAAGAAGTTGCCCTTCTTGTAAATCGTTAATAGTTTTTATATTTTGATTGAAAGTAAACACTTTGGCTTGCTCGCGAATGTCCAAACCTGGCTTTTCTAGTTCACTTATAATGTCTTGAAGTGTTGGTAACCCAACAGTATCTGTGCAATATTTTTTTAAATCTATTTTTTGAAGTTGTTCTTTATTTCCAATTAAATCTTGAACACTTTTATCTAAATCTTTAGCCATTTGTTTAACCAAATCGTAACGTTCTGGATGAACCGCCGAATCGTCTAACGGATTTGAAGCAAATTTAATTCTTAAAAACCCAGCACCTTGCTCAAAGGCTTTTCCTCCTAAACGAGGCACTTTTTTTATAGCATTTCTTGAGGTAAACGCACCTGTTTCATCACGATAAGCCACAATATTTTCAGCTAGTTTGGGTCCAATTCCCGACACATAACTTAATAAACTCTTGCTTGCTGTATTAATGTTTACTCCAACTGCATTTACGCAGTTTTCAACCACAAAATCTAATGACTTCTGAAGATTTGTTTGGTCTACATCATGCTGATATTGACCAACACCAATGGATTTAGCGTCAATCTTTACCAATTCGGCTAAAGGATCTTGTAAACGCCGACCAATAGATACTGAACCACGAACCGTTACATCATAATTAGGAAATTCTTCTCTGGCTATTTTAGAAGCCGAATAAATACTGGCTCCTGCTTCACTTACTACAAATACCTGAATATCATTTTTAAAATGAATTTTTCTTATAAAAGCTTCCGTTTCTCGAGATGCTGTTCCGTTTCCAATGGCAATCGCTTCAATTTGATATGCTTCGGTAAGCGAACTAATTTTTTTCATAGCACCAATAACATCGTTTTTTGGTGGGTGCGGATAAATAGTTTCGTTATATTTTAATTGACCTTGCGCATCCAAACACACCACTTTACAACCACTAACAAAACCAGGATCAATTGCCAAAACCCGTTTTTCACCCAAAGGAGACCCTAACAAAAGTTGTTTTAAATTTTTTGCAAAAACTGAAATAGCGGCTTCATCGGCTTTAGCTTTTGCAATTTGCAGAGCTTCGTTGCTTAATGACGGTAATAATAAACGTTTATAAGCATCTTTAATAGCTATTTGTATTTGTTCTGCACATTCATTACTAGAACGAATAATTCTATCTTCAATCTTATTCAAAGCTTTTTCATCGTCAATGTCAATTTTTGCCTTAATAACCCCTTCGCTCTCCGCTCTTAACATGGCGAGTAATCTGTGAGAAGGAATGCGACTTAAAGATTCTTCCCATTCAAAATAATCTCGAAATTTTTGAGCTTTTTCATCATCTATTTTGGATTTCACCACTTTTGTAGAAATCATTGCAAAACGTTCTAATTGTTGACGGATGTTGTTTCTAACATCGGTACGTTCATTAATCCATTCTGAAATAATATGGCGTGCACCTTCTAAAGCTTCTTCAACAGTGTTTATATCTCCTTTTACATATTTAAAAGCAATTGATTCAACATCATTAGCGTTTTGGCTCATAATAATTTTAGCCAAAGGTTCTAAACCGTTTTTTCTGGCGGTTTCTGCTTTCGTTTTTCGGCTTTTTTTAAATGGGAGATATAAATCTTCAAGTGTCGTTAAATCTTGGGTCGTTTCTATTTTTTGTTTTAATTCCGAAGTTAAAACGCCTTGTTCTT
This sequence comes from Mariniflexile litorale, assembly GCF_031128465.2. Lineage (GTDB taxonomy): Bacteria > Bacteroidota > Bacteroidia > Flavobacteriales > Flavobacteriaceae > Mariniflexile > Mariniflexile litorale. The sequence goes on along the minus strand of NZ_CP155618.1, from coordinate 1,479,226 downwards.
CCAAAGCTTTTAAAATAGCAACTTTTCGTTTTTCTAAAGCTTCAAACTGTTCTTTAAATTTTACAATATCACCAATTTGAACCTCATCTAAATTACCAGTACGTTCTTTTCTATAGCGGGAAATGAAAGGGATTGTACAGTCTTCGTTTAATAATTCAACAGTGTTTTTTATGGAAACTTCTGGAAGTTGTGTGTGTACTTTTATAAAATTTAGTAGTTGGTTCATTGGGTTGGTTTTAAATAAAAAATCTCGTTTTCAAAATAACATTGAAAACGAGATTTATACAAATATAATTATTGTTTTTTAATTTCCTGATTGTGTTTTAGCGTCTTGTATCATTTTTTCATTAGGCAAAATAGCAATATTTACACGTCTGTTTTTTGCTCTTCCTTCTGCTGTTGAATTATCATGTAATGGTTGAGTTTCACCAAACCAATTGGTTGTAAGTCTTCCACTAGAAACCCCTTTTTGTTTTAAATAATTGGTTACCGCATTCGCTCTATTTTTAGACAGCGTCATATTATAATCTTCAGCGCCTTGACTATCAGTATGTCCTACAACTAATAAATTGGTATCTGGATAATCTTGAAAAACACTGATTAGCTTGTTTAAATTTTGTTGAGATGTTGCATTAATGTTGTATTTATTAGTGTCAAAATTCACGCCACTACCCTCGTCAAAGGTAACTACAATACCATCATCAACACGTTCTACTTGTGCGCCAGGTATTTCTTCTTCAATTTTTTGAGCTTGCTTATCCATTTTGTTTCCAATAAGAACTCCAGCACCACCACCAATAACGCCACCAATAACAGCTCCTAATTCGCCATTACCACCTTTGCCAACATTATTACCTATAATTGCTCCTAAAATAGCTCCACCCGTGGCACCTATAACACCACCTTTTTGTTTGTTATTTGCATTTTGTACCGCTTTACAATTTGTTAAACTTAAAGTCAAAACGATTGTAAGAAGTAATATTCCTGTTTTATTTATAATTGTTTTCATATGATTGTTTTTTTATTGCTTAGAAAAATTCATGTTAATAGTTAATGAATTACCTGCTACATTTACAGTTTGTTGCCATTGCATATCACTATCGGACAACGCTGAAAGTTTTAATCTGAACCCCTGATTGGTTTCCGATTTATGCTTCTCATTTGTAGGTTTAAGGAGGAAATCGTATAAGCCTGTTTCTGCATCTACTTCTTGAATAGTGAATATAAAATGTCTTTCACCCGTAGCACAATTGGCGCCGTTAATAGTATAAATTCCTGTATTGTTATTAGGAACGAATTGCCATGTACTGCCTTCAAAACATGCTTTAGATGCATCGTTTAATAAAGTAGCATTATAAGTGCCTGCTTTGTTATATGTAATAGAGTTTAACACCCAATCACCTTTAATAACTTTTTTTGAAACCCTTACAGTTTTTGAAGCCCCACAACTTAATAAGCTTATAGCAACGCATAATAAAATTAATTTTTTCATAATAGATGTTTCATTTGATTAACTCTACAAAGATGCGAATCTGTTATTACATTTACGTTATATCATATTGTATTTTGATTACAATATTTCCATTTTTAGTCGATTGTCGATAAAGAAAACCTTTTTCATGATAATATAAACGACACAATTGTTTTCAACTTGCTTAAAATTTATTTAGTTTCAACTACCTCAAAAACAGCTAAAGGAACCATTCTTGCTTTATTTAAAGTCATTTTATTTCCATTAAGTGAATAGTTATCCGTTTTTTCTAAAATAGCCATAAATTGATTTTCAACTTTCATATCTACACATGCCATTAAAGTCGCTACTATTTTAGATAGCGTTATTCGGTTCCCTTCTTTAATTTGGTAAGTGCCACTGAAATTATTACAACTGCCATTTCCATAAACCTCATCATCTTCATTTGAAAACCTAATGAATGCATTTTTATCGCTAACATCTTGTCCCATAAGTGTTACTAATTTCCACTTTGTGTTTTCTAGAGTAACAGATTTTTTTGTTATGTTTATTTCAGGTGTTTGATCTTTAGAATTGATTTGGTTTGTTTTTTTAGACGAATTACAACTTGTAAATAGCACTAGTACAACAAAAGTATTTAAGGCAATTAATTTCATAATATATTTAATTAAGATTTTTTTGATATAGACAAAAAGCAGACCATTTTTTGAAATGAAATCTGCTTTTTATAAATTATTATGAGTTTGATTTTTCTTTTTGAAAACTAAGCCACTTTTTTAATTAAGTCGAAGCAGGGGCATTTTCCACAGCGCTTATTCTCACCTTTCTTATATTTTTCGCAGCAGCTACTCTTTACTTTGCTAGGAAGTTTAATTCCAGCCTTTTCAAGTTTTTTAAGTGCCTTTTTTTGTTTCTTTTTGCCCAAGAGACTTATTTGTAAATAAATGTCGAGCAAAAATAACTATTTTTATTAAATCTAAATAAGATTAATTGTTAAAATTATTGAAGACCTGAAGTCGATGCCGAACTTACCGTTAAGTTAACGATATCTCTATCAAATAAATACAGGCCACCTTTATCATCTCCAATTAAATTTATCTTATCTAATATAGTACGTGCCATAGCTTCTTCTTCTATTTGTTCGGCAACATACCATTGTAAAAAGTTATGGGTTGAATAATCTTTTTCTTGTAAACTGATATGGACTAATTCATTTATGCTTTCTGAAACAAAAACCTCATGCTTATAAAGTTCTTCAAACATTTCTTTAAACGATTTAAACGTTACGTTTGGTGCCGCAAGAGCAGATATTTGCGCATGCCCTCCGCGTTCGTTTACATATTTTACAAGCTTAAGCATATGGTCACGCTCTTCTTGAGATTGTTTATACATAAAACCAGCAACACCTTCTAAACCTTTCACTTCTGCCCAACAAGCCATTGCTAGATAAATTTGTGAAGATTCAGCTTCAATTTTAATCTGATTATTAAGTGCTTTTTCTATATTTTTCGATAACATATTTTTAGGTTTTTTGTAAAGTTAAGGAATTCTTTAAGGCATTCAAAGTCGGCTTAAAAGAATAACTATGTCTATGTTTTAAATTTTAACTTATCTGCAATCCATTTGCAACACTAGCATCATCTGGATTTACAAACACCAATTTACCTTCAGCGGTTTCAGTCATTAAAATCATACCTTGACTTTCTACACCGCGTAATTCCCTTGGAGCTAAGTTTACTAAAACCGTTACTTGTTTACCAACTATTTCTTCAGGAGTAAAACTTTCGGCAATTCCGGAAACAATGGTGCGTACGTCAATACCTGTATCTACTTTTAAAACTAAAAGTTTTTTAGCTTTCGGCATTTTTTCAGCTTCTAAAATAGTTCCTACACGTAAATCTAATTTTGTAAAATCGTCAAATGAAATAGTGTCTTTTTGTGGTTCTACTGTTTTATTAGCAACTTCATTTGCTTTTTTACTCGCTTCTAATTTATCTAATTGAAATTGAATGGTTTCATCTTCAATTTTAGAAAACAATAATTCTGCTTCACCTATTTGGTGACCTGTTGGAATTAAAACTTCTTTTACTGAAACGTCATTCCATTGAGATGCTTCAACAAGCTCTACATGACTAGCATTTCTATTATTGTGATTGAGTTTCAAATTAAGAATGCTTTTCAGTTTTTCAGAAGTAAACGGCAAAAATGGCTCACTTAACGTAGCTAAAGCTGATGCTATTTGAAGCGCTACATACATAATAATTTGTGTACGTGCTTCATCCACTTTCACCACTTTCCAAGGTTCTTCGTCCGCTAAATACTTGTTACCAAGTCGTGCTAAATTCATAAGCTCTTGTTGGGCTTCTCTAAAACGATAGCGTTCAATAGAACTTGAAATCACTTCTGGATATGCTTTTACAGCAGCTAAAGTCTCTTCGTCAACTTGGGAAAATTCATTAGGAACAGGTACAATCCCGTTATAATATTTATTGGTTAGTACCACTACACGGTTAATAAAATTTCCAAAAATAGCGACCAGTTCATTATTGTTTCTTGCTTGAAATTCTTTCCAAGTAAAATCATTATCCTTTGTTTCTGGGGCACTTGCCGTTAATGCATAACGCAGTACGTCTTGCTGCCCTGGAAATTCTTTTAAATAATCGGGTAACCAAACCGCCCAATTTTTTGAAGTGGATAGTTTATTGCCTTCTAAATTTAAAAACTCGTTTGCTGGTACATTTTCTGGTAAAATATAACTGCCTTCCGCTTTTAACATGGCTGGAAATATAATACAATGGAACACAATATTATCTTTCCCTATAAAATGCACCAATTTTGTATCATCACTCTTCCAATAAGGTTCCCAATCTTTCCCTTCGCGTTTTGCCCATTCTTTGGTTGAAGAAATATATCCAATAGGTGCATCAAACCACACATATAACACTTTTCCTTCTCCTCCTTCAACAGGCACAGGAATACCCCAATCTAAATCGCGAGTTACGGCGCGCGGGCGTAACCCATCGTCTATCCACGATTTTACTTGCCCGTACACATTGGGCTTCCAATCCTTTTTATGTCCTTCTAAAATCCAGTTTCGTAAAAAAGCTTCGTGCTTATCTAAAGGCAAAAACCAGTGTTTTGTTTCTTTTAATGTTGGAACGTTGCCTGTTAATGCCGATTTTGGATTGATTAAATCCGTAGCATTTAAACTCGTACCGCATTTTTCACATTGATCTCCATAAGCTTCTTCATTCCCGCATTTTGGGCAGGTTCCTGTTACGAATCTATCCGCTAAAAACTGATTCGCTTTTTCATCGTACAATTGCTCGGTAGTTTCTTCAATAAACTCACCTTTATCATATAACGTTTTAAAAAATTCTGATGCTGTTTCATGATGAATTTTAGCTGAAGTACGTGAATAATTATCAAACGTGATCCCAAATTCTTCAAAAGACTGTTTGATAATAGCGTGATATTTATCAACTATATCTTGTGGAGACACCCCTTCGTTTTTTGCTTTAATAGTAATTGGCACCCCGTGTTCATCACTCCCCCCTATAAAAATCACGTCATTTCCTGTTAAGCGTAAATAACGTGCATAAATATCGGCTGGCACATAAACACCTGCTAAATGACCTATATGAATTGGTCCATTAGTATAAGGTAATGCCGAAGTAATGGTATATCTTTTTGGTTTGTTCATCTTTTTGTAAAGTAAATTTTGCGTCATTGCGAAGGAGGCACAACTGTGGCAATCTCATGAACAAAAGTTTAAATTCAATTGATTCCAACGCTTCACTCGGAATGACATATCATTTTGAAGCGGTAAAAGTACACATTTTGACAGCGAATTAGAAAAAAAATGTACATTTACATTATGTCTAGAATTACATTAATAACAATCCTACTTTGTTCTATTTTTTTCTGCGGAAATACAACTATTTCAGCTCAAAATACAATCCTTAATAAAACTACTACTTTGATACGTCCACCTTATTTAAAAACAGGCGATACCGTTGCCATTGTTGCACCATCGGGCATTTTAAGAAACCGAACTGCTGAAGTTGAACAAGCTAAAAGTCTACTTCAAAATTGGGGTTTAAAAGTTATTGTTGGTGAAAAGGTATTTAACCAAAACTATCACTTTGCGGGAACAGATGAAGAACGTCGTGAAGATTTACAAAAAGTGATGGACGACCCAAAAGTAAGTGCCATTTGGTGCGCTCGTGGTGGTTATGGTACCGTGCGAATTTTAGATAAATTAGATTATACAAAATTTAAGAAACACCCTAAATGGGTTATTGGGTATTCTGATATAACGGCACTACATAATCAAGTGCATAACCAAGGTTTTGAAAGCTTACACGCTATGATGTGCACAAGTTTACAAGATAATACTGAGACTATTAAAGAAACTATATCAACCTTAAAAGATGCGCTTTTCGGAACCCCTTTAATTTATACTTTAGAAGGTTCAAAATACAATAAAATTGGCACTACATCAGGACAGTTAGTTGGTGGTAATTTAACGATTTTGCATACGATGTTAGGTTCTAAAACGAGTATTGACACCTCTGGAAAAATTTTATTTATTGAAGAAATTGGAGAATATGAGTACCATATAGACCGCATGCTTCAAAGTTTAAAACGCGCAGGTTATTTTGATAATTGCAAAGGTGTTTTGGTAGGCGATATTACTAAAGTGAGAAGGAACACCACGGCTTGGGGAGTATCTATAGAGCAACTTATTTTAGATGTTTTTGCGGAATACAATTTTCCTGTGGCATTTAATATGCCCGCAGGACATGAAAAAGATAATCGTGCGTTAATTTTGGGAAGAAACGTTCAGTTAACTGTGACTGGTGATCAGTCTTTAGTTGTTTTTCAAAAATAAATTATTTTAAGCCATCAACCGTTACACTTATGGTTCCTTTCACTTTTAAAAAGGCTAAAATAGCATTGTTGGTTAATTCTATTTTCTGAAAATCGATGTCTTCCATCGTTCCATTTACAAAAACACCTGTAATTGGGGTGTAATTATTAAGGTAAGTTAGCATGGTTTTTTTGCCTTCATCTAAGTTAGATTGAACGGAATAGCGACAATTCTCTTGAATTCTTTTAAGGATCAATCCTTTTGCTAACCAATTGGCGGTACGCAACAATTTACTTTTGGTATCTAACACATAATCTAGATCATCAAAATAAATTTCTTTTTTTAAAACATCATATTGCGGCATACCTTCTAGATATATAATGCCGTTTACAGAGCCTTGCAAATCTAAAGCAATAACCATTTTACCTTCTTTGTGCCAAATATCTACTTTTTTAACCGTTACTTTTTTTGAACCCGAACCAAACTCTTGCCCAGAAAAATTTTTGGTTATAATTTTTGATGCATCTTGGTAAGTTGAAATAGCAATGATGTTTGACGTAACATGATTTGGCATTTTATTTACCGGTTTTAAAACGATGTTTTTAGCATCGAATTTAGACTCAGGTTGTTTTCCAATTACAGTTTCCATATAACATTTCATGCCCATATCTAACAGCACTAGATCATTTTTCAACTTTGCATCAGTACTATAAATTTCAATAGGCACTAATCTAAGCCAACTTTCGTAATCATCGTTCATTTTAAATGGTATCGCTAATTTTTCGATAGCAGCAAGCACATTGGGTTTAAAATCCATTGATTCTTCAATGGCGTTGTCAATGCTTTTTTCAATATCAGCCCTAAATATTTTTATGGCAGGGTTTACCAAATAGGTTACAGGTAAATTTTTACCATAAACAACCATAGACGGGCTTTCTTTCCATTCTAAATTGGTTATGTGTGTTTTAGATTTTAATTTCCAGTTAGACAAACCTATATCACTAGTTAATGTTACAATGCCATTTAAGTTGAATTCGCTAGTTTTATATAGATTAACACCCATGGTGTGGGTACCTATTCGGTATTTTATAACTGCTTTTAGGGGAAGAGTTGTTTTAATTCGTTCGCTGGTAGAAACTCTATCATTTCGAATAGTAATAGGTGCTTGTTTCCATACTTTTATTTCAATGTTATCGTCTTCGATGGTTTTGTCTTCATAAATCAAACCTTTTAAAATAACATTTATTTGATTTTCAATGTCTTTTAACTTTACACTAACGGGAACATTTATAAACGACGGCACGTGATTTAATACCAAAGGCATGGTTTCTTCAGGTTCTGGTTTTAGTGTCATGAGCTGCTGTTTTGACGCACACGACGTATTAATAATGAGGTACATAAATACAAAAAAAACCGAAACATATTTAACCATTTTTGATCCTATTTTGGTAGTAAATGTAATTAAAGAGATTCTATTTATTTTGATAATTAAATAACTAACAAAAAAAACCTGCTTTAAAAAGACCTTTACAAATTATAAAGAAGGATGATATTATCCGTTTATGGTTTAAATTTTCAGATTCAAACTACATAAATGTCTATTAGATGTTGAAAATAGTAAACAATGTATATAACAGTTGAGTTGCTTTTTTGTTTGATTTACTCTAATGGAGAACAATAAAGTGAAAATACTGTAATAAATATAAAAAATGTTATAAAATACATGAATGAAAAGAGTTTCATCTTTGTACAAAACTAATGTCATGCAAAAAGAAAAAGAAGATTTTGAACTTGTAAAAGAGCCAGGAAACAATAAAAAAAACTACATTTTCCAAAAAGACGGTATCACAAAAAAGACAAGTTTGTTTGTTATTATTGTATTAGTATTATTAATTGCTGCGGTTGTATTTTCTAGTATTTATTTTAATGTTGAATAATTAAAATCCGCGCTCTTTTTGCAACTGTTCATAGGCGTGTTGAACTTGCTTAAACTTTTCCTCAGCACCTTTTTGATGTTCTGCGCCTAAATGAATAACTTTATCTGGATGGTATTTTTTAGCCATAGTGCGGTAGGCTTTTTTAATTTCATCGGTAGTGGCCGTTTTATCAATTTCTAAAATCTTGTAAGCACTATCTGTACTTTTATAAAACATGGCTTTGATACTCTCATAATCATTGTGGCTTATCCCTAAATAACCCGCAATTGTGTGTATTTGAGAAACTTCATCTTCGGTTACCATACCATCTGCATTTGCAATGCCAAATAAAAAGTGAATAAGTTGTAAACGCGATGCATGTTGCATCATTTGTCTAATTTGTAAACAGACTTGTCTCGTTGAAATATGTTGTTGCTTATTTATCTCTTTAAACAACTTAAAAGCATGATTTGCACGTTCCTTTCCATACATATTTACAAACTGTAGACGTACAAAATCTAATTCACGCTGGTCTTGTTTTCCATCGGCTTTTATAACGATTGATGCTAAAATGAGTAAACTTACTTCAAAATCGCCAGATTGAGTTTGAGATCTTGGTTGTGCGTCATCAGTATAAACAACGGTTTCTTTAGACATGCCATCTATAACACTACCTAATGCTAACCCTAATATAGCCCCAATAGGGCCTCCAAATGACCAGCCCAAGGCTGCTCCAATCCACTTTGAAAAACTCATGTTTTTTATTTGCTTTAAAAATAGTTTCAAACCTACATATAAATTCATTCTTTTAAAAGAAGAAATGTGGTTATATAGATGCTTTTCATATTTGTTGTGCTTAGCACCTAATTGTTACAACCTATTCAATTTATTATTAAGGAAAAAAATTATGGTATGTTTTTGAAAATCACCATAGGTGAGGACTGCGTTAAGGATAGAGCGTCCTGTTTGAGCTCTCCCAATTTTATTGGGAAGCGAGTAGCGATAGCCTGACCTTATGACACCATAAGTGTTATAAGGGAACGCCATATTAATTATTGCATGATTTTTGATTAACTTTGTACATTATATATACTAATATTAAAATTTAAAAATATGTATCCAGCAGAATTAGTAAAACCAATGCGAGAAGATTTAACAAAAGTTGGTTTTGAAGAATTACATACTGCCGAGGCTGTTGATGCTGCTTTAGCAAAAGAAGGAACTACATTAGTAGTAGTTAATTCGGTTTGCGGTTGTGCAGCTGCGAATGCACGCCCAGGTGCTAGAACGAGTTTACAAAATGCGAAACGACCAGACCATATTGTTACGGTTTTTGCAGGTGTTGATAAAGAAGCTGTTGATGCAGCTCGAGGTTATATGGTGCCATTTCCTCCAAGTTCTCCATGTATGGCTTTATTTAAAGATGGTGAATTGGTTCACATGTTAGAGCGTCACCATATTGAAGGCAGACCTGCGGAATTAATTGCAGAAAATCTTACCGATGCTTATAACGAGTATTGCTAAAAGATGATCTCTAGTACGAAGTAAATAAAAAACCCATGATGTAATCGTGGGTTTTTTATTTTATAACGCAACCTTTTACCGAAGATAGTATCTAATAAAAAAATGACAACATGAAAAAGCTACACTTAATTCTACTTACTACCTGTTTAATTTTTATGGCATTTCAATGTGAAGATGATACTGCTTCTACAAAAGAAAGTCAACAACAAGATTTAAGTGTTTCTAAAAAAGCGATTGAAGATTTAGCGGCAACTTCTATATGTAACGAAACCTTCACCTGTAAATTTATTGCTTTAGGAAGCAAACCTTGTGGTGGTCCCTGGGGTTATCTAGTTTATTCTACTTCTGTAAACATTGAAAAACTAGAGAATATGGTATTAAATTACAATAAAAAAGAATCCGATTTTAATAAAAAATGGGGTGTTGCTTCAGATTGTATGTATCTCATGCCTCCAACTAAAGTAAATTGTGAAAATAACACCTGCGTAGCTGTTTATTAAAACCTGTTTTTGTTTATTTTTGGGGTATGCAAAAATTAATATCATATCCTTTAAGTGTTATTTATTATTTATTTTTTTTTTTAACACTTATTATATTTCATCCTATTCAATGGTTTTGTTTTAATGTTTTTGGTTATCAGGCTCATAAAAAAAGCGTTGATGCTTTGCAATTTTGCCTTATGCGTTGTGCTAATATATTAGGCACACGTTTTACATTTACCAATACATATAACATAGATACCAATCAACCTTTAATAATTGTTGCCAACCACCAAAGTTTGCACGACATTTATCCCATAACGTGGTATATGCGGAAACACCACCCTAAATTTATTAGCAAAATAGAATTAGGCAAAGGTATTCCAAGTGTCTCTTACAATTTGAGGCACGGTGGAGCTGCTTTAATTGATAGAAAAAATCCTCGACAATCATTACCTGCGCTTATGAAATTTGGTGAATATATTGAAACCAATAATAGAACTGCAGTAATTTTTCCCGAAGGGACTAGAAGTAAAAATGGTGAACCAAAACCCTTTCAAACCAAAGGGTTAGAAATACTATTTAAAAAAATACCTTCGGCGGTTGTAGTACCCATTACTATAAACAACTCATGGAAAATGTTAAAATACGGCAAATTCCCTATGGGTTTAGGCACTCATATTACTTTTACCGTGCATAAGCCTTTAAAAGTTAGTACCTTTGTAAACAAAGAAGAACTACTTAATAGTATTGAAACTACTATTAAAAACAATATAAATTATTAAAAAATTATAAAGATGTCGTTAAAGAATGTAAGACTCGAAGTAATGCAGTTTTTGGAAAAGGACGTTGAATCTTTAATACAGAAGTATTTAATTCCGATAGACAGCATATGGCAACCAACAGATTTTTTACCAAATTCTGAAAGTGATACTTTTTTTGAAGAAGTACGTGAAATAAGAGAACTTTCAAAAGAATTACCTTATGATTTTTGGGTAGTTTTAGTAGGTGATATGATTACCGAAGAAGCTTTACCTACTTACGAATCGTGGTTAATGGATGTTGAAGGTGTTGGACAGGTAGAGCGCAATGGATGGTCTAAATGGGTACGCCACTGGACTGGTGAAGAAAATCGTCATGGCGATGTACTTAATAAGTATTTATACCTTTCTGGTCGTGTAAACATGAAAGAAATTGAAAAAACAACTCAATATTTAATTGCCGACGGTTTTGATATTGGTACGGATAGAGACCCATATAAAAACTTTGTTTATACCAGTTTTCAAGAGCTAGCTACTTATGTTTCACATAATCGTGTTGCCAAAATAGCTAAAAAAAGTGGTAATAAGCAGTTAGCTAAAATGTGTCAAATTATTTCTGGAGACGAAATGAGGCATCACCATGCATATTCGGAATTTGTAGACCGTATTTTTAAAGTCGACCCAAGCCAAATGATGATGGCTTTTCATGATATGATGAAGCTTAAAATAACCATGCCAGCACATTTTTTAAGAGAATCGGGTAATCAAATTAGTTCGGCTTTTGAAGAATTTTCTAATACGGCGCAACGTATAGGTGTTTACACATCAACTGATTATGTTGATATTTTAGATAAATTAATTAAACGCTGGGAAATAGATAAAATTACAGGACTTACAGATGAAGCTGAGAAAGCCAGAGACTATTTAATGAAACTTCCTGCTAGAATGTATCGTTTATCTGAACGTATTAAAATACCTCAAAACTCATTTCAATTTAAATGGGTAGAGCCTGCTCTTATTAAATAGTATATCAATTTATATATCATAATTAAAATCCTTTCTAAACCGAAAGGATTTTTTTATTTTTATACGCATATGACTTCAAAAGAAATAATAAATAAAACCATCGATTTTGTAAAAGAAACACTTATAAACGCTGAAGGTGGGCACGATTGGTTTCACATCTTGAGGGTGTATAATAATGCGTTACTCATCGCTAAAAAAGAAAAGGTAGATGTCTTTACTGTGTCACTTAGTGCGTTATTACATGATATTGCTGATAGTAAATTTCATAACGGAGACGAAACTGTTGGCCCTGACAAAGCACGTCAGTTTTTATTCAACATAAATGTAGACTCAAAAGTGATTGAGCATGTTGTAAAAATTATTGAAAACATCTCTTTTAAGGGTGGAAACGAGGCTCAAAAGTTCCAATCGGCAGAACTAGATGTTGTTCAAGACGCCGATAGATTGGACGCTATTGGGGCCATTGGTATAGCGAGATGCTTTAATTATGGTGGTTTTAAAAATAGAGCCCTATATAATCCAGAAATAAAGCCAAATCTTAGAATGACTAAAGAGGAATATAAATCATCAAATGCACCAACAATCAATCATTTTTATGAAAAATTGCTGCTTTTAAAAAATAAAATGAATACAGCAACAGGAAAAAAAATTGCTCTAGAAAGACACAAATATATGGAACAGTTTTTAGAGCAGTTTTATGCTGAATGGGAGGGTAGAAAATAATTCCCCTTTGGAAAATTTTGTTGTCGCCAGGTATAATTTAATATATGTTACTGAATAATCAACTTAATTTCTTTTCTATAATTTGAGGCACTTTTACCCGTAACCTCATTAAATTGCTTGTTAAAATGCGAGAAATTGTTAAATCCGCATTCAAAGCAAATATCGGCTATACTTTTTTGGCTTTCGTTAAGTAGTTTGGTAGCATGTACCACGCGATATTCATTTACCAATTGCGTAAATGTTTTTCCTGTTGCTTTTTTAAAATACCTACAAAACGCTGGAACTGTCATACTTACCTCATCGGCTATTTCATCTAAAGTAATGTGGTTTTGAAAATTTTTATTAACATATTTAAAAATAACATCAATTTTGCCACTGTCTTGTGGTTCCGCTTCAAAAGCAAAACCATCGGCATTTAACAATGTATAATCTTCGGTGGTTGCCAAATAGTTTAAAATATCTAAAAATTTTAAAACACGTTTTAAGCCTTGATGTTCTAACAGTTTATCAATTTTAGGTCCTATAACTTTTTTAGTTTCAACTTTAAATCGAATGCCTTGTTTGGCTCTTTCAAACAATGATACAATGGCAGCCATTTCTGGAACATTGAGAAAATCATCACCTAAAAAATTGGATTTAAACTGTACCGTAGTTTCTGTTCCATTAGCGGTTAGTCTATCGGTAAAACCATTATGCGGTAAATTAGACCCAATAAGTATTAATTGACTATTATTAAAATAGGATAAATGATTTCCTATATGTGTTTTACCCTGCCCTTTATTTATATAAATAAGCTCTAATTCTGGATGAAAATGCCAGTATGCGCCGTCTTTATCAATGGTTTCTACATGTTGTTTAACTAATATAGAACTTCCGAAACTTGGGGTAAGTTTTCTAAAAGTTGGTTTTTTATTAATCATAACAAATTTTATTTAGAGCAAAATTACAATATATTATTTTGCAAACATAACTTTGATTAACTGTATTGTGTGTTATTTTAACTTTACATTCATTTAACATTTAATTAACAGTTAATATAGCATATAAAGTGGTCAAATTTGATGTTTTGATAGCCTTTATACTAACGTATCTTTGTATCGTTGAAAGCGTATAAACCAAAGGGTTAATAATTCAACAAGAAAAATAAAAAAAGTTAGATACTATATAAAATAACTCTGATAACAAAGAGGTCACAATATTCATTAATAGTTAGTTTAATGTCTTATTTAGTTTAGTTGGTAAAGTGAGCTGTGGTGGCTCACTTTTTTTTTGCCTCATTTTTCTTTACCAAAAAAAATGATTTCCGGACTATTATTAAACACTTGCAGACAATAGTTTTAATTTAAAAAAATTTATTTTTTCATAAAAGCAATAAAAAACAACCAAACCCATGAAGTGTTACTCATCTCCCCTCGTATAAAAGAATAAACACGTTTCATTTGAGTTTTTACAGTATTTATAGAAATGTTTTGAGTTTTGGCAATATCATTGTAGCTTAAACCGTCTATGACATGAGAAATAAATATTTTCTTTCTTGCCTCAGGAAGTTTACTTAATAAACTAAGAACATTGCTAATTTTACTATCATCAACTTTTTCAAAGTTTATAGGATCTTCTTCATAGTCTGATATTGATAGGTTCTCTTTTTCTAAAACATTTTTTTTTGTTTTTTCAATATGCTTTAGGCTTAAATTTTTAACTGCTTTATTCGCATAGGCTCTAAACGAGGTATTAAAAATTAGGGCATCATTTTTATTCCATAAGTAAACAAAGAAATCTTGCGCTATATCTTTAGCAGCGTCCATGTCTTTCGTTATTTGAAAAGAAACTAAAGACAAAAACACAAAGTATTCTTTGTATAGGGTTTCAAACTCATTTATATCTTTTTGATAAGACATTTTCATAAATTAATAATTAGGTTAAAAAAGTAGTTAGGGTTTGCATATATAATAAAAAATACACATATAAATAATGTATTTAATATTTTTTTTCAAAATTATTGTCACCCTAAATTAACATTATGAGAACCTTTATAATAAACATATTGTTTTATGAAAGCTGACTTTAATATAATCGAGATTTTAAAAAAGATAAATAGTACAGGAAATATTGATTCTAGCGATTTAGAAGAATTGAGCTTAGAAGAAAAGGAACTGATTGAAAATATTTATAATAATGACTTAGTTAAGCAGGCATTAGTTTTTGCCAATTCATTAAATAGTGAAGAAAGTTGGCGAGAAGTTGAAGCGAAATTGAAACAACATGATACAACAACCCCTTTATGGAAAAAGGCGTATAAATATGCAGCGGTTTTTATAGGTGTTATTGGGCTTGTTTTCTTTTATCAAAAAACAGCAAACGATGCGCCAGAAAATAAAATAGCTTCCGATTCTATTGAGCTTATTATGGATAATGGTAAGGTGCTAATAATTTCGTCTAACGGAGAAAGTCAAATTATATCTAAAAATGGTCAAGTAATAGGTTCCCAAAAAGGCTCAAAAATAGACTACAGTATAAATTCTAATGTAGATAAATTGGCATATAACCAACTTAAAATTCCAAACGGAAAAACATTTAATATTACATTATCAGACGGGACAAAGGTGTACTTAAATTCAGGTTCCAGTTTAAAGTATCCTGTAAAATTTTTAAAAGGCATGCAAAGAGAAGTGTTTTTAGAAGGCGAGGCTTATTTTGAGGTTAGTAAAGATGCGTTGCATCCTTTTTTAGTAAATGCTAGCGATATGAATGTGAAAGTTTTAGGAACAAAGTTTAATGTGTCTTCATACAAAAATGATGTTGAAATAAGTACCGTATTGGTAGAAGGGTCTGTTAGTTTATCTAACGATTCAAACCCTAATAATGAGTCTGTTTTAACACCAGGCTATAAAGGTGTTTTAAACAAATCTAATTTAGATTCTGATATTGTTTTAGAGAAAGTAAATACTGATTTATACACGGGTTGGATAAATGGAGATTTACTTTTTAGAAAATCATCATTTATAGATATGGTGAAAAAATTAGAACGTAGTTATGATGTTAAAATAATAAACAATAATAAATTATTGAACACTTTAAAGTTTAATGGGTCTTTTAATGTAAATATAGAAAGTATAGAAAACATTATGAAGTCTTTAAGTGAAGTTCAACCTTTTGTATATAAAATAAATAACAATACTATAACAATAACTAACTAAATACTTAAGCCAATGAAATGAAAGTAGCAAACATTATTAATTAAGTTCACTTAAAAAAAAATCGGAAAATAGTATCAATATTTCCCGATTCACTAAGTGGATTAAACGAAGACTAATTAATCATTTAAAACCAATCAAAATTATGAAAAAAATAATTAAGAGGAATTTGGCAGGTCCGTACTTCCCAAAAATTAATTTAAAGATGAAACTAACCACTATTTTACTTATTGTTTCGTTATTTAAGGTTCAAGCAAATACTTATTCACAAAACACAAAACTTACATTAACTGTTAAAGATGTTACTGTAGGATATGTTTTTAATCAAATAGAATCGATGTCTGAATTTAGATTTTTATTTGAAAGTGATAAGATTGATTTAAACCGCAAGGTAACTATAGATGTTCAAAAGAAAAAAATAGGCGATATTTTAGAAATATTATTTGGTCAAACGAACATTGAATATAAAACAAGTGATCGTCAAATTTTATTAACATTAAAAAAAGTAACATCCTCGACTATAAAAGCATACACTATAAATCCAGTTTATGATATTATACAATCATATGCAATAAACGGGACTATTACAGATGCTAATGGCCAACCTCTAGCAGGTGCCAATATTATAGAAAAAGGGACTATGAATGGTGCCCAATCTGATTTTGACGGTACTTTCTCATTAAAAGTATCAAATCCAAATGCCACAATAGTTGTTTCTTATGTTGGGTTTTTTACTAAGGAGGTTGCAATTAATAACCAAAAAGACGTAAATGTAGCTTTATTGGAAAGCGAAAATAAGCTTGATGAAGTTATAGTTATTGGATACGGTACTGTTAAAAAGCGTGATTTAACTGGAGCTGTTTCTTCAGTAAAAAGCGAAGAAATAGGTATGGCTCCCGTAGTTAGCCCTATAGAAGCTATTCAAGGTAGAGTTGCTGGTCTAGAAATTACTCGTAATGATGGACGTACTGGCTCTGGGTTTAACATCTTGCTTCGTGGAACGCGCTCATTAACTGCAAATAGCGACCCTATTTATATTATTGATGGGATTCAGGGAAGCCCTGACAACTTAAATCCTAATGATATTGCTTCTATAGATGTCTTAAAAGATGCTTCATCTACGGCAATTTATGGGTCTGCTGGTGCAAATGGTGTAATTATTATCACAACAAAAAAAGCTGAAGAGGGTAAAATACAAGTAGATTTCAATTCTTATATAAGTATTAATGACAATCCATCTTACCCGAGTCCTTTAAAGGGAGATGCTTGGTTAGATTATTTAAGAGAAGGTTATATCGCTTCTTTCGGTGTAACACCTGCTAATGGAGTTGATCTACTTTCTGCTTATAATTTAACACTACCAGAAATTAATGAATATATCGAAAACGGAAAATATGTTGATTGGGTTGATGAAACATTTCAAAGAGGTATCCAAACCAATAACACATTATCTATTCGTGGTGGGAACGAAAAAGTTCAAGCAAGTTTTTCATTAGGCCACAATAAAACAGAAGGTATTTATAAAGGTGATAAATTAAACGTATATACCATGCGTTCCGATTTAAATATTAATGCTACTCCTTGGGCAAAATTTGGAATTACAACAGGATTAGTATTGAAAGACCAAGAATATAATAGAAGTCGTATTAGTAAATCTTTTGGTATCATGCCTTTAGGAGATGCTTATGATGAAAATGGAGATATAAACAAATATCCTATGGGAGAGGTAGTAGGTTTAGTTAGCGTGCTCGCTAATGATATACCTGGAACCTACAAAAAAAATAATAAGTCTTACAACATAACTGCAAACCCATATGCTGAATTTTCACTTGCAACAGGTTTATCTCTTAAATCTATTTTGGGTGTATCTGTATCTAACAGTCGTGCAGGAGAATTTAAAAGTGATCACACATATCTGATGCTTACAGGTAGTGAAAACGCTGTTAGAAGTGGTTCGTACGAAACTAAGTTAGCATATAATTATACTTTAGAAAATATCTTGAATTATAAAACAACTATTAATGAAAATCATGATTTAGGAGCGACTTTTATAACATCATATGCTGAAAGCCAAAATGAAGGAGAATATGGATATAGTGAAGGATTTTTATATGACGATTTCTCGTTTTATAATATTGGTGCTGGTCTAAACCAAAATGTTTCTTCTTCTTATTCTGCTAAAAAACGGATGTCTTATGCTGGTAGACTAAACTACAGTTTCAAAGGCAAATATTTACTAACGGGTTCAGTTAGATATGATGGAGCGTCGCAACTAGCTGATAATACATGGGATGTGTTTCCTGCAGGTGCGATTGCTTGGAGAATCTCAGATGAAGGTTTTATGGATGGTTCCAAAAATTGGTTAAGTAACTTAAAATTACGTGCTGGGTATGGTGTTTCAGGTAACACAAATATAGATGCATATGTTACAAAATCAGAAACTACAAATGGTGATGATTCCTTAAATTTTGGATCAGGCGAAGTATTAACAACCATTCCTACTGAATTCATTGGTTATAAACAATTGTCATGGGAGAAATCTTATAATTTAAATATAGGTCTTGATTTTGGACTATTACGTAATAGAATTGATGCTTCCGTAGAATGGTATAATACTGATACCAAGGATGTAATATATGAGCGTAAACTACCAACTACAATAGGAAGTTTTAGCCCAAAAGTATCATATGCTCAATACGGTAATATAGCCGAAATGAATAATAATGGTATTGAATTAACATTGAACAGCACGAATATTCGTACAAAAAATTTTCAATGGAGCTCAACCTTAACTTTTGCTAGAAACTGGGAAGAAATTAAATCTATTAATTTAAGTGATGATGTATCGCTTAATGATTTAAAAAGTGAAGGGTTATTTATAGGGTCTCCAAGAGATGTATATTATGATTATAAAAAAATTGGTATTTGGCAATTAGGAGAAGAAGCTGATGCAGCTGTTTTTGGTCTCTTACCTGGTGATGTGAAAATTGAATCCAGCTTAACAAAAATATCAGATGGAGTATGGGGAAGAACCATAATTGACGGTTCTGGAAACGCTGTTGAAGAACAATACACAGCAAGTAATGCATATACAATAAATGCAACTGATGACCAACAAATTATTGGTCAAGAAAGACCTACATGGACAGCTGGTTTTCAAAATACTTTTAAATACAAAAGTTTCGATTTAAACATATTTGCTACAGCTCGATATGGTCAAACCATTAATGGAGAGTTATTAGGGTATTTTAAACAAGGTGTTATTAACATTCCAGACAATTATGATTATTGGACACCAACAAATCCAACAAATGATTATCCAAGACCTTATGCATCATCAAGAAGTACAGTTTCTTCTCCAACCGTAGGTCTTAGCTATGTTGATGCTTCTTACATCAAAATTAATAACATAACTCTTGGGTATTCATTACCTGAAAGATTTGCAACTAGTATTGGTGCAACAAGTTTCAGACTTTATGGCACACTATACAATGCTTTAGTTATTACTAAAAGTCATTTATTGGATGGGTTAGATCCAGAAACTAGTGCTTCTGATACGTTCCCGTTATATAAACAAATGGTTTTTGGTTTAAATATGTCATTTTAAAAAAAGGAAAAGATGAAAAAAATACTAAATTTAAAAACAACATTACCAGTAGCATTACTGATATTTTTAATGGTATCGTGTAACTTGGATGAGGTCAATTATTCAACTGCCGATACTGAGATCGCCTACACAAGTCCTGAAGGCTTTGAAAGTTTAATAAATTATGGCTATGATGCCTTATATTACTATTATGGTAAAATTGATGGTATTGGAGCGCAAGAAATGGGTACAGACTTATGGTGGTCTGAATCAAAATATACGGCATACACACAATACAATGGCGATTTAAATACAGAACAAGGTCAAAATAATGTCTTTTGGCAAGGTTTTTATGCTACTATCAATTATGCAAATTCGGCTATCTATTTCGCCGATAAAGTTGAAGGTTATACGGATGCACAAAGAAACGCAAAAGTAGCTGAAGCCCATTTTTTAAGAGGGTGGAGTTATTTACAACTTGTAGAACAATATGGTGGTGTCACACTTACTACAAAACCTTCTATTTTAGCAACGGCCGATGTTGATAATTTCCCGGTACGTAGTAGTGAAGAAGCTATTTATGAGCTAATACTAAGTGATTTAGAGTTTGCTAGCCAACATCTACCAATCAGTCAAGGCCCTGATCGTGGACGTATTTCTAAAAAAGGTGCTTTAGGAATGCTTGCTAAAGCATACTTACAAAGAACACGTTTAGGAGACGAAGCATTATATGCTGGAAAAGCGTTGGCCACTGCTAAAGATCTTATTGATAATTCATCAGCATATGGCTGTGAGCTATATACAAGTACGGCTACAAAGTCTGGGTATGCTCAATTATGGGACGGGGTTAATAATAAAGCCAATAAAGAATTCTTATTTATAGAAGCGGTTGATGCTGAAACCTTTTTCAATCCTGATGGAGGTAATAGAGGCCGTACACGTCAATATTACGAAATGGATTTAAAATCTGTTGGAGCAGAATGGGGAACCACCGAGAAAAATTGTGCTTGGTATGGACGAGCCAACGACAGAGGTTTCAAACCAACGAAATACTTATTAACAGAAATCTTTTCTCCAGTAGCAAATCCTGCTGATACACGTTTTGAAAACACATTCTTTTCAGAGTATTATAATTCTACATGGTCAGACTTTACAATTAAGCAGCCTCTAGTAACTAAATATGGTAAAGATCAATCTTTAGTAAATCGTGTTATTAAAAATACGGCGGGTACCTATGTAAAAGGTAGTACTTACTATGCAGGAAGAACAAATTATTATGGTGTTAATGCTTCTGGGAATGTTAATATGGTTGATAATAATTCTGATGGTTATTTAGACGGTATTTCTGTATTTACACCAAATTACCCAATGACAGCATTACAGAAAAGTACATTGCCATTTCTTGTGGTAACTCCAGATGAACAATTTGATGCAAACGGTAAATGGGTTACAGCAGCATCAGGAGGTTTAGGAGCTGAGTATAGTAATTGCTATCCTTCTTTTAATAAATTATCTTCCATTCATTGGATTTATAACAATCAAAGATGGATGGGAGATGTGCCTATTCTTCGCTTGGGTGATGTTTATTTAATTGCAGCTGAGGCAGCACTACGTAAAAATAATGACCAAGCAACTGCTGCTGGGTATGTTAATACATTACGTAAACGTGCAGCAATAACAAGTCGTGAAAATGAAATGACAGTTAGTGCTGGTCAAGTTACTCTTGATTTTATTTTAGCAGAACGTGCCCGTGAGTTAACTGGGGAGCAAGTACGTTGGGAAGATTTAAAACGATTTGGTAAGCTTACAAATGCTTATCTAAATATAACAAATCCAGATATCACAGCCTTTGTGGATGGAAAACATACAGTAAGACCAATTCCTCAGCCTTTTCTTGATGCTATAGGTAATGCAGATGAATATGGCACAAATGGATATTAAAGTTTAGTTTAGTTTGTTTAGTTGTTTTTAGCAAAAACCCATGTAAAATGTATTAATTACACGTTTGCATGGGTTTTTCATTTTTTATATAGTAGTTTTATTGAAGAGCTGATTTTGCAGCTTCAACCACACTTTTAGAATTTCCAATAAAAATAGTATCCTCAACAATTATTACGGGTCTGCTTAAAAAAGTATAATGTTCTAATATATAGTGTTTATAGTCGCGCTCTTCAAGTTTTTGATTTTTTAAACCCATTTCCTTGTAAAGTTTAGAACGTTTGCTAAAAAGCGCTTCATAGCTTCCTGCCAGCATTTTCATTTCTTCAAGTTGCTTTACGGTAATTTCTTCAGTTTTAATGTCCTGCAAAATGAATTCTGATGACAAATTCAATTCCTTTAAAATTCTAACACACGTACTACACGTTTTTAAATAGTATACCTTTTTCATATTTATCATATATTTATAACCAAAATAAGTAAGATATATTTATAAAAAAAAATAACACATGCATTTTACATTAGAAGTACTCCCCAATACCAGACGATTTTTTAAAAAATATTTAGAAAACGTGTTGTTAGAAGACTTAAACAAAATACCAAAGGGGTTTAACAATAACATTATTTGGAATATTGGGCATATAGTAGTGACTCAGCAATTATTAGCTTATAAACTATCGGGGTTACAAATGATGATAGACGATAAGTTGGTTGGAAAATACAGAAAAGACTCAAAACCAGAAGGCGATGTAACTCAATCAGAAGTTGATGAATTAAAAGCTTTACTTTTTTCTACCGTTGAAAAAACAAAAGAAGATTATAGCAATGGACTGTTTGAAAATTATCAAGAATATACGGTTACAACAACTGGAAATACATTAACCAATATAGATGAAGCTTTTCAATTTATACTATTTCACGAAGGTATGCATTTAGGTTATGTAATGGCTTTATTAAGAGCCATTAAAGACTAAAAAGTCATTCACTTTTTCAATAGGAATTGTAAACTCTATAATTCCTGTTGAATAAGGTGCTATTTCATAGGTGTTGTAGAGCAGAATAACAGCTTCTTCGTTAAAACCTATGTTAGCAGGTAATTTAAAATCATTAGGTTCAAAAAGTACATCCTCATGATTAAGAGCATTTTTTAAATAAGATTTTGCGACATTTTTAAAAGCGTTTAAATCTTTAATTAAGTCCTTATTTTTAATTCGCTTTCCAGTAGATGCGTCAAAATTTAAAAAAGAAATATTGGTATTGCCATGAGCACCACCCGTATTTACATAAGAAGTTATGGCAATACTTATAATTTCGAGCGATTGATGCATAACTTCACCATCAATTTGAGCTTCCCAAGGTTGAGAAACATCTGGAAAATCGGTATTAAAAGCACGATATTCATTATTGAATAACGTAATACTTTCTTCAATAGTTTTAAATGTAATGGTGTCTTGTTCCCCAATTTGCAATGCAGCGATAACTACTTTGCTTATTTCGGTATTTATTTGGGTAGTAATCGAATTATTTCCAATGGCCTTTGGCAGGTTTACTTCAACTAATTTATTGTTTTTAGTAGTAATATTTATGTCTGAAAATGTCGTTTTCGCTTTTTCATTACAAGAGAGTATGAAGCATAATGAACAGATAAATAAGAATAATTTTTTAGTATGCATGTATAAAATTATTAGTCTTGTTTAAAGGCAATTATTGCATTCAAATACACCGAATAAAAGAAGAGTAGTTTATAGATTTTTAATTTAAATAATAAATATAACCTACATTAAGCCATACAAGCCCATCGTTTTTTTTATTATACTCTAATTGGTGGTTAAGTCCATCCACCCAATCGTTAAAATAATATTGAAATCTTAAATCTAACATTAAATCGGCAAGCTTACTTAATTTATATCTAACCCCCACACTACTTACTACAGACCAAGCACCTCCTCCAGAAGCGTCTACAGAACCTGGCGCCCAAAATGAATAAAAGTTACTTGGGTCTGTTACATCTCCAACCGCTGTTGGGTTTGGATTTGCATAGGTGGTGCTAACTTCTGGGTTAAACGAAGTGTAGTGCACTCCTAAACTCGCAAAAGGAGAAAACTTATACCCAAAAGATTGAAATGATCGTATACTTAAAGGAAAATACTCTAGTTGAGTACCAATATCTAAATTTTTTGCAACACCTTTATGACCTCTCAGTTGATTGGCTTCTACACTATTCTTACTTGGGTCTAACCATTTTCCAAAATGATCTAAATTGGTTTTATTCCAAGAGATTTCATTCCGTATTTTAAAATGGTCATTAAAATAATTGTCGGTGGTGTAGCAATTACAATCAGCTCTATATGAGAAATTTATAAAATGAACAATTCCAATTCCAATTCCAGAATTTCCAAAGTTGGTTTCTGAGTTATCTCGATTCCCAAAATCCGATCTAAACTGCACGGGGCCAGCGATAACGCCTATTTCATGGGAAAAGCCTAATTGAGAGAATGATGTTTGAGAGAATGCTAACAAACATAAAAAAAAGGCTAAACGTTTAAAGTTAAGCATAATATGATTCCGTTTTTTGAGGCATTAATAAGAACAAATATATAAAAACTCAATAAAGAAACAAATATTTATAATCTGATGCTTTAAGTGTGAAATTATTTATTGCGAATTTAAAAATAATACATCATTATTTTTAAAGATAATGTATATTTGCACCCAAAAACTGCTTATTTAATAAATTTAACGCATTTTAAAATAAATTATTTAATTACAAATAAAAAATAATTGGAGTCATTTAAACAGTTATATTTAACAATGAAACCATTTTTAGTAGATGGAGCTAATAATTAATTAGCTTCCAATTATATAGGTGAATGGTTATTTTCGAGATAATATCTCAATTTTAAAACAATAAAAATAAACTAATGAAAAGTAATATTGAAGCTTTTTTAAATCTTGTAAAAGAAAGAAATAATAACGAACCAGAGTTTTTGCAGGCAGTAGAGGAAGTTGCAGAAACTGTTATTCCTTACATTGTTGAACACGAAATATATAATGGAAAAAGTATTTTACTAAGAATGGTAGAACCGGAACGCGTAATAACATTTCGAGTTTGTTGGGTAAACGATGCTGGTGAAATTCAGGTAAATAGAGGATACAGAATTCAAATGAATTCGGCTATTGGCCCTTATAAAGGAGGTTTGCGTTTTCACCCTACTGTTAATATGAGTATTTTAAAGTTTTTGGCTTTTGAACAAGTATTCAAAAACAGTTTAACGACTCTGCCAATGGGTGGTGGAAAAGGGGGTAGTGATTTTGACCCTAAAGGAAAGAGCGATGGTGAAATTATGCGTTTTTGCCATGCTTTTATGAGTGAACTATTCAGACATATTGGACCTAATACAGATGTGCCTGCTGGTGATATGGGTGTAGGAGCTAGAGAAATAGGCTTTTTATTTGGGATGTATAAAAAATTAAAAAATGAATTTACTGGTGTTTTAACGGGTAAAGGGTTGTCTTGGGGCGGCTCTTTAATCAGACCAGAAGCAACAGGTTACGGAACCGTTTATTTTGCTCAAAAAATGTTAGAAACTAAAGGTCAAGATTTAGAAGGCAAACACGTGGTTGTCTCTGGTTCTGGTAATGTGGCACAATATGCTGTTGAAAAATGTATTCAATTAGGGGCTAAAGTATTAACCATGTCCGATTCATCAGGCTATATTTATGATAATGAAGGTATAAATACTGAAAAATTAGCACTTATCATGGAACTTAAAAATGTTAAAAGAGCAAGAATAAGCGAGTATATAAAAACATATCCGAACTCCAAATTTATTAAAGCAAAAACACCTTGGGAGGTAAAATGTGATATTGCGCTACCTTGTGCAACACAAAATGAGTTAAATGATGAAGATGCAAAAGTACTTTTAAAAAATGGTTGTATCTGTGTTAGTGAAGGGGCTAATATGCCGTCTACTATTAAGGCCGTTCGTGAATTTCATAAAGCAAAAATTTTATATGCACCAGGAAAAGCATCGAATGCAGGAGGTGTTGCAACTTCTGGCTTAGAAATGACTCAAAATTCATTACGTTTTAATTGGACCAGAGATGAGGTCGATTTGAAGCTTAAAGAAATTATGGCTAATATTCATGATTCTTGCATCAAATATGGCAAAACCGAAGATGGTTATATAGACTATGTTAAAGGGGCTAACATTGCTGGTTTTGTAAAAGTTGCAGATGCTATGTTAGCACAGGGCATTGTATAGAAACTAAAGTAAATAAGAATGATAGGCTTCCTAGTAAAATGGGAAGCTTTTTTGTTTTATTATATATTATTTTAAAGTAAAACTCATTAGTTATAAATATATTTGGATATTGAAAATTTGAAAATGCTTAAAAGACTCCTAGTATTCATAATTTGTTTAGCACCTCTAATTCAACATGGTCAAGGTTTTTCTGCACTTTGGAAAGGACATTTTTCATATTATAACGTCAAACAAGTAGTCCAAGGTAATAGTAAAATCTATGCTGCATCCGAAAACGCCGTTTTTAGTTATAATATTCAAACAAAGGCAATTAAGGAACTTAATACTGTTAATGGATTATCGGGCGAAACCATTTCAACTATTTATTATAGCGATATTTATGAGTTATTAATCATTGGTTATGAAAGCGGACTCATTGAAATTGCTTTTGAGAACGATGATGAAATTTTATCAGTTGTTGATATTGTTGAAAAGCCAACCATTCCTGCGGTTCAAAAACGAATAAACCACTTTAATGCCTATAACAATTTGGTTTACATTTCTACAAATTATGGCATTTCAGTTTTTAATCTTGACCGCTTAGAGTTTGGAGATACCTATTTTATAGGTAACGGAGGTGGGCAAATACAAGTAAACCAAACGGCCGTTTTAGGAAATAATATCTATGCAAGTTGCTTTGGTGGGAACGGTATAAGAAAAGCTCTGGTAACCAGTCCTAATTTAATAGATTATCAAAACTGGCAAACGGTCATTCCGGGAGATTTCACAGCGATTGAAGCGGTAGATGATAAGCTTTATGTCGTAAACACAAACAGGCAAATATTTAGTGTCGTAAACGATGTATTGAACCCCTTATTTCAATACAATACAGTACCATTAAATGTCTCACATGTAGGAAGTAATTTGATAATAACAATTTCAGATAATGTGTATGTATATGATGCAAATTTTAATGTTATTTCAGAAGTTTCAATAAATTCAGATTTTACAACGCAGTATACTTCAGCTACTATAGACGCTACTGCTATCTACATAGGAACAACTAGTTACGGGGTTTTAAAAACGGCGCTTTCAGCAACTTCCAATTTTGAGGAAATTCATCCCGATGGGCCGCTTTTAAATAATCCATTTTCTGTACAGGCAGAATCTGGTGGTGTTTGGGTTACTTTTGGGGAATATGATCTATTTTTTAATCCATATCCTTTGAACAGTAGAGGGTTCAGCCATTTTAAAAATGATGAATGGCTTAACACACCTTTTGAAGAGGTTTTGGAGGCTAAATGCTTAAATACGATATCTATAAATCCATCCAATAATAATCAAGTTTTTATCAGTTCTTTTTTCAATGGATTATTAGAAGTTAATAATGAGATCCCCGAAATACTGTATAATCAAACCAATAGCGGGCTAGAATCTTTAGCTTTACCGAACGATCCTAATTATATTGATATTCGGGTCGGTGCGTCTGCTTTTGATAATAACGGGCTTTTGTGGTCTACAACAAGTTTGGCAAATAATCCTTTAAAATCATATCATGTAACTAATAAACAATGGAAATCATATAACTTCGACGCGGTAATTCCATCTGCTTATGGATCTAATTTGGGATTTGCTGATTTAGTTATTGACAATAGTAACACAAAGTGGGTGGCGAGTTATAATTATGGTCTTATCGGTTTTAATGAAAACGGCGGTAAACCAAAAATTAAAGGTGTTTACAAGGAAGATGAAAATATGCCTACCGTATTTGCGACCGCACTTGCTTTGGATGCGCGAAATCAACTTTGGATAGGAACTTATAGAGGTTTGCGTATTCTATATAATACCTCTGGTTTTTTTGAAGACAATATTACCGTAGATGAAATTATTATAGAAGAAGATGGCATTGCGAAAGAATTATTGTTTCAACAGTTTATTACAGATATTGAAGTGGATGGATCTAATAATAAATGGATTGGTACGGCCGATTCCGGACTGTTTTATTTGTCTTCAGATGGGCAAAAAACCATCTATCATTTCACTAAAAATAACTCACCTTTACCTTCAAATACTATTAATGATGTTTCTATAGATAATAATAATGGTATTGTTTACATAGCAACCAGTAAAGGGTTGGTGTCTTTTCGTTCTGGTGGGTCAAATGCTTTTGAAACTCTAGAGAATGCCTATGCCTATCCAAACCCAGTAAGACCCAACTTTAATATTGTAGATCAAAAAGTAAAGATTAAAGACATTTCAGAAAATGTTAACATAAAAATAACCGATATTGAAGGTAATTTGGTAGCCGAAGCCCAATCTAGAACCAACCAACGATACAGTGGTTATAATCTTGAAATTGATGGGGGAACTGCCTATTGGAACGGTAAAAACTTGGCCAATAGAGTGGTTGCTTCGGGGGTGTATTTGGTAATGCTTTCAGATTTAGATACTTACGAAACTAAAGTTTTAAAATTAATGGTGGTTAGATAATGCTTATTACTACAAACGCTATCGTGCTTTCAAAATTAAAATACAAAGACAACGATTTAATTGTAAAGTGTTATACTCAACATTTAGGTGTTGTTAGTTTTCTGTTACGGGGTATTTTAAAAAACAAAAAATCCAATACCAAGGCAGCTTATTTTCAACCGCTTTCACAATTACAGTTAAGTATTAATTATAAAGAGAATAGGTCGTTGCAGGGTGTTAGCGACACTAAAATGAATCATGTGTATAGTAGTTTACATACTCATGTTTTAAAAAGTGCAGTTGTCATGTTTTTATCTGAAGTATTATCAAGTACTTTAAAAGAAGAAGAGCCTAACGAAGCGTTGTTTAGTTATATTGAAACTACGCTGTTATGGCTGGATGAACAATCTGAATATTCAAATTTTCATTTATTATTTTTATTAAGTTTATCTAAATATCTAGGGTTCTATCCAGACACAACTCATTTGGAATATGCTTATTTTAGTTTGAAAGAAGGCAAGTTTGAAATGAATCAATACGACAATTATACTATTTCGGGTGAAAATTTAACACTTTTAAAACAGTTGTTAGGCACAACATTTGATGCATTACCAGCAGTAAAGATAAATTCTAAACAACGCCAATCGTTTTTAAATATGATGTTGCTTTATTTTGAATTACATTTGGGAAGTTTTAAACCCCCAAAATCACTGCAAATATTTAATCAAGTTTTTAATTAAACCATGAAGTTTTTTTTTGCTATTACATTCTCATTATTTGCGTCCATACAAATAAGTGCTCAAAACATTAAGGTTCTAAATAGTCTTACCAGGGAGCCTGTTTTTGGGGTGGCCATTTACAATATAGATAAATCTAAAAGTACCGTTACTAACTTTTTAGGAGAAGCGTCTTTAAACGCGTTTTCAAATACCGAAATCATTTATTTTAAGCACTTATCACATGTGCTAAAAGAGATAACGAAGCGGGGGTTAGGGCAATCAAATCGAGTTTACTTAGTGTCGAACACAGAAGGTTTAGGTGAGATTGTAATATCGGCATCTAAGTTCGAACAAAATAAACGCGACATACCTCAAAAAATAATTAATATCAATGCGGAGGCTATTCAATTTGTAAACCCACAAACCAGTGCCGATTTGTTAGAAAGTACAGGACAAGTGTATATACAGAAAAGTCAATTGGGAGGCGGAAGTCCTATGATTAGAGGTTTTTCAACAAACCGATTACTCATTACGGTTGACGGCGTAAGAATGAACAATGCCATTTTTAGAGGGGGTAATTTGCAAAACGTTATTTCCATCGATCCTTTTTCCATACAAAACACCGAAGTAACTTTGGGATCTGGTTCTGTAATTTATGGAAGCGATGCTATTGGTGGTGTTATGAGTTTTTATACCCAACAACCACAAACATCGTTAACCGATTCGTTGCTTTTTAAAGCAAATACTATAACAAGATACGCCACAGCGAGTGATGAAAAAACAGGACATCTTGATTTTAACTTGGGCTACAAAAAATGGGCATTTTTAACAAATATTAGTTATAATGATTTTGGCGATTTACGTATGGGTAAACATGGGCCTACTGAATACTTACGACCTGAATTTGCCTTAGCAACCAATAATGGTGATATTATTATGCAAAATAACAATCCATTAATTCAAAAAACAACAGGTTACCAACAATTAAATTTATTACAGAAGGTACACTATAAAGCTCAAGACAATTTAAGTTTCGATTTAGGATTGTTTTACACTACCACTTCCGATTATTCCAGATACGACCGATTGATTCGTTACAAAAAAGGCGTATTACGTTCAGCAGAATGGAATTATGGCCCACAAAACTGGTTTATGTCTAATTTGCAAATCACTAAATTAAGTAGCAATTCCAATTTGTATGATAAAATAAAAGCCACCATAGCTTATCAAAACTCACAAGAAAGTAGAATGGATAGAGATTTTCAATCTACTACAAGAAATTTAAGGGATGAAGCTGTTGATGCCTATTCTTTTAATTTAGATTTTGAAAAAACCCTAGCGTTGAAAACCCGCCTTTTTTATGGCTTAGAATACGTTTATAACAAGGTGAGCTCTCACGGTGAAGAAGAAAATATAAATACCAAGAGCATTATTCCAACTGTTTCAAGATACCCTAATGGGTCTAGCTGGGAATCGGCGGCAGCTTATACAAGTATTAAGTACAAACCTAATTTAAAATTTGTGTTTCAGTCGGGGTTACGTTTTAATTATATAACTTCTCATGCAGATTTTTCAGAAAACAACCAATATCTAAACTTACCGTTTAATACTTCTCATAACGAAGCCTCTGCGCTTACAGGAACAGCAGGAATCCGTTGGTCGCCTAACGGCATACTTCAGTGGAAATTAAATGCATCATCGGCGTTTAGAGCACCAAATATTGATGATATAGGTAAAGTATTCGACTCTGAACCTGGCTCAGTGGTAGTGCCTAACAATAATTTAAAATCTGAATACGCTTATGGCGGCGAACTCGGTTTAAAACTTAATTTTAATGAAAAATTTATTTTAGATTTAAGTAGTTATTACACTTATTTAGATAATGCTTTAGTACGCCGAGATTTTGCTTTAAACGGCGAAACACAAATTATATATGATGGTGAATTAAGTAACGTACAGGCTATACAAAACGCTTCAAAAGCATGGATTTATGGTTTTGAAATGGGCTTAAAATTGGCTTTAACCAATCAATTGAAATTAACTTCACAATACAGCGTGGTGGGTGGCACCGAGGAAGAAGATGGTATAGAAATGCCTGTTAGACATGCTGCACCTAACTTTGGTAACACTCATTTAGTTTGGGCTCATAATAATTTAAAATTAGATGCCTTTACCGTTTATAATAACGAATTGTCTTTTTACCAATTAGCACCTTCTGAAATTGAAAAAGATTATATCTATGCCAAAGATATTAACGGGAATCCGTATAGTCCGTCGTGGTATACGCTTAATTTTAGAAGTCAATATCAAGTTAGTGAATCGACTACCATAACCGCCAGTTTAGAGAATATTACCGACCAACGCTATAAAACCTATTCATCTGGCATTGCAGCTGCTGGAAGAAACTTTATTCTATCTTTAAAGTATAGTTTATAACGTCATTGCAGGGTATGGCATGAAGCACAATCTTATGATTATTATTTCAAAGCAATCTGTTTAATTCTAAAATTAAACAGATTGCTTCGTGTTGTTAGCAATGACGTTACTTTTTAAATGCCTTTTTAGTAATAACCCCTCCGTTAGACAGTTCTACTTTGGCAATAAAAACAGAGCTTTTTAAGTTTGAAAGCTTATATGTTTCAGAAGCCGAATTCCCTGTAAAATGATATAAAGGCCTGCCCAATAAATCTAAAATATGAACTGATTTAATACTTAAATTATTTGAAGTATTAAACTGTACATTATCGTTTTCTAACTCAACAATTTTAAGAGAATGTTTGCTTAAAAGCACCTCTTCTAGCGATAAGGCTTGGTTGCTAAATGCCATTTCAAAACGGTTGTTAAACTCACCAACAGCCGATGTGAACGTATAATCAGAGGCTGACAAATTATGTACTTTATTAAGTAAATTATCTTTTAAATAAATATTATTACTATTTAAAAAGTTGCCTTCTAATTGAGCAATAGATAATTTAAATAAGGTTGCTACTTTTATACTTGATTTAAATCCAAGTTTAATAACTTCATTTTCATTAATACTATTTGCATCTTTACCTTGAATGGCGAATTTTTTTGTTGAACCTTCTATAATTGAATATAAAATGGTGCCTTTTGCTGAGTACTTATGAGTATCATAAGAAACGCCATCGTCACCATTGGTTGCTCCATTTACATAGCCCACTAAAATTTGGTTGAAAACACCATTGTCGGAGGTCAAATTAATCCACAATTTATTGGTAACTGCCGTATTCAATCTTCCTTTTGTTTTGGTGTTTTTGAAAAACTGACTATTATCTGTAGCGCCTTTTACACGCATGGAGTTATTAAAAACAACATCATTTGTTGCTTTGTAAACATCTCCTGAGAATACAGATGCTGGTGCAGCATTAGACATAGAGACAAGAAAACCTTGTCCAGAAGGAATCAATCTATTTGGCGTCACTCCGTCACCACCAGCACTTTCACCAACGGCATTAATAATAGCATAATCATCACTAGAAAAATTAAGACCTTGATTCCCATTGGTAGTGTTAGAAGGAGGCGTGCTTTGAGACCATAAAAATATAGCACCATTTAAAGATTTAGGTGTTGAAATATCTGTAGCTATATTACTATTTGCAGCTAAGAATAAATCGGCATCAATAGCAGAAGGGTATGGGTTTCCTATAAAATTCCAGTTATAATCGTTTGGTTCAGAATCATTTCTATAAATAGGTACCGTGTATTCGCCATTATTAAAAGGACCTACAAAAGTAAATCTAAATTTCTTATTAGAAGTTCCAGGTGCTATGTTGTATGCAAATTCTGTTAGTGTGGTGGCATAGCCTATACCAGGTTGCATGATTGTATTGCCTGGAAGCCATACCCAATCATTATTATCATCATCAATATTGTCTTGAATGCCATTTCCAAAACCGTCATCGCATATTAAAATGTTATTATTACCTGTTTCAGCACAATGATCTAAAAAGTTTTGTCCATTAAATTTAAAACGTCTATCTACAGGCGAACGATCTAAAGCAACCTGAAATTCAGCACCAGCAACAGGCGAGCTCCAATAGGTGTATTCATACCAAGTATTCATGGGGGCAGTTTCTTTAGAAACAGAAATATTTCCAGAAATACTATTTATTGAAGCGTCATTATTTTGTACAAAAGCACCATAAGGTTCTACATAAATACTGCTTCCTGCATCTACAGTTAACTCATTTGCTACTTCAATATAATCGTTATTATCAATATTTAAAGAAGCATTATTTGTTACAGTTAAAGTACAAGCACTAAAACTTATTTGGTTTCCTCCGCTACTTGTGTAATAGTCCCCACTAATAATAGCTGGAGTAGAAATATTGGGTAAACCATTGTTCCAAGAAGTGCCATCCCAAGTAGTAGCCGTTACTCCACATGGCGGTAATGCCGAAACAGAACCGTTTACAATAATATCATTTCCTGTGCCTTCAAAACCGCCAGTTCCAGTCCCTGCTTCAGCATAACCATAAACTCTGTAAGTAACTGCGGTAGCACTAATTGCTTGATTTACTGTAAAAGTAATTACTTCCGTTACGCGTTCATTGTCAATAATAGCCTTTACACCATCAATATTTGCAGCATAACCATCAATAGAACTTCTTAATGCAATTGCCGAAAGTCCACTTGCTGATCTTTGAATGTTAAAAATCATTGTAGTAATACCAAACTGATACCCAGAAATTGGAGAAATTGTAAACTCCATATAGTCATTTCCTGTTACAGCATTAGCTATGCTTGTTGAAGCCCAACCAGTAGCGTTAAATCTATCCATTTTGGCGACTCTATTCAATCCTGCACCTCTGGTTATTGAGGAGGGCTCAAGATATATGTTATTTGAATTTGAATTTGCTGAAAATTCGTTACCAGCTAATCCAGCAAAATCAAAAGTTAATATTTGCCCAAACCCAAAGTTTACAGCACAAAAAAGCATTATAAAAAAAGTAAGAGATTTTTTAAGAGTATTTTTTTTCATATTGTTAAGTTTAAAATCTGTATTTCGCTCAAGGTTATTACAGCAGATTTGGTTTTTATAATTTTTATACTAATTGTTTCTATTTCTATTGTTATTTTTGGTGTACTATGCAGCAAACTAAAAAAACATATACACTACAAGAAGCTACCAAAAAAATGGAGCATTATTGCGCATACCAAGAACGTTGTCATAAAGAAGTTGTGCAAAAATTAACGGATATGTATATGATACCCGAAGCAATTGATGTCATTATAGTACATCTGTTACAGCATAACTTTCTAAACGAAGAACGTTTTGCCAAAACATTTGTAAGCGGTAAGTTCAAAATTAAGAATTGGGGTCGACGCCGTTTAACTTTTGAATTAAAGAAAAAAGACATTGGCAAATTTAATATAAACCAAGCACTTGCAGATATTTCTGACGAGGATTATATCGGACTTTTTAATGATTTAACCGAAAAAAAGGCACATTCAATTAAAGAAACCAATGTTTTTAAAAAAAGAAAGAAATTTATAGATTACTTTTTATACCGGGGTTGGGAGTCTCATTTGGTATATGATAGGGCACATGAACTTATTAAATAATCGTCATTACTAGGGAAGTATGACCGAAGTAATCTCATATTTTAAATTAAGCAATAAATAGACTGCTTTGTTAAACAACAATAACGGAAACAAAAAAGGCGGAAAAACTAAATTTTCCGCCTTTTTTGAATATTGTAAAATGCGTTCTTATAAATTAAAAGAAGCTCCTAAGTTAAGTGTAAACTGGTTGTGTAATTTTTCGCCAGCATCTAAAGTATCTGTATTGTATTTTGCAAAAGGTACGGCAAACTCGGTGTAAACACCAAAACCATTTGTAAAAAAGTAACGCATTCCTAAATGGCCTCCAAAGTTTTTAAGGCTAAGGTTTAAACCTGGGTAGATATCAAAATTATCATCAATATTAACTACGTTTCCTAAGTTAGCATTAAAGCGCCCTTTAACATCGAAACGGTCGCCAAAACTAGCAGAAATGTTATCGTTAAGACCCAAAGCGTAAGATGATGATACACCAACAGATATGTTTTCGCCTAAACCAAAATCGTAACTTATATTAACACCGGTTGCATTATCTTGCAAATTGGTACCTAACTGTAGTTTGTTGTCACCACTCCCTATAAAAGCCTGTGAATTACCAAGAGTTATACTAAGAATGGTTACTAATAAAATTATTTTTCGCATGATTTTTGTTTAAATTTAAGTGGGACAAAGATATATAAGTTATGATGAAAAATAGGGTTATTTATAAGTTCTTATGGGTTTTTATAATGGCTTGTTGGTTTTTCCAATCGATCCATTTTTGACCTTTTATGCGACGCATGGCATTATCAAAACTCCGCATGATAATAATATTGTAAATAGCTTTACTAAAGTTTTTAGGATTACGAGCTATGGCACGCAAACTCATAGAAAACCCAGGTGTTATATAACGCATATAGTGCCAATAACCTTCGGGCATGTATAACACTTCGCCATGGTTTAGTTCGGTTTGGTAACCTTGTGCCTTTTTTAACAGCGGCCATTTTTCAAAATCGGGGTTGGCAAAATCAATATCTTCACGAGTAATTAAGGCGTGTGGTACTTTATATAAATAATTGTTTTGCTTTTGGTCGAACAAAATAATTTGTTTTATGCCTTCAAAATGAAAATGGAAAATATTAGCCAAATCAATATCGTAATGCATAAAGGTGTATGAATTGCGTCCACCAAAAAACAGCATGGGGATGCCTTTCATGAGACGCAAACCAAAATCAGGAAATGAAAAATCGTTTTGTAATAACGGAATTTCCTTAATGGCATTCCACAAAAAAATGCGGTATTTAGTAGGTTTACGTTTAAGTAAATCGATATAATCACCTAACTTCATTTTGGCGTGGGGCTCGTTAAAACTATCTTTAGAATGGACAGGTCTATCGTCGTATAATGGAATAGTAATATCGCCACCAATGGTTTTCATATAATCTAAATTCCACTTACTATAAGCAGGCCAATGGTCTATAAAATGCTCAATAACCACAGGTTTTTGTGGTTTAAAATAGTGCTTTAAAAAATCCTCTTTAGTAATTGTTTTTACACGAGGGATATCTTGTAAGTTCAACGACAAGGTTTAATTAATTTAGTATATCAAAGTTAAGAAAACGTTACGAAACTAGAAATAGTATTTTTTATATATAGAAAATAGAATCAGGCTTTTACTATATTTTTTTCTCAGTTTTATTTGGGTTTTATTGTGAATACAAAAAAGGATGCTCTCGTCTCTCTATTTTGAATTTATAGTTAACAAACAGATTGCTGTATATCTGGAAAGACATTTAAAATAATAGATAATAAGCAGATTTTCTGTCAGTCGAAACGATTATTACTTAATAACTTTAGCTTTTTGTTTGGCAGCTTCGTTACGTTCTATAGTATGTTCTGGCCGTGTCCATTTTGGTTTTTCACCTAATGCTTCATATTGAGATTCTGGAGCTTCAACGGTTTTTGGTTGTGTTTTTTTAGTAAAAGCTTTTTGCGGATTCAACCCTAATAATTCAAACATTTTCATGTCTTCATTTACATCAGGATTTGGGGTAGTTAATAATTTATCACCTGCAAAAATAGAGTTGGCACCAGCAAAAAAACACATGGCTTGCCCTTCTCTCGACATTTGTGTTCTTCCAGCACTTAAACGCACTTGTGTTTCGGGCATTACAATACGTGTTGTAGCAACCATTCTAATCATTTCCCAAATAGAAATTGGTTTTTGATTTTCAAGTGGTGTGCCTTCAACTGCTACCAAAGCATTTATTGGAGTTGATTCTGGTTGTGGGTTTAGGGTTGATAATGCGACTAACATACCAGCTCTATCATCAATGCTTTCTCCCATTCCAATAATTCCGCCAGAACAAACGGTAACATTGGTTTTTCTAACGTTATTAATAGTATCTAATCTATCTTGATAGCCACGTGTAGAAATTACTTCTTTATAATATTCTTCAGAGGAGTCTAAATTATGATTGTATGCATATAAACCAGCCTCGGCTAATCGCTGTGCTTGGTTTTCGGTAATCATACCTAGTGTACAGCATACTTCCATGTCTAGCTTATTAATGGTGCGTACCATTTCTAAAACTTGATTAAATTCTTTTCCGTCTTTTACATTTCTCCAGGCGGCTCCCATACAAACACGCGAACTTCCTCCAGATTTAGCTCGTAATGCTTGTGCTTTTACTTGTTTTACACTCATTAAATCATTTCCTTCAATATCGGTATGATAACGAGCTGCTTGCGGACAGTATCCGCAATCTTCTGAGCATCCTCCTGTTTTAATAGAAACCAAAGTGCTTACTTGAACTGTATTTGGATCATGGTGTATACGATGAACTGTAGCTGCTTCGTAAAGCAATTCCATTACAGGTTTGTTGTATATGTTTAGAATTTCTTCTTTGGTCCAATTGTGTTTAGTTTCGTTCATGTAAAATTAATTTAAAACAAAAATAGTTGTAATTTCAACAGACTTAAAAATAAGTAATTTAACATAAAAGCTTATGTATAAATAACCAGAACTTTAACCGTTAAATCAGTATTTTAAGGATTATAAAAAGACCAAATTTTATCTGGCCTTTTTTATCAAATTAAATTTATTTAAAATTATATCTTAAGCCAAATAATAAATTACTTGGTGGCATAGGTACAAAACCAGCTTCAATATAGTCTGCATCAAAAATATTACTTGCTGTTAGAGTAAATTCTAATTGTTTTAGGTTTACAGCTAACGAAGCATCCCATACATTATAACTATTTCCTGTAGTACGTTCGGCGTGTTTGTATATAATATTCTGACTTACATTTTTAAATAACTGTGTGTTCAAATGTGTTGTAAAATGGTGTTTAAGCGTGTTTAAGGAATAACGAGATAGTTCTTTATTTTGGTTTAAAATATCATCTTCTAAAAAATTATATCCAACAGCTAGTGTCTGGTTGAAGCCATTTAGTTTAAAATGATAGGAAGCATCAATTTCGAAACCTTTAGTGTTAACCTCGGTGATGTTAGTGGCTGTATAAATGGCTTCTGGAGTAGTATTTGAGCGAATAAAATCAATTAAGTTTTGTGCATCTCTATTGTATAAGGCAAATGACCCTGAAAATTTAGGCGAGAAATATTTAATACCAATTTCTTGAGCGAAAGCTTCTTCAACTTCTAAATCTGGGTTTCCCGTTGTACTGGAATCGTTATAAAATAAATCGGTGTAAGTTGGTATTCTGTAGGTATAGCCAATGTTTCCGTAAGCTTTTAACTGGTCGTTAATTTTGTAACCCAAATCGATTCCTGGAAAGGCATAAAAATCAAAATCTGAAAAATAGGAGACTGCCACTCCAGGTGTAATATCTAATTTGTCATTTAGCAATTTAAATTTATGCTCCAAAAACAATGTGGTCATAAATCTATTGCGGTCTCCTAAATTGTTACTTTTAATATAAACTTTAGATATATCGACACCAAACCCAGTTATTCCAGTCTTCGATTTATAGCTGGCATTAACTTCAGCTCCCATTTTGTTAGTAATATGTAAATTTCTGTAAACGGTTGGGTCATTTCTTAAGTAGACATACTCATCTTGGTTTCGTTTCCAGTAAACACGTGGTTTAATAGTTAATTTTTCAGTATTAAATTGTGTAGAAAATCCAATTAAACTATTTTGAGTTTCTTCATATTGATCAGTAGCACTTGCTCTGGCATAAAATCCGTTTGCGCCAAATTTTCGCTCTTGGAACGTAGCAATCATTTCAATGGCTTTTTTGTTTTTATTGAAAATACTTTTTACAAAATAATTGCTATTATCGTAATCGGTGTTATAGCGGTAACCTTCAGAAGATATTTTATCTACATGTACAATGTGTGATGAGTTCTCTAAGTCTGAACCCACAGTAATACCAGCATTTAATTGCCCAAAAGAACCAGCTCCAATATTAGCAGAAACCGTATTGTTCAATTCTTTTTTAGTAACAATATTGATAGCACCATTAAATGCATTTTGCCCAAAAACTCGGGCTGCTGGGCCTTTTATTATTTCAATGCGCTCAATAACTTCGATAGGTAAAGCGGCATTCATAGTATGATGCCCTGTTTGTGCATCGTCCATCTTTATGCCATCAATAAGTAATAAGGTTTGATCGAAACCTCCACCACGAATATATAAATCGGCTTGACTTCCTGCGGTACCACGACGTCTAATGTCTAAACCGGCTACTTGTTGTAATAAATCGGCAATATTATTTGCAGCACTATTTTTAATAGCTTCTGAAGAAATTATAGAAATGGTTCTTGAATTCTCTTTAAAGGGTAAATCTATACGTGTTGAGTTGATTATCACTTCACTAAGCGCCGTAGTGTCTTGTTGTTTAATTTGTTCGTTTTGAGCGTTTACAATAGTAGAAACTAATAAGATTAAAACTAAATAATATTTTTTTTTCATAACAAAAATTGAAAGTGTTTTTTACGCTGCAAAATTCGTAACTTTCTGGACTAGTTAAGTAGTCCAGTTTTAAAATAATGAATAGTCCGGTTAACAAACTTTTAAAGCAATTGATTCATCTTGAAAAATCAAATTCTACAGCGGTTTATATCCAAGCGGCGCAACAAATAATTAATGCCATTCAACGAGGTTACTTAACGGAGGGCGATTGGTTGCCTGGGACGCGTACTTTTAGTCAATTATTCAAAATTAATAGAAATACGGTTGTAGCTATTTATGATGAATTAGCTTCGCAAGGTTGGGTAGAAATTATACCGAATAAGGGCACTTGTATTTTAGTTCCAGAGGAAAAAACAGTAGCGATTAAAGCAACTTCACAGCGCATTGATCAAGTTCACGACTATGCAAAAACCACAGGTTTTCCTTTTCAATCTTCCTTTAATTTAGCTTCTACGCTCGAACAGAATCAAAAAAAGTATAGTATAAATGATGGACAACCAGATTTGAGATTACACCCAACGCATCAATTTTCAAAATGGTATAGCGCCTCCATGAAACGAAAATCGTTAATTTCAAAATGGAATCAAACAGCACTATCGTCTCATTCTGCTTTCGAAATTCAATTATGTAATTATTTAAATGCTACGCGTGGATTTCATATTAAGTCTCACAACTTGATGAGTACAAGAAGCATAGAGATGAGTTTGTATATTGTTTCGCAGGTTTTATTGAAACCTAATGATATTGTTTTGGTTGGTGATTTAAGTAACTACGCTGCCAATATGATTTTTCAGCAGTCTGGAGCAACTATTAAAACCATCCCCATAGATAACGACGGTATCGATGTAGAATACATTAGAAAACATTTTATAAAAAACACTGTTCGTTGTATTTATGTGTGCGCACATAGGCATTATCCCACCACGAGAGCGCTTAGTGCAGAGCGCCGTTTACAATTAATGCAACTTGCAAAAGAGTATCAATTCGCTATTATTGAAGATGATTTTGATTATGATTTTCAGTTTGATGGTTCTGCCATGTTACCTATGGCGAGTTCTGATGCTCATGGCGTTATTATTTATTTAGGAAAACTAGGGCAATCGTTATTTCCTAGTTTTCAAACAGGATTTGTTATTGCACCAGAAAATTTAATTTCAGAAGCTAAAAACTATTTAAGAATATTAGATAGACAAGGGGATTTAATTCAAGAACAAATGCTATCTGAACTTATTTATGAAGGTGAAATACACCGATTAATTAAGAAAAACATCATCATTTATAAGCAAAGACGTGATTTTTTATGCGAATGTCTCTTCAAATATTTTAAGCAACACGTGTTTTGGGATAAACCTTCAGGCGGTTTAGCATTATGGTTGCGTTTTGAACCAAAAATATCCTTAGTTAAGTTAGCGCAACAAGCCCAAAACATGGATTTATTTCTACCAAAAACAATTCTTTACCAAGATAAAAACACCTGTTGCATTCGTTTTGGGTTTGGAGATTTAAACGAAGAAGAAATAGAAATTATAGTAAAAAAATTACGAGCGGCCTATAATTTGGTTTTGAATGGTTGAGCATGTTTATTGAAAACTAACCAATTAACAAATGTTGTTTTAAAATATTTCAAACACGTTTATATTTTTGAAATTATTGTTTTTCGATAATTTAGTGTATATTTGTTATCGTTAATCAATAATTAATTACTATATGAAGGCTCTATCTATTTTAAAAAAGTTAATCAATATTTATTTTTACATACTTGTGATTTCTTTTATTACGTTAGCAATTATACCAATAATTCAGTACAAAAAAGGAAAACATGGTACTTTTGATTTTCTAGATAATTTTGATATTTCAAATTTAAGTTTTGGAAAATTCTTATTTATTATCCTAGTATCACTTATGTTTATTAGTGTTTTTATTAGAGTTATTTATTTACTTAAAAATTGTTTAAATGATTTATCCAATGGCAACTATTTTTCAGAATTGGTTATAAATAATTTTAAAAAAGCAGGAAAACTACTTTTGATTTTTAGTATTGGTTTTTATATTTATTTTAAGCCTAATCCTTTTAAATAAGGTTAATTTTGGAATGGATCATTCCCTTATAATATCTGTGATTATGGGATTGTTTTTCATGTTTTTAAGTGAAGCCTTTTCAAAGGCGAGGGTTGCAAAACAAGAAAACGACTTAACAATATAGCTATGAAAACAATAAAAAAATTAAAATCATTAATTGATATTTTATTTTTCATATTAATTGGAATTGCCATTCTTCAATTATTATTTTGGGGAATTGCTTATTTTTTTACAGATTTATTATTTGCACCGATGTCTAATAATTCAGTCATATTCAAAATGTTGTTTAGTACATTTTTTAACTGGAGAATGTTTTTTATTCCTTTAACAATAGCTGTTAATTTCGTATTATTTATAATTGCAATCTCATTTTTAAGAAAAAGCGTTTCATTATTTATGCAGTCCGATTTTTATAATAATCAAGTAATAAAAAACTTTAAAATAGTAGGAAGTCTTTTTGTTTTTATAGGAGTTTCATCAATTATAGTACAGTTGTTTTTTGCGCTATATTTTAAAAATACAATTAAAATAGAAGATGATATTTTTATTAAAATTTTAAGTATAGCAAGTGCTGCAATCGATTTGAAAAGTATTTTTTCTATTGTTATAGGCTTATTTTTTCTGCTATTTAGTAAAATTTTTGAAAATTCAAGAATATTAAAACAAGAAAACGAACTAACTATATAACTTATGCCTATAATAGTAAATCTAGATATTATGCTTACTAAACGCAAAATGAGAAGCAATGAGTTGGCTGAAATTATAGGAATTACTACAGCAAACCTCTCCATTTTAAAATCAGGGAAAGCTAAAGCAGTACGTTTTTCCACTTTAGAGGCTATTTGTAAAGCGTTAGACTGTCAACCCGCAGATATTTTAGAATTTGTAGAAGATTAATTTAACTTGAAAAAATTGTATTTTTGAAATTCAATTATACACCCTCTTGCTATGAAAAAGTGTCTTTTTATGTTTCTGTTTTTTATCACCTTAGTTGGTTTCTCCCAAAACAATCACATTGTAAAAACCGAAGATGGAAGGCGAATACTATTAAAATCCGATTATACTTGGGAATATATTGATATAGAAAAATCAACACCCGATAAAAGATGTAACCTAGCAGTAGATTTTGAGGAGCCAAAGTTGAATTCCAAAATTCAATCACAATTGAAAAAGGGACGCGCCACCATGGATGATGTAAAAAAGAAAGTCGCTAAAGATTATGATTGTGAAGTAGCCGATGTTATTTTATTATCTGTTTCGGAGCAAAAAGTGAAAGCAGTGTATCAATTCTGTGCAAATGGTACCAAGGTTACTTATAAGCGAACTGGACATGCCATCATACAAAGCGGGAAGTTTTTCTAAAAAAATATAGGCATTTCACGTACCTTTGCCCTTATGTATGCCCTAGTAGATTGTAACAATTTTTATGCGTCTTGCGAACGCGCTTTCAACCCTAATTTACGAAATAAGCCGATGGCTATTTTAAGCAATAACGATGGATGTGTTATAGCTCGCAGTGATGAAGCCAAAGTTATTGGTTTGCCTATGGGAGCGCCTATTTTTAAATGGGACAGATTTTGTAAAGAAAATGGCATACAAGTATTTTCATCTAACTATCCGCTTTATGGTGACATGAGCGGTCGTGTTATGTCCATTTTAGAACAATTCACGCCCGATGTTGAAGTATACAGCATTGATGAAGCTTTCATTCAATTTAAAGGCTTTGAAAATTATAATTTTAACGAGTATGGAAGCCAAATTAGAACCCGTATTTTAAAATGGACGGGCATTCCCACCTGTGTGGGTATGGCGCCAACAAAGGCATTAAGTAAAGTCGCTAATAAAATTGCCCGTAAGTTTCCTAACCAAACCAAAGGCGTTTATGTTATCGATTCTGAAGAAAAACGTATTAAAGCCTTAAAATGGATTAAAATTAAAGATGTATGGGGTATTGGTCGTGGCTTAACAAAGCGATTGAAAGCAAAAGGATGTACTACCGCATTAGATTTTGTATTGCTTCCAGACGATTGGGTGCGTAAAAATTTCTCTATTGTAGAGTGGAAACTTAAAAAGGATTTAGAAGGCATACCCACTTTGCAATTAGATGAAGTTAAAACAAAACAAGCTATTGCCACAACCCGAAGTTTTGAATATACTTTTTCAGATATTGAAAATATAAAAGAACGTATTTCAACTTTTGCAACAAGCTGTGCTGAAAAACTGCGGAAACAAGGCTCTAGCTGCCACATCATCTATGTAGTGCTAAGTAGCGATAGGCATAAAAAAGAATTAGAGCAGCACCGTGCCAGCAAACTAGTAAGTTTAACCTATCCAAGCGATTCCAGTTTAATTATCAGTCAAGAAGCGGTTAAAGCTGTAACAAGTATTTTTAAAGCTGGCATAAAGTATAAACGTGCAGGTGTTGTGGTTATGGGCTTAGTGCCAACCACTAACCATCAATTACATTTGTTTGAAAGTGAGAATCCTAAACATAAACCACTCATGCGGGCCATCGATGGCTTAAACGCTAAATACGCCGATTACAAAATTAAAATAGGCAATCAAGACTTAAAACGCACTTGGAAAATGCGGCAAGAGCGCTTATCACCACGTTACACCACGAATATCAATGAAATTATTAAAGTGAAATAATTGGCATTCAAAGATTAAGGTTTCAAAAATTAGAACTAAATTTAAAAAAAGAATAAATAATTTTAATAGAGCGTTACCACAAGGGTCGGGCTTTTC
Source organism: Mariniflexile litorale (assembly GCF_031128465.2). Classification (GTDB taxonomy): domain Bacteria; phylum Bacteroidota; class Bacteroidia; order Flavobacteriales; family Flavobacteriaceae; genus Mariniflexile; species Mariniflexile litorale. The sequence goes on along the minus strand of NZ_CP155618.1, from coordinate 1,434,977 downwards.
GCGCTACACGGTAGCCTGCTTCAATCCCTAACGCAAAAGAAACACAAAATAAAATGATGTTACATCAATCTAATAATTTATCATTTTTCACTCCAGAAGATACAAATAGTTTAGGTGCCGTATTTTTTGAAACAGGTATTTCTGCTGGATTTCCTTCTCCAGCTGAAGATTTCAAAGAACAGCGCTTATCCTTAGACAAAGAGCTTATAAGGAATAAAGAAGCTACTTTTTTTGCACGCGTAAGTGGGCAATCTATGATTGGTGCAGGGTTAGACGATAACGATTTGTTAGTAATAGACAGAAGTTTGGAACCTCAAAACAACAAAATAGCAGTTTGTTTTTTAGATGGAGAATTTACCGTAAAACGATTAAAAGTAGATAAAGATGAGGTCTGGTTACAACCAGAAAATCCTAACTACCCCATTATAAAAATCACAAGTGAAAATAACTTTATAATTTGGGGGATTGTTACGAATGTTATAAAAAAAGTATAGTTTTCAGTTAACAACAATTAATAAATAAAAAAAACGCAAAACTTAAAGCTTTGCGTTTTTAATATTATATAAAGTAATAGACTTTTAGTCTACTAAAACAATAACCTTATTATCTTTCATTTCAATAGTTCCAGAATTGATTTTTAGCGTTACTATTTTATTATTACCTTTTTGAGGAATAATTTCAGTATGTAATGCATCCAAATCTAATTGGGTTTCTGTATGAATTTTAATGGTACCTTCTTTTAAAAGCGACACAATAGATGCGTGATTATTTAAAAGTTGAAATTCTCCATTTATACCTGGAAGTACAACAGATTCAATTTCTGAACTGAATAAAGTAGCTTCTGGTGATACAATTTCTAAATACATAATTTTTATAATTGATAATTGATAATTGTCAATTGATAATTATCAATTGAATTACGCTTCAGCTAACATTTTTTCTCCAGCTTCCACAGCCTCTTCAATGGTGCCTTTAAGGTTGAACGCAGCTTCTGGTAAGTGATCTAATTCACCATCCATAATCATGTTAAATCCTTTAATAGTTTCTTTAATGTCAACTAATACACCTGGGATACCAGTAAATTGCTCCGCTACGTGGAAAGGTTGAGATAAGAAACGTTGTACACGTCTTGCTCTACCTACAGCCATTTTATCTTCCTCAGATAACTCTTCCATACCAAGAATAGCAATAATATCTTGTAATTCTTTGTAACGTTGTAATAACTCTTTTACGCGTTGTGCACATGCATAATGATCTTTACCTAAAATATCAGCAGTTAAAATTCTAGAAGTAGAATCTAAAGGATCAACCGCAGGGTAAATACCTAGCTCTGCAATTTTACGAGATAATACTGTTGTTGCATCTAAATGCGCAAACGTTGTTGCAGGTGCAGGATCCGTTAAATCATCTGCAGGTACGTAAACCGCTTGTACCGATGTAATAGAACCTCTTTTTGTTGAAGTAATACGTTCTTGCATCGCACCCATTTCAGTTGCTAAGGTTGGTTGGTAACCTACCGCAGATGGCATACGACCTAAAAGTGCAGATACTTCAGAACCAGCTTGTGTAAAACGGAAGATATTATCTACGAAGAATAATACATCTTTCCCTTGTCCTTCTCCAGCACCATCACGGAAATATTCAGCAATTGTTAAACCCGATAAGGCAACACGTGCACGTGCTCCTGGTGGCTCATTCATTTGTCCAAATACGAACGTTGCTTTAGATTCTTTCATTTTAGATTTATCAACTTTAGATAAATCCCATCCACCATCTTCCATAGAATGCATGAAATCATCACCGTAACGAATAATTCCAGATTCTAACATTTCTCTTAAAAGGTCATTTCCTTCACGAGTTCTTTCACCTACACCAGCAAATACTGATAAACCACCGTGACCTTTTGCTATATTGTTAATCAACTCTTGAATCAATACTGTTTTACCAACACCAGCACCACCAAATAAACCAATTTTACCACCTTTTGCATAAGGCTCAATTAAATCGATAACTTTAATACCTGTGAATAAAACTTCAGTAGAAGTTGATAAATCTTCAAATTTAGGTGCTTGACGGTGAATTGGCAACCCAGCTTCTCCAGCTTTAGGTAAATCTCCAAGACCATCGATAGCATCTCCAATTACATTAAATAAACGTCCGTAAACAGCATCTCCAATAGGCATTTGTATAGGCGCACCAGTTGCAAAAACCTCAGTACCTCTACTTAAACCATCTGACGAGTCCATAGCAATAGTACGCACGGTATCTTCACCAATGTGAGATTGTACTTCTAGTACTAATAAAGAACCATCTGGTCTTTTAATTTCTAACGAATCATAAATTTTTGGAAGTTCAGAACCAGCACCGAATTCTACATCGATAACTGGACCTACTATTTGTGCAACCTTACCTGTAACTTTAGACATTACTTATATGTTTAATATTATGCGTTTTAATTGAATGAAAACACTTTTAGTTTCCGCGTGCAAAGATAATTTTTTTAATTTAAAATGAAAGTTGTTTTTAAAGCTTTTTTATAATAAAAAACGCCTTGAATTTCAAGGCGTTTAATATGATTATTGTATACTAATTTAAATTTGGTGCGTAATTTGTTGGATAATTTCCTGCTTTCGCCACATTTCCAGATGCTATAAAGTTTGATCCAAAGGCCGTATCTATAGCCTCTAAAAATTTATTAGATAAGTAGGCGTAGCCTCTGGCGGTTAAGTGAATTCCATCTAAGCCAATAGCGCCACCTGTTACTAATTTGGCATTCATAGTATAATCATCAAAAGGAATGCCTGTTGAAGCTAATTGTGTTAGAATACCATTTAAATCTACTAAAACTATATTCGGATTGGCATCGGCTGTGGCGGCAATAGTTGTATTATAAGCATCGATAGCATCTTTAATAGCGGCTTGCTCAGAAGGTATTAAAACCCATTTATCAGCTAACGGAACTTGAGTTCCATAGCCTTGTGGAATAAGAGAAGATAGGGGTAACACAAACAAATCATGAACCGTAGATTGTCTGTAATTAGGAAGACTGTATCCAGATAAATCTGTTAAGTCTTCATCAATTAATACCATGGTATTAGTTGCAGAAGCCGTGAAATTAATAGTTCGGGCAGCGGCTTCATTGGCGTCGATGTCTCCTTGACTTAAAGCATATTGAATACCTCCGTTATATTGTGCGTAAGCATTATTTAATTGGGTGGCAGTTGAGGCATCTAATGGTAATGGATTATAAGGTACGGTTGTAAAATGTGGTAAATCTGTTATATAAGGAACATTAGTTACTACACCTTTTGCTCCCTGAGAGGTTAAGGTAGTAACTAAAAAATTAAAAGTAGCATCAAAACCAACGCCAACAGCTCCGGCGCTTGGTGTAATGGGGTTGGTGTCATCGCCACCAGACACTGCATAACCTAAAACATCATTACCTCCCATTTCTGATAAAGTAAAAAACGTGGGAGATTTTAACATGGCATCACCTAGTACCGTAGCAGATTCACTAGAAGCCATACGTATAAAGTATGGATTAGCTGTTTTAGTTGCTAAATTTGTAGGGTTTCCGTAACCGTTAAACAATAAATGAAAACTTTTAGCACCTGGAACGCCCATATTGTTAAAGGGGCCTGTTAAGTTGTTTACTGCTAAATCTGTTGTTGAAACAACGGGACCAATAACCGACTCTAAAGGTACTGGACCTGAGCCACCAAAAACTAATCTTGGGCCAAATCCGGGTAATTGTACGCCTCCTAAAGCGATACCGCCAAAGTTATCGTTCATTAATGGTTGTGTAAATATACCACCACCAATTTTTGCAAATTGTTGTGATAAAATATTGGGGTACGCGTTTTCTTGTGAAGCTTTAAATAAAGCATTGTCAGTATAACCCGCAGTAAAAGAAGCTCCTACAGCCACATACGTAGTAAAATTGGCAGAACCAGCAGTTAATTCAGGCAATATTACTTTTGCTTCTTCTCGGCTAACATCTTCTATATCATTACAAGCTGTAAGACCTAATAAGATTATTAACAGCCATATATATTTTATATTCATAGTAATTTTCATTTTTATAAGTTGTTAATTGTCCAGGACACATAATACATAGAACCGATATATCCTGTTCCATATGCAGTGTAGTATTCTTTACCAGCAAGATTTGTTGCGCCTACTTTAAACATGGATTTCATGCTAGGCACTGTTAAGTTTATTTGAGCATCTACCACATGGAATTCTGGAACCACACCATTAGCAAATGTCGCTTCCCAATAATAATCATCACTATATCTATAAGCAACATTGAATCCGAAATTTTTAAACAACTCTGTATTACCAAATGAGGCTTTAAATTTATGTTCTGGAGTATTGAAATTCGTTGTGAAATCTGGATATTTTTCTTGATCAAAGTCTAATCTTGCATAAGTATAACTTCCGTTTAAATCAAAATTATTAAATATTTTAGTTGATAGACCTATAGAAGCTCCATATGAGTTAACACTTGCTTCAGAATTTGTATACGTACTATAAGCTTGACTATCACCATTGGCTAATGCTGCAACAGATAATGAACCATCTCCAACAGTTCCATAGTATGGAGCAACCACAACTTCTTGTGAAATAAAATCTTTATAACTATTGTAATACGCACTAAAATCTACAATAAGGTTACTGAATTTCCCTCTATAACCTATTTCACCTGAAGTTACCTGTTCTGGTTTTACGATGTCTGGATTTGCAACTTCTAATACCGCAGGATTGCCAGTAGCAGCTAAAGCTAATGCAGAACTTGCTGTATATGAGTTATTATACGCAACAGCCCCCGTTTGTGTTATAGTTGCTGGTTGTCCTAATAATTGGCCACCACCACTTACCTGATAATCTCTAGTCCATCTAGCTAAGTTATTAGGAGCAGAACCTACTAAAATAGCTCTACCTGCATCTAAACCAATAAATAAATCTTGTGTTGTTGGGTTTCTAAATCCAGTTTGAACAGATGCTCTTATATTATGATTTCTGTTTACCGTTAAACCAGCAGAAATTCTTGGGGATATAAAACCATCAAAAAATTCAGATTTATCAAAACGAGCAGATCCTGTTAATTTTAGCTCCATATCTTCGTTTAATTCGAAATTTTTCTGAATTTGCGTATAAATACCGTATTCTGAATAGTCTATAGGTTTATTAAGATCGGTATAGATAGTTCCCGAAGAATTCAAATTGTATTGTCTAAAAGATCCACCAACTTGGATGTCTGCAAAATCAATTAAATGACTAAAGTTATAATTTGCATCTGCATGATAATATTTAGAGGCATCTTGAAATTTTGAACCTGTAGATAAATCGGGATCATTTATGCTTTTATTGAAAGCGGCAATAAATTCAGGAGTTCCTGGTAAATACATTCCTGTATCGGCAACAGTTCTTGCAGCAGCATGTGCATCAGTTTCGTTCGCACCTCCAAGAGTGGCGGCTATAAATGCACCTGTATATTCACCAAACCACGTATTATTATCTTTCCAAGCTCTGTTAATATTGATTCCTGTAAAGACCATATCATAAGAATCTCCTGCTTTATCATTAACAACATAACCTCTTAAAAAGAAGTTATCATTTTTAATTTCTAATTTATGCTGTTCTTGAAAGAATCCGTCAATATTATATCTGTTGGTTCCTTGGTAAATGGTGGTACCTGTACCTACTTTACCCACATACGATATTTCGAATGAATTTTCAAAGGGTCTATAGTAGAAGCCCCAATCCGCTTTTATACTTTCAGCATTATAATTGGTTAGATCACTTTCATCATATCCAGTTCTACTAACTACAACATGTGGTACTAAATCCACTAAAGCTGGATTTGGTAATTGAGCTAAAAAAGTAGGGCTCTCGGTAACAGCTTTCAGGTTTGTTGAAGCTTCATCTCCATAAACGTTCACACCATCATAATCTGTATTTGCACGTGTGCCCCCAATATTTGTTTTGTCGACTTTGCTATTTGCTGCCCAATCTGTACCTTTTAAGTAACCAAAGTTTATTTTAGCGGCAAACTTATTGTTAAATTTATGTCCAGCACGAAAGCTTACATCGGTATATGCATTATCACCTGAAGCTTTTTGTGATGTAATACCTCTTTTGATAGAAGCACTGATTCCTTGATGGTCAAATGGGTTTTTACTTCGCATAAATAATATACCATTAAAAGCATTGGCTCCATATAATGCAGAAGATGCTCCTGGTAGTAATTCTACACTTAAAACATCGGTTTCAGTCATACCAACTAAATTTCCTATTGGGAAGTTTAAAGCAGGTGTCGAGTTATCCATCCCATCAACTAATTGCATAAAACGATTGTTAGCAAAAGTTGCAAAACCCCGTGTATTAACAGATTTAAATGTTAAACTGTTGGTGTTTACATCTACACCTTTCAGGTTTTCTAAACTATCGTAAAAATCGGCAGAAGCGGTGTTTTTAATTTCTTTAAGTCCTAAGCGTTCTACTGTTACTGGCGATTCAAAAATACGCTCTGGTGTTCGGGAAGCAGAAATAACAACTTCATCTAACGAGGTGCCTTCTTTAAGAATCAAGTTTAGCTTTTGATTGTTGGAGGTAACTTGTATTGTTACTGTTTCAAAACCGACGCTACTTGCTTGAATACTAAAAGGAGGGTTTCGGTTAAAAGTTAATGTGAAGTTTCCATCAAAATCTGTAACGGTTCCTGTTGTGGTTCCCACAATAATAATATTTGCACCGGGGATGGGTTGACTATTATCATCTAAAACAGAACCTGTTATAGTAGTTTGCGAATAAATAATGCTGCAAAAAAACAACAAAAAAAATGTAAGAATTGTTTTCATTTAGTGTTAATTAGTTTTAGTATGTGATAAGCAGTATAAAAAATATTATATAAGGCCTAGGAATAAATATACATAAAAATTATGCACGCATAGTAAATTTTAACAAAAAAATATATTTTCAAACTGATTTATGTGTAAAAAAAAGCCTTTAAACTGTTTTTTATGTAAAAAAAAACCAAATAAATAAGAAAACGTCATGATTGAGTATCAATCATGACGTTTTTATTCAAAGTAACAAATAGGTTTTTTTATTATTCTACAGTAACAGATTTTGCTAAGTTACGTGGTTGATCTACATTTTTATCCAACAACACTGCTATATGGTAGGATAGCAATTGAAGTGGGATGGTAGTTAATAATGGAGATAAAGATTCTAAAGTATCTGGAACTTCAATAACGTGATCAGCTAGCTCTCTAACTTGGGTGTCGCCTTGGGTTACAATACCAATAATTTTTCCTTTTCTGGATTTTATTTCTTGAATATTACTTACTACTTTTTCGTAATGTCCTTTTTTTGTTGCAATTACAATAATTGGCATATTTTCGTCAATTAAAGCAATAGGGCCATGTTTCATTTCAGCAGCTGGGTAGCCTTCTGCATGTATATAAGAAATTTCTTTTAATTTTAAAGCACCTTCTAATGCTACTGGGAAATTATAACCTCTTCCCAAATATAAACAGTTGCGAGAATTTTTATATATATCTGCAATCATTTTAATATGTGCATCCGATTCTAAAGCTTCTTCTACTTTTTTAGGAATTAATTCTAATTCTAATAAATGCTGTCTGAAGTCAGAACTACTAATAGTACCTTTAGCTCTCGCCAAGCGTAATGCTATTAAAGTTAGAACGGTTATTTGGGTGGTGAATGCTTTTGTTGAGGCTACTCCAATTTCTGGACCAGCATGTGTATAAGCGCCAGCATCAGTTTCTCTGGCAATAGATGAGCCTACAACATTACAAACCCCAAAAACAAATGCCCCTCTAGATTTTGCTAATTTTATGGCAGCTAAAGTGTCGGCAGTTTCTCCAGATTGGGAAATAGCAATCACAACATCATTTTCTCCTATTACAGGGTTTCTATATCTAAACTCGGATGCATATTCTACTTCAACGGGTATTCTTGCTAAATCTTCAAAAATGTATTCTGCCACCAAACCAGCGTGCCATGAGGTACCGCAAGCTACAATTATAATTCGGTTGGCATTAAGAAATTTCTTCATATTGTCTTCAACACCAGCCATTTTTATAATAGCTTCGTTTCTTAACAATCGACCTCTGTAAGTATCTGTAATCGCCTTTGGTTGTTCGTGTATTTCTTTTAGCATAAAATGCTCATAACCACCTTTTTCAATTTGCTCAAGGTTCATTTGAAGTTCTTGAACATAAGCGGGTACTATAGAATCATCTTTAATTTTTCTAATTTTTATGCCTTTATGAAATCTAATAATGGCCATTTCTTCATCTTCTAAATAGATGGCATTTTTAGTATATTCTAAAAAAGGAGAGGCATCACTTGCAATAAAAAATTCATTTTCGCCAACACCTACTGCTAAGGGGCTTCCTAAGCGCGCAATAACAATTTCTTCTGGTTTATTCTTATCAAAAACGGCAATGGCATAAGCACCAACAACTTGGTTTAGTGCTATTTGCACAGCTTTGCCCAGTTTAACATTTTCTTGTTTTTTTACGTCTTCAATTAAATTTATTAAAACTTCGGTATCGGTATCGGATTTAAAAGTGTATCCTCTTGAAATTAATTCTTGTTTTAAAGATCCATAATTTTCAATAATACCGTTATGAATAATAACTAAATCACCAGAATTTGAAAGGTGTGGATGTGAGTTGACATCGTTTGGAACCCCATGGGTTGCCCATCTAGTATGCCCTATACCTATATTACCGTGTTTTGTAATTTCTTTTTCACAGCGTTCTTCTAAATCTGAGACTTTCCCTTTTGTTTTAGAAACTTTAAGATCTGTGCCATCAAAAAGTGCGATTCCTGCACTGTCATAACCTCGGTATTCTAAACGTTTGAGTCCTTCAATTATAATTGGATAAGCTTCTCTAGTTCCTATATATCCTACAATTCCACACATAATTTATTTGTTTTTGGTGTTGGGGTTCTAATTTGAAGCAAATATGTAAAATAAATGCTAATGAACGATAATTATTATATGAAGTCATTAATTTATACGATGAAGTTCACTTTTCTTTGGTAAGAAATGACTTCATCGTATAAATTCTATAGTTGAAATTATTTAGGTTCGGTGAAAAATATTTTTAATTTCATTTTTCTATTATTAGGAACGGTTGAATTGGTTCCATATAAAATAGTTCCTCTTGGGGTTAATAGAGACGTAGCAGGTATTGAAGTAACTTCATCTGCACTATTCAAAATTTTAGCACTATTAATTCGATTTACGTTAGTCGATAAGACTAAGCCTATTTTTGTATTTGTTGAATCTCTAAGTAAAATATTATTTAAATGCTCGGTTAAATGAATTTTATATTTTGAAACACTTGCATCATCTGTTTGACGTTGCCCTAAATGAAAAAATACAGAATTATAAGGGGTTGTTGTATTCCCTGTAGGATCGTAATCATAATCAATAAGCTGCTTGTTGTTTTTAATATCATAGGCATAAATTCTATCATATTCATGATAGTCGTCTCCATTATCATCTACACCATAAGTCAGCATTGAGTCATCTTCATAAATAATTAATTGTGCTTCATTTATTAAACGCCTTAAAATGTAATTGCCATAACGATCTTTTTTATATTCATTATTACCAAGAGGTATTCTGTAAGTGTTTAAAAAATCTTCTAAAGTATTGGTTCCACTAAATAAATCTACAACAGCCATTGAACCTTCTGCTCCTTTTAAATAAAGTTTTTCGTCACCTGTGGTTTTGTTGCCATTTTGTAAGGGTACAGAACTGTAATTATTAATAAAGGTATTTAGAATGTTTTCAGTAAAATTTAATGTATAGGTGGATTGTGTTTTTTCACCTGCGACACTAGAGTCTTTGGAATAATAAATAGTGATGTTAGCGTTGGTAGCTAAATTTAATAATATCATATTACCTGTGCCACCAATAGTCTCGGCTTTAAAATATAGACCTCTGAAATAATTACTAAAATTACTAGGGTTACTTAATACTGCATCATCTTCTTTGTCTAAGATAGTTGTTTTCCAAAAGGCAATGTCTAATTTCTCTCTTAAAGCAGGTGTAGATAATGTTGTGACTTTATCAGGAGCTACTCCAACGCTTGTTTTAATTGCATCATTACTAGGGGTGAAAGATGAATTTGAATAAACTAGAGCGCCTTTTTGGTCATCAAAATTTATAACAGAGCTCCCATTTAAAGCAAAATTATCGGTAGTATTGATACTACCATCTGCTTTTGAATAATATTTTTGTTTTTGGTCTAAACTTGTGTTAGGATCAAAAGTTCTTAAAAAATAATTGTTTTGATAGATAGTTAATTGGAAAGGCTTGATGGCCTCTTTCGGTATTTTACCATATATAGAATCTAAAGTATAAGTGGGATTACCATTCTCATCTGTTCCCGTAGCTCTGTTAAAATATGGAATGGTTAAAACAACAGAATCGATAACAGGGTTGTCTCCAAAATCAGGACTGTATATAGAAGGTGTAATTTGTGTTATAATACTAGCGATGGTTTGTCCATACGCAGGGTCGTTATAAACCCCTAACAAGTATGAAGATAACCCGTTAATTTGTAAGGAGTCAAGTTTTTTATTGTAAGCGGCTATTTGAAAGCTAATGCTGTCAGTTTTAAAATTTGAATTTTGTTCTCCAAGTACGTCACTTTCAACAATAGCAAAATCTTTGTCGCAAGCAATAAAAGATGAAAAAACGAATAAAAAAGCAACGGAAAATTTAAGGGTTTTAATGGTCTTCTTCATATATATTAAAATGAATGTAATGGGTTAGCTTAAAACTTTAGTATTAAAAAATATTTTATAAGCTTCTCCAAATTCTTCTTTATTTTTGTATTCTAAAACGGGTTTATTCGACGCTTTTAAATAGGTTTCTAAATCTTTTGGAATATCTTCAGATCCTACTATTAATGCATCCGAATAATCAATTGCAACTTTCATTAAATTCACATATGATGGTTCTTCTAAAATTTTAATAGCATCTTCGTTAAGATTGTCAAATTTAACTTTATTAAGCATATCTTTATTTAACGTATTGTTAAAACTTTGATTGTACACAGAAGTTACTATTTTACTTTCAGTAAATAAGGGCTCGTCTTTGTAGTATTCTTTTAGATAAATAGGTAATAAAGAGGCTAACCACCCATGAACATGAATAATATCAGGCGACCAATTCAATTTCTTAACCGTTTCTATAACGCCTTTGGCAAAGAAAATGGCACGTTCGTCGTTATCGGCAAATAAATTACCATCTTCATCGGTTAAGGTTGCTTTTCTTTTAAAGTATTCATCGTTATCAATAAAATAGACTTGAATGCGCTCTTTAGGGATGGATGCTACCTTAATTATAAGTGGCATATCTAAATCATTTATCACTAAATTGATTCCAGAAAGTCTAATAACTTCGTGCAATTGGTGTCTTCGTTCATTTATATTGCCGTATCGAGGCATAAAAATTCTTATTTGACCACCTTGTTGATTTACTAGCCGTGGCGCTTCAAAAGACATTGAAGAAATTTCGGTTTCGGGTAAATAAGGCACTACTTCAGATGATACATATAATATCCTCTTATCTTTCATGTGTTCGAATTTATAGCTTTTATAGATTTTATATAACATGGCATTAATCATTTCTCATTGTGAGAAATTTAGAACAACTTGCCATATAACAGTGTTTTATTCGAGAAAATCGAAATAAAAAACACGCAAAAGTACAAAAATTTATGCAGATTGATTGTAAAATCTTAAGTTTGCCCCCGTTAATTTTATATTAAAAGGTGAAGGTTTACACAGAAAAACAACAAATGGCTATTGCCATTGATGCTTTTAAAGAAAAAAAGCAAACTTTAGGGTTGGTTCCTACTATGGGGGCATTGCATAAAGGGCACTTGGCTTTAGTGAAAAAAGCATTAAAAAATAATGATAAGGTGGTTATTAGTATTTTTGTGAATCCAACACAATTTGATAATAAAGAAGATTTAGTAAAATATCCTAGAACCTTAGAAAGAGATGTAGAGTTACTTAGTACTTTAAATGAAGATGCTATTTTAGTTTACGCACCAACGGTTGATGATATTTATGGAGGAAATGCAGTTTCTGAAACCTTCGATTTTGATGGCTTAGAATTTGAAATGGAAGGTAAATTTAGAACGGGACATTTTGATGGCGTAGGTACTGTCGTGAAGCGTTTATTCCATATTATAAAACCAAATAAAGCCTATTTTGGAGAGAAAGATTTTCAGCAATTAGCAATTATAAAAAAATTAGTTGAAAAACATCATATCCCAGTTACGATTGTACCTTGTCCCATATACAGAGAGTCATCTGGTTTAGCAATGAGTTCACGCAATAGCCGACTCAAACCTGACTATAAAGAAGTCGCTCCCTTTATTTATAAAACATTAGAAACTGCCAAAACTCTTTTTGGCACAAAAAGTGCTAATAAAGTATCGAAATGGGTTGAAAAACAGTTTGAAAGTCATAAATTATTGAAATTAGAATATTTTATTATTGCCGATATTTCAACTTTAAAAACTTTAAAGCGGAAATCAAACAAAAAAACTTATAGAGCGTTTATTGCTGTATATGCAGATGATATTAGACTCATTGACAATATCGCGTTAAATTAATTATCTTTGCCACATGCAAATACAAGTAGTAAAATCTAAAATTCATAGAGTAAAATGTACCGGTGCAGAACTTAACTACATCGGTAGTATTACTATTGATGAAGATTTAATGGAAGCAGCTAACATTATTCAAGGAGAAAAAGTTCAAATTGTAAATAACGACAATGGCGAACGTTTGGAAACTTATTGTATTCCTGGACCACGCAATAGTGGTGAAATAACATTAAATGGTGCTGCCGCCCGAAAAGTTGCAGTGGGTGATACCTTAATATTAATTACTTACGCTTTTATGGATATTGAAGAAGCCAAAGTATTTAAGCCTTCTTTAGTTTTTCCAGATGAAGCAACAAACTTGTTAAAATAAAAGTTTGAACTACAATATAAAGAATATACTTAAAATTTCACTCCCATTATTATTGGGAGTTTTTTTAGTATGGTATTCACTGTCTAAGGTTTCAATAGAAGATATATTAGTATACTTGCAAAAATCAAATTATTTATGGATTGCTTTTGGTCTTTTTTTAGGTTTGTTAAGTCACCTATCCCGTGCATATCGTTGGCGTTTTCAGCTAGAACCTATGGGTTATAATATTAAATTTGGCAATAGCGTTATGGCGGTTTTTGCAACCTATTTAATAAATTATACCATTCCACGAGCAGGAGAAGTTGCTAGAGCATCTATACTTACAACCTATGAAGGCGTCCCCTTCGAAAAAGGTTTTGGAACTATTATAGCTGAACGTATTGCCGATTTAATAGTTATGTTTGGTATAATTCTCATAACCTTATTTCTTCAATTTGATTTTATTTATAGTTTTTTTACTGAAAAATTCAATCCCCTCAAAATTTTATTGGCCTTAGTCATATTAGTCTTACTCGCTATAGCCTTTTTTAGATTTATAAAAAAAAGTGAATCTAAATTCGCAATAAAAATTAAAAACTTTATAAAGGGATTAGTTGAAGGTGCTTTAAGTGTCTTCAAAATGAAAAAAAAATGGGCGTTTATTTTTCATACCCTATTTATTTGGGCTATGTATTTACTTATGTTTTATGTAACATCTTTGGCAATTGAAGATTTAGAAGGTATTTCAACAGGAGCTATTTTGATAGGGTTTATTTCAGCTAGCTTTAGTATTGCAGCAACCAATGGCGGTATAGGCTCCTATCCGTTGGCTGTTTATGCGGCGTTTTCAATCTTTGGTATTGCCCAAGAACCCAGTATTGCTTTTGGTTGGATTATGTGGGCTTCTCAAACTCTTATGATTATTATTTTCGGAGGTTTATCGCTTATTTACTTACCTATTTATAACAGAAAAAAATCTAAACGTTAAAGACTTAAAATCTGCTTTTTTTAGTTTTAACTAATTTCATACCTTGCATTAAAATCTCAAATCTTTTTTAAAATGAAACATCTCCTTTTCGTTATATTAGTTCTTTGCTCAATAACTAGTTTTAATGCCCAAGTAAAATATGAGACTATAGAGTCTGCGAAGCTTGGCGAAACTCGCGAATTAAAAATTCAATTCCCTAGAGGTTATAATCCTAGCGACAATACAAAGTATCCTTTATTCATTGTTTTAGATGGGGATTACTTATTTGAAGCCGTGGCGGGAAATATTGATTATTATTCGTATTGGGAAGACATGCCTGCTTCTATTGTTGTAGGCATTAATCAATTTGATAAACGTTATGATGACTGTATGTATGCCGAACAAAATTCACTACCTATAGATGCAGGTGCAAATTTTTTCGAGTTTATTGGTATGGAACTTATACCTCATTTAGAGAAAAAATATAAAACGGATAATTTTAGAGTTATAGTAGGGCATGGTGAAACCGCAAACTTTATTAATTATTTTTTACTAAAACCAGATCCCTTATTTAAAGGATATATGGCTATCAGTCCTGAATTGGCACCCAATATGATTACCTATATTACTGATGCTTTAAGAGCCATTCCTTCAAAAACTTTTTATTATTTGGCAAATACGAATAATGACTCATCGTCCATGAAACAAATGACAGATGCATTACATACCGATATTTCAGCATTAAACAATAAAAATCTTTTCTATAAATTTAATAATTTTGAGAAACCATCACATTATTCGGTGTCTACACATGCCATTCCAAATGCTATTGAATCTATTTTTAAAGTTTTTCAACCTATAAGTAAAGAAGAATATACTAAAACTATTCTAAATTTAGAAGGCTCACCTGTAGAATATCTTCAAGAAAAATATAAGGCTATTCATGAGTTGTTTGGCATAAAAAAGCGAATTCTTATAAATGATTTTAAGGCTATTTCAGCAGCTATTGAAAAGACACGAAATTTTGAATATTATGAAGTTTTAGGCAAAATGGCCCGAGACGAATACCCAAAAACACTTTTAGGAAGCTATTATTTAGCTAGGTTTTACGAAGAAGCAGGCGAACCTAAAAAAGCAATGCGAACATATGAAACGGCATTTACTTTAGATGAAATAGCTGGTTTTACCAAAGATTTTATGCTTGAAAAAGCTGAGGCTATTAAAACAGATTTTGGATATTAATGGCAAAAGTTAAAACTACATTTTTTTGTCAGAATTGCGGTTCGCAATATGCAAAATGGCAAGGGCAATGTAATGCGTGTAAAGAGTGGAATACTATTGTTGAAGAAGTAATCCAAACACCGGAAAAAAGCGATTGGAAATCACCAACATCTACAGTAAAAAAAGCCGCTATACCTCTGCGAATTCAAGACATTGATGCCTCAAAGGAAGCAAGGCTAGATACATTTGATGGCGAATTTAATCGGGTTCTTGGTGGTGGCATTGTGCCAGGATCTTTAACACTTTTAGGAGGAGAGCCTGGAATTGGTAAAAGCACCTTATTGCTTCAAATTTCATTAAAACTACCTTATAAAACCTTATATGTTTCGGGTGAAGAAAGTCAAAAACAAATAAAAATGCGTGCAGAACGTATTAATCCGAAGCATAATAATTGTTATATTCTTACAGAAACAAAAACCCAAAACATTTTTAAACAAATTGAAGCTTTGGAGCCCGATATTGTTATTATTGATTCCATTCAAACACTTCATAGCGATTATATTGAATCGTCTTCTGGAAGTATTTCTCAAATAAAAGAATGCACTACCGAGTTAATTAAGTTTGCTAAAGAAACAGCTACTCCAGTATTACTAATTGGTCACATAACGAAAGATGGTAATATTGCCGGTCCTAAAATTTTAGAACATATGGTAGATACTGTTTTGCAGTTTGAAGGCGACCGCAATCATGTATTTAGAATTTTACGAGCGCATAAAAACCGCTTTGGATCTACTAACGAGCTGGGTATTTATGAAATGCAAGGGTCTGGTTTACGAGAAGTGTCGAACCCATCAGAAATTTTAATTTCAAAGAAGGATGAAGAACTTTCGGGTAATGCTATAGCGGCCACACTTGAGGGCATGCGCCCATTGATGATTGAGGTACAAGCTTTGGTAAGTACAGCCGTTTATGGAACTCCACAACGAAGTGCTACGGGTTTTAATGCTAAACGACTTAATATGTTATTGGCCGTTTTAGAGAAGCGGGCAGGCTTTCGTTTAGGTGCTAAAGATGTGTTTCTAAATATTACCGGAGGAATTAATGTAGATGACCCCGCTATTGATTTGGCTGTAGTGGCTTCCATTTTATCATCTAACGAAGATGTTGCATTACAAAAAGACTTTTGTTTTGCTGCTGAAGTTGGTTTGTCTGGTGAAATACGTCCTGTGCAACGGGTAGAACAACGTATACTAGAAGCTGAAAAATTAGGATTTTCAACCATTTTTGTGTCTAAATACAATAAAATTTCTCTTAAAAACACGGCCATTAAAATTCAACTCATTTCTAAAATTGAAGATATAGTGGATGCCATTGTTTCTTAAATTTCAACAGTAATAAAACCAAATTAAAAGATAATTACTAAATTTTTTTAATCGAACAAAAAACCTACTTGTTCGGTAAAAAAACATGTTTTTTTATCTTTATTTAGCCATATTTTATTATTATTGAGTTAATATTTAATGAATTAGAACGAAACTAGTGGCTGCCTGATTACATTTCCTTCACATTTATACATGTGTAAATTACCGATTTAACATTTCTAATCAATAAAAAAGAGTGTTCTGCAACTATTTAAATTAGGATCTTACATAGCATTCAATTTTTGGACATAGGAGCTAACAATGACTCTCAAGATGGTACTATAACTCCATCAAGATATCTTTCTGTTGGGCAAGGTTTTATAACAGAAATTATAGCTAGCGGCCAAGTGGTTTTTAATAACAATCAACGTATATTTATAAAAGAATCTGATGCCGATGATACTTATTAATAAGGGGTCTACATTTTCCAAATCATCCAAAAATAAAAACACTTCTACGTCATCTAAATCATTGAAAGATATGGAAATGCAAAAAATACGTTTAGAGTTTAATTCTGTTGTAGGTCCCACCATAATTATGTGGCTTGGTTTAAAACTAAAACAGGCCAAGTAATTACTAAAAAAATTATTGTTAATTAGAGATTAAATGTTCTCATAAAAAAAGACCTAAATGTTTGTTTAGGCTTTTTTTATACTTTAAATTCACATAGAATGATAAATTTAAAATAGATGAAAAATTTAGGTTTTATAATACTTTTATTAACAGTTCTTTCTTGTGGAACCAAAACATATATAAGTAAAGATGTTGCTGTTGCTGAAATAGAAAAGACAATTTCGAAAATTGATGCCAATAAAAAATTGAAAGAAACTATAACGGAAGGTGCTTTAACTGATAAAGAAGGATTTAAGGATATAGGGACTTTTAAATACTATGTGTTTTTCGATGAAAATACAAATGAATTATCTAAAATAAAAAACACAGAAATTACCAGTAAAACAATCACAGAAGCCTATTATTTTTCAGATAATAAATTAATTTTCATAACCTCACAAATTGCAAATACACCTATTAAAAAAATCTACATTCAAAATAAAAGAGTCATTTCAAAAGAACATGTTAATGAGGAAGAAGAAAAACTGCTTTTAAATAAAGCAAACCGTTTTCAAAAGGCGTTTAAAAAGATACATTAATTTTAATAACCGGTATTTAAAATCTACAAACCGTTTTTTAGTTATTTAACTGCGCTATTTTATCAAAAATCCTTAATTTCGCACCTCGAAATGAAATTTGATACAATGAGTGCTAAATTCCCTGAATATAAAGGTCTTGACTTACCAAAAGTAGCTGAAGAAATTCTTAACTATTGGCAAGAAAACAACATATTTGAAAAAAGTGTTTCTACCAGAGAGAACAATGAATCGTTTGTGTTTTTTGAAGGACCACCATCTGCAAACGGATTACCTGGTGTACACCACGTTTTAGCACGTGCTATCAAAGATATTTTTCCACGTTATAAAACTATGAAAGGCTATCAAGTAAAGCGTAAAGCTGGTTGGGATACGCATGGTTTGCCTATTGAATTAGGTGTTGAAAAAGAATTAGGTATTACCAAAGAAGACATTGGTAAAACCATTTCGGTAGAAGATTATAATGCAGCATGTCGTAAAGCCGTGATGCGTTATACCGATGTTTGGAACGATCTAACTCAAAAAATGGGTTATTGGGTAGATATGGACGACCCATATATTACCTACGAACCAAAATACATGGAAAGTGTTTGGTGGTTGTTAAAAGAAATTTATAATAAGAATTTGATGTACAAGGGGTACACGATTCAGCCTTATTCTCCAAAAGCAGGAACGGGTTTAAGCTCGCACGAGTTAAACCAACCAGGAACCTATCAAGATGTTACGGATACAACTATTGTGGCACAGTTCCTCACCCCAGCCCTCTCCAAAGGAGAGGGAGCCGAAAACGATATTTACAAAGCTTTCGGTCTCAACTCTCTCCCCTTTGTGAAGGGTCGGGGTGGGGATTTCTTTTTCCTAGCTTGGACAACCACACCATGGACATTGCCAAGTAATACCGCATTAACTGTTGGGCCTAAAATTGAATATGTGTTGGTTCAAACTTTCAATCAATATACATTTGAGCCTGTAAATGTTATTTTAGCTAAAAAACTGGTTAGTTACCAATTTGCTGGAAAGTTTAATTTGGTTGAAACGGAAGCTGAATTATTGAATTACAACGCTGAATATAAAAAAATTCCATACAGAATAATTAGTGAATGTTTAGGTAAAGATTTAGTAGGCATCACCTACGAACAATTATTGCCGTATGCTTTGCCAAACGACAATCCTGAAAACGCCTTTAGAGTCATTTCTGGAGATTTTGTAACGACTGAAGATGGAACAGGAATTGTACATACCGCACCTACTTTTGGAGCTGATGATGCTTTGGTTGCTAAGCAAGCAACACCTCCAGTGCCACCTATGTTAGTTAAAGATGAAAATGGCAATTTAGTGCCATTGGTAGATTTACAAGGAAAGTTCAGACCTGAAGTGGCTGAGTATGCTGGTAAATATGTTAAAAATGAATATTACAACGATGGAGAAGCACCAGAACGTTCGGTAGATGTTGAGATTGCCATCAAATTAAAAGAAGAAAATAAAGCCTTTAAGGTTGAAAAATATAAACACAGTTACCCGAATTGCTGGAGAACCGATAAACCAATTCTGTATTATCCGTTAGATTCATGGTTTATTAAAGTAACCGATGTGAAAGATCGCATGTTCGAATTGAACGAAACCATCAACTGGAAACCAAAAGCAACAGGAACAGGTCGTTTTGGAAACTGGTTAGCAAACGCCAACGATTGGAACTTGTCGCGTTCGCGTTATTGGGGCATTCCATTGCCAATTTGGAGAACCGAAGATGGTAAAGAAGAAATTTGTATTGGTTCTGTTGAAGAGTTGAAAAACGAGATGCAAAAAGCAGTTTCCGCAGGTGTACTTTCAAAAGATATTTTTGAAGATTTTGAAGTGGGGAATAATTCCGAAGAAAACTATGCTAAAATTGATTTACATAAAAATATTGTTGATGAGGTAATTTTAGTATCTCCATCAGGTCAAAAAATGTTCCGCGAAAGCGATTTAATTGATGTTTGGTTCGATTCTGGTTCTATGCCATATGCACAATGGCATTACCCATTTGAAAACAAAGATTTAATAGATAATGGCACATCCTATCCAGCCGATTTTATTGCTGAAGGTGTCGATCAAACACGTGGGTGGTTCTATACACTTCATGCTATTGGTACGATGGTTTTTGATTCGGTTGCATATAAAAACGTTGTGTCTAACGGATTGGTGCTGGATAAAAACGGACAAAAGATGTCTAAGCGTTTAGGAAATGCGGTCGATCCTTTTGAAACCTTATCTACTTATGGCGCCGATGCAACACGTTGGTACATGATTGCAAATGCCAACCCTTGGGATAATTTAAAATTCGATTTGGAAGGTGTTGAAGAAGTAAAACGTAAGTTTTTTGGAACACTTTATAATACGTATTCATTCTTTCAGTTGTATGCTAATTTAGATAATTTTACGTATGCTGAAGCGGATATTGCTGTAAATGAACGCCCAGAAATAGACCGTTGGATACTTTCAGAATTAAATACTTTAATAAAGCAAGTTGATGCGTTTTACGGTGAATATGAGCCAACTAAAGCAGCCCGTGCTATTTCAGATTTCACTCAAGACTATTTAAGTAATTGGTATGTCCGTTTATGTAGAAGACGTTTCTGGAAAGGCGATTACCAACAAGATAAAATTTCTGCATATCAAACACTTTATACGTGTATGGAAACTATTGCAAAATTAGGTGCGCCAATAGCGCCATTCTTTATGGATCGCTTGTATTTAGATTTGAATGCAGGAACTAATAAAGAAGCCTTTGAAAGTGTCCATTTAGCCGAATTTCCAAAATATGATGCATCGGTTGTAGATAAGAGTCTAGAACGCAAAATGGAAGCAGCACAAACCATATCGTCTTTAGTACTGTCTTTACGAGCTAAAGAAAAGATAAAAGTGCGTCAGCCACTTCAAAAAATCATGATTCCTGTTACGAGTAAGCAGCAGAAAGATGAGATTTTAGCGATTTCAGATTTAATAAAACATGAAGTGAATATTAAGGAAATAGAACTGTTGGAAGAAGCTTCAGAGATATTAGTAAAACAAATTAAACCTAATTTTAAAACTTTAGGGCCTCGTTTTGGTAAAGATATGAAAGCCATTGCGGGAATAGTTACTAACTTTTCGGCAGAAGATATTAACAAAATAGAACAAAATGGTGTTTTAGATATTAAAGTTAATGGAAAAAATATAACTTTAGCCCTTGATGATGTAGAGATTACATCGCAAGATATAGAGGGTTGGTTAGTTGCTAATGAAGGCAATTTAACGGTTGCATTAGACGTTACTATCTCTGAAGATTTAAAAAGAGAAGGAATTGCCAGAGAACTTGTGAATCGTATTCAGAATTTAAGAAAAGATTCTGGATTTGAGGTAACAGATAGGATAGATGTGAAGTTGCAAAGTAATCCGCTTATTGATACGGCTATAAATATAAATATGTCGTATATAAAAGCTGAAACACTAACTGACAATCTTGAAATTATTGATAAATTAGATAGTGGTATAGAAATTGCGTTTGACGAGGTAAATACCAAATTGTACATTCAAAAACATTAATATTATGAGTTTAGATTTAAATGTAAGATATTCTGATAAAGATTTAGCAGAGTTTAAAGAGCTAATACAAGAGAAAATAGTTAAGGCACAGCACGATTTAGATTTGATTAAAAGTGCATATATGAATAACCTAAGTAATGGCACAGAAGACACTTCACCCACTTTCAAAGCATTTGATGAAGGAAGTGAAGTAATGAGTAAAGAATCGAACTCAGCTTTAGCCATAAGACAAGAAAAGTTTATTCGCGATTTAAAAAATGCTTTGATTAGAATAGAAAATAAAACCTATGGTGTTTGTCGCGTTACAGGTAAATTAATTGCTAAAGAACGTTTAAAATTAGTGCCACATGCTACGTTAAGCATTGAAGCAAAAAACATGCAATAATTTTATTTTAAATGATATATTTGAAACGTCTCATTTTTTGAGGCGTTTTTTATTTTGCAATTTGTCATTCCTACTTTAATATATTACAGCATAATGTCCTTAAAAAAACCTATTATTCTAATTATTATCGTTTTACTTATAGATCAAGTGAGTAAAATATATATAAAAACCCATTTCAAGCTTCAGGAACATATTGAGGTATTTAGTTGGTTTCAAATTTATTTTATCGAAAATGATGGTATGGCTTGGGGTACAAAAATTAGTGATTTTGTAACTTTTATTTCTGAAAGATCTGCTAAAATATTTTTAACTGTATTTAGAATTGTTGCTATTTTTGGTATTGGTTATTGGCTGTTTGATGCAACTAAAAAGAAAGCATCTAAGATATTAATATTATCTATTGCTCTCATTTTTGCTGGAGCTTTGGGGAATATTATAGATTCCGTTTTTTATGGGATTCTATTTGAAGATAGTTTTAATCAAATTGCTGCTTTTTTGCCTGAAACTGGAGGATATGATTCCCTTTTACATGGTAAAGTAGTCGATATGCTTTATTTTCCTTTATACAAAGGCTATTTACCAGAATGGATGCCTTATTTTGGAGGTGAGTATTTTACCTTTTTTGAACCTGTTTTTAATGTTGCCGATATGGCTATAAGCACTGGCTTTATTATGCTTATTGTTTTTAATAAAAGAGCGTTTCCGAAGAAGTAATCAAAACCCATAAACCTTATCAGGAGTTACACTATAATCCATTTTTACATCACTTTCAAAAACATTGGTAATTTCGGTCTCAGCTTCAAAAAATGATAAGCCAATTTTAATAGTTTCGGGTTTACAATCTGCTAAAAATCGGTCATAAAAACCTTTGCCATAACCGACACGATTTCCTTTTTCATCAAAAGCTAAAAGCGGAATAAAAACAACCTCTATTTTCTCGTTCGAAATTTCAATGCCATCAACAGGTTCTGGTATATTGTAACTATTTTTCTTAATTACAGTATTGTCAGTTAAAAGAAAGTGCGTCATCAAACCTGTTTCAAAATCACTTTTAGAAATAAGAATATTTTTGTCTTTACCCGATAAGATATTTAAAATATAATCGGTATTTACTTCGTGGTGTTCTTCAATAGCTAAAAAAATATGGTAGAATGAAAACTCCCAAACAGGTAATTTTAAAAGTTGATTGGCGATGGATATGCTTAAATCATCTATTTGAGAGGTAGATAAATCCTTACGAAGCATTTTATATTTTTTTCGTAATTCGGCTTTAAGCATAATATGTTTAACGTTTAAGTTTTGTGGAAATATGAAACAAAGCGTCCCCTTGGTAAACGATAGGCGATTCATTTACATTAATAATGTACCCAGAATTAGGTGCTTTTACCTCTTGATTTAATTTACCATACGGATCCGTAATATGTCCTAAAACATCTCCTTTTTTAACTAGACTACCAATAGCAATAGTAGCTCTAAACATGCCAGAAAAACTAGCACGTTGCCACCTACTTTCATTAATGAATACGGTTTCTTTTTTTGGTATGGTAACTTTAGAACTGGTATTTAACATACCTAAATGTTTTAATACCCGTTTAGAGCCATTAACAGCATGGTTGGTGACGCTTTCATCAATGTGGATGGATTTACCCCCTTCAAAAAGCAGCATGTCTTTGCCTAATTTATAGCAGGTATTCCTAAAAGATTTATTTAAATTTTTAGAGTAAAGAACAAAAGGAGCAGCAAACACTTTGGCTAGTTCATTTAGGTGTCTGTTTTCTTTACTAATCCGGATTTGAGGAGCATTAAACCTCCCAGAACCTCCTGTATGAAAATCGATGACACAATCTACACAAGGTATCACATCGTGTATTAATTTATGGGCAACTCTACTGGCTAAAGAGCCATCTACAGTACCTGGAAATACGCGATTTAAATCTCTACCATCAGGAAATTCACGTTTTAAATTTATAAAACCGAAAATATTAATAACAGGAATACAAATAATAGTACCGATTTTCGGTTTATTAATGCCTTTAGCAATTAATTGTCTTACAATTTCAACTCCATTAACTTCATCACCATGAATACCTGCTGTAAATAACACAATAGGCCCTGGCTTTTTTGCCCGTTCAATAATGATGGGAACATTTACAGGTGATGAGGTGTGCAGGTTGGCTACATCAAAATCAATCTCTTTACTTTCTCCAGGATATATTTTGGTGTCAAGAATCGTTAATATATTATTCGCTAATGTCATAGTTAACTATGTGTATTGCGTTCAATATAAGTAATGATGTTTTTTGCTATGTTTTTACCAGTAGCTTCTTCAATGCCTTCTAAGCCAGGGGTTGAATTCACCTCTAAAAGTAAAGGACCGCGGGCAGATTGTAACATATCTACACCACATACAGGTAATTTAAGCACATTGGATGCATTAATAGCTAAGCGTAATTCTGCATCACTTAATTTAATAATATTAGCAGAACCACCACGATGTAGGTTAGACCGAAATTCACCTTCTTTTCCTTGACGTTTCATGGCGCCTACAACTTGCCCATCAACAATAAGAGCCCGTAAATCAGCCCCTTTAGCTTCCTTAATAAACTCTTGTACAATAACGCGTGCTTCTAGACCATTAAAAGCCTCTAAAACAGATTCGGCAGCATTTTTTGTTTCTGCCAAAACTACTCCTAAACCTTGAGTTCCTTCAAGTAATTTTATAATAACGGGTACTCCACCAACATGTTCAATAACTTCTTCAACATCTCGCGAATAATTGGTAAAAACAGTTTTTGGCATACCAATACCAGCTTTACTTAAACGTTGTAAACTTCTTAGTTTATCTCTAGAACGTTGAATGGCATCGGAGGTTGCAATGGTAAACACATTCATCATTTCAAATTGACGAACCACAGCACAGCCATAAAAAGTTATTGATGCCCCAATTCTGGGTATAATAGCATCTACATAATCCAAATAACGGTCTTTATAATAAATGGTTGGTTTTTCTCTTTCAATAATGATGTCACATTTTAAAGGGTCAATAACTTCTATTTTGTGACCTCTTTTTTCGCCTTCTTCAACAAGTCTATCAGTTGAATATAGATTCGAGTTTCTGGATAAAATAACTATGTTCATAAGGGTTTTGTGTTATAAGAAACATTTTCTAAATCTACATCTACCATAAATTTTCGTTTTAAAAATTGCCTGCCTATTAAAACAGGAAATCTCATATCGTTGCGTGTGCTTAAAGTTAGGTTAATCTTGTAGGTCTTTCCAAAAAAAATGACTTCAGATTTTATTTTATATCGGTTTTCTTTCAATCCGTTACTGCTTTTTACAACAGTGCTGGAGTACTCATCAAAAATAATTTCAGTTTTACCAAAATTTTGATGTTTATCGCTGTTAAAAACGCATCTTAAGGTATTATTTTCTTCAATAATTTCAGAATAATGAATCGTAGAGGTGTAAGCGCCTGTATCAATTTTGACGTCAATATTAAATAAACCTAATTTAGGAAAATCTATTTTGTCAACTCTACCAATTGCTTTTTTTTTCATTTTATAATTTTAAAATGTGCCGCAATGTACCAAATTAGTAATTTATAAATGGATTTCATTATAAAAGTTTAACAGATTTTACAGGCATATTTCAATAATAAAAATTAAAAATAATTACCTTTGAGAAAATGGACACACCTACTTTAGAAATACAATTACAAACCCTACCAAATCAACCAGGTGTGTACCAGTATTATGATGCTGAAGGTACTATTTTATACGTTGGTAAAGCTAAAAATTTAAAGAAACGAGTCGGTTCGTATTTTACAAAAATACACGAAAATGGTAAAACCCGTGTATTGGTAAAAAAAATTGTCACTATAAAACATATTGTAGTTGATACTGAAACGGATGCTCTTTTATTAGAAAATAATCTAATTAAAAAGTATCAACCCAAGTATAACGTCATGTTGAAAGACGATAAATCCTATCCATGGATTTGTATAAAAAATGAACGTTTCCCTAGAGTGTTTTCTACCCGTAGAGTTTTTAAAGATGGTAGCGATTATTTCGGTCCTTATACAAGTATGAAAACGGTTCATACCTTGTTGGATTTAATAAAAGGCTTGTATTCGCTCCGGAATTGTAATTATGATTTATCTGAAAGTAAAATTGAATCAGGCAAATATAAAGTATGTTTAGAATACCATTTAGGAAACTGTAAAGGCCCTTGTGAAGGATATGAAACGGAGCAAGAATACAACGAAAACATCAAGGGTATCAAAGAAATTTTAAAAGGAAATTTTAAAGATTCTTTGTCTCAGTTTAAAACACAAATGAAGCAGCTTGCTGAAGACATGCGTTTTGAAGAGGCTCAAAAAATTAAAGAAAAGATAGAAGTCCTTGAAAATTATCAATCCAGATCTACTATTGTTAATCCAAAAATTAGTAATGTAGATGTGTTTTCTATTATGAGCGATGAAAGTTATGGGTACGTAAATTTTTTACAGTTATCATACGGATCCATTATTCGTTCTCATACTTTGGAAATCAAAAAGAAATTAGACGAAACCGATGTGGAGTTATTAGAATTGGCAATTACTGAAATTCGCCAGCGGTTTCATTCCAAATCAAGAGAAATTTATACACCTTTTAAAGTGGATTTAGGTGAAGATATTAAAGTAACTGTACCACAATTAGGTGATAAAAAGCACATATTAGATTTATCGCTTAGAAATGCTAAATATTATCGTATGGAGCGTTTTAAGCAAGATAAAATTGTAGATCCAGACAGGCATGCCAATAGAATTATGGCGCAAATGAAAGCCGATTTAAGGTTGCGTGAGGAACCACGACATATAGAGTGTTTCGACAACTCAAATATTCAGGGCACTCATCCTGTAGCGGCTTGTGTGGTTTTTAAAAATGGAAAACCAAGTAAAAGAGATTATAGACATTTTAATATCAAAACAGTTGTTGGTCCAGATGATTTTGCATCTATGGAAGAAGTGGTTTACCGTCGTTACAAAAGAATGTTGGATGAAGAACAAACGTTGCCACAGCTCATTATTATTGATGGTGGAAAAGGGCAATTATCATCGTCATTGAAAAGTTTAGATGCTTTAGATTTGCGAGGAAAAATAGCAATTATCGGAATTGCAAAACGTTTAGAAGAATTATACTACCCAAATGATCCAATTCCACTATATTTAGATAAAAAAAGCGAAACGCTTAAAATAATACAACAATTACGGAACGAAGCACACCGTTTTGGAATAGAACACCATAGAAATAAACGAAGTAAAACAGCGTTAAATACTGAACTTGAAACTATTCCAGGTATTGGTGAAAAAACAGTGATAGATTTGTTAAAGCATTTTAAATCTGCTAAGCGAGTTGCTAATGCAAAGTTAGATGAATTAGAACCTATTGTTGGTGTTTCTAGAGCCGAAAAAATTTATAATTACTACCATGACAAATGAAACATTCATGATTCGAATTTTTTAATTGATAAAGAGATTAATCATTTTAATGTTCTATTTGATCATTAAAAAAACAACAATAATTACAATGAAATATTTTTTAGCATGTATTTTTTTTACCTTTTGTTTTGAGGTGTTCTCTCAAAACATAGAAAAAGATGATGTTAAAGTGGGTCTGGTTTTAAGTGGAGGAGGTGCTAAAGGGTTGGCGCATATAGGGGTATTAAAAGTTATTGATAGTTTGGGCGTAAAAATAGATTATGTAGCAGGTACCAGTATGGGGGCCATCATTGGGGCGCTTTATGCTTCAGGTTATACAGGCAATCAACTTGATTCTATTTTTAAAGAAATTGATTTTGATAGGTTAATAAACGATGATTTACCAAGAGCATCCAAAGCTTTTTATGAGCGAGATAATTCTGAAAAATATGCGGTAACCCTACCATTTGAAAATTTTAAAATTAAATTACCATCGGCGCTATCTCGAGGCCAGAATACTTATGGGTTATTTGCCAGACTCACATTGCATGTTAGTGAAATAAATAACTTCAACGAGTTACCAATTCCATTTTTCTGTATAGCGACCAATATTGAAACTGGACAAGCTGTTATATTAGATTCAGGAAACTTAACACAATCTATTATGGCAAGTGGTGCATTACCGTCTTTATTCCAGCCAGTTACCATTAATAATCAAGTATTAATAGATGGAGGGGTGGTGAATAATTATCCTATCGATGAGCTACGTGCTAAAGGTATGGATGTTATTATTGGAGTAGATGTACAAGATGGTTTGGCTGCTAGAGACGAGCTAACATCGGCACCAGATGTTTTGGTTCAAATTAATAATTTCAGAACTATTAATGACATGAAATTGAAGGTTAAAAAAACCGACATTTATATTAAACCGGACATTAAAGATTATTCTGTAGTCTCCTTTGATGAAGGTTCAAAAATTATTAAAAGTGGTATACAAGCTACGGTAACAACCTTAGATGCTTTAAAAAAATTACCCAGTAAAAATTATTCTGAAGTCAAACCAAAAATTAATTGCAATACTAAAGACAGTATTACAATTAATAATATTGTTATAAAAGGTAATAGTAAATATACTAGAGCTTATATTTTGGGTAAACTAAAATTAAAAAACAATGAAAAAATTAGTTACAATTATTTTAATAGAGGCGTTAATAATTTAGTTGCTACAAATAATTTCAACTCGTTTGAATATCAATTAAAGAGTAGTGAAAACAAAAAAGGATATGATTTAATTGCCGATTTAAAAGAAACCAATACAACTACTTTTTTAAAATTAGGATTGCATTATGATGATTTATACAAAAGCGCAGCTCTTGTAAATCTAACAAAAAAAAGATGGTTGTTTGGTAGCGACGTGGCTTCATTAGATATTATTCTAGGCGATAACGTACGTTATAATTTCGAGTATTTTATAGATAAAGGTTTTTATTGGAGTATAGGTGTAAAATCTAGATTCAATCAATTCAATAAAAACATCAGTGCTCAATTATTGTTAGATGATACACAAATGGCTGAAGCTAATTTAAACAAGGTAGATGCTGAATTACAAGATCAAACCAATCAAATTTATGTGCAAACCTTATTTAGAAAAGATTTCTCGTTAAGTATGGGTGTGGAGCATAAACGTTTAAAAATACAATCAGAAACGCTCGCATCCGAGGATGAAGAAAGTGAGTTTTTATTTGAAAGCACCGATTATTTAAGCGTTTTTGGAAACTTAAAATTAGATACTTATGATAATAAGTATTTTCCAAAAAGCGGACTTTATTTTAATAGTAATTTACATATGTATGTATATGCATCTGGTTTTAATGAAGGGTTTGATAATTTTTCAATAATTAAAGCCGATGTAGGGTATGCTTTTAGTCTGTCAGATAAATTAGCCATTAATTTACAAGCAAGTGGCGGATTCAAAGTAGGAGACAAATCTACAAAAACCTTAGATTTTTCACTTGGAGGTTATGGTAACAATTTGATCAATAATTTTGTGCCTTTTGTAGGATACGATTTCATGTCTTTTTCTGGGAATAGTTATGTTAAAGCAGCCTTTAGCGCTGATTACGAAATTTTTAAAAAACATTATATAACTTTAGAAGGGAATTGGGCAAATATAGAAGATGATATTTTTGATTCAGGAGAATGGTTTTCTTTTTCAGATTACAATGGTTATGCCCTCGGTTACGCCATCGATACTTTTTTAGGACCCATACAAGCGAAGTATAGCTTTTCACCTGAAAACAAACAAAATTATTGGTTTTTTAACATAGGATTTTGGTTTTAATGTTGGGGACTAGTTTTTTTACTGAATCATAATTTTTGTTTTTATAGTTAATACAAGCAGATATATAATTAAAAAATGTGAGCTTAATTAAAAAATTAAAAGAATTATAACAAAACAATAATAGGCGGTATTTAATAAGACTTAAAGAAATTTTATATTTTTGGAACAGTAATTGTAAATTCTTATTTACAATATAACATGTAAACACAATAACTTAGTTACAATTACCCAAATAGAAATGAAAAAGATACTACTTATAATATCGGCAATAATAATTACACAAATAACTTTTGCACAACAAGACTCGGCTTTTGGAGATGGCGAATGGTTTCAATTTAAAATGAGTTATAGTGGCTTTTTAAAAGCTGGAAACGCAACACTTTATGTAAAAGAGACCAAACTTGATAATAAAGATGTGTATCATGTCATTGGAAAAGGATGGACTTCTGGCATGATAAAATGGTTTTTTAAAGTTAAAGACCGTTATGAAAGCTATTTTGATAGAACCACGCTATTACCTTACAAATTTATTAGAAATATTGATGAAGGTGGACACACTAAAGACTTAGAGGTTGAATTTGACCAAAAAAACAATAAAGCTTACGTAAACGACAAAAAGAAAAAAACTAAAGAAGTGTTTGATACCAAAGCAAATATTCAAGATATGGTGTCAACCTATTACTATTTGCGAAATAAAATAAATATAAGTACTTTAAAAATCGGTGACGAGATTCGTACTGATATGTTTTTTGATGAAGAAAATTACGGATTTAAATTACAATATTTAGGTGTAGAAATTATTGATACCGATTTTGGTAAAATAGAATCTTTAAAATTCAGACCTTATGTGATGGCAGGTCGTGTTTTTAAAGAAGAAGAAAGTCTAACACTATGGGTGTCAAAAGATAAAAATAAAATACCTTTGCGAATTAAGGCCGATTTAAGAGTAGGCTCTCTGCGTGCTGACTTGGAAGCTTTTAAAGGATTAAAACACCCTTTTAAAATAGTTGTTGAAAATTAAAAGATATTTTGAAATCGAAAATAAACGATCAACTTAAAGAAAAATACGAGGCAATAAATCAAGATTTAGAAGCATATTTAGAAGGCTTATTACACAGTAAACCTATCAATTATTGGGATTATATTCAAACCGATGCTTTATTAAATCTTCAAATACAACGTACCGTTTTTCCAGATGAAATGGTATTCATCATGTATCATCAAATAAACGAATTATTGTTTAAAATGATACTTGTTGAAATAGATCAAGTAGCTAAAAGCAAAGCGTTAACAGTGGAATTGTTTACTTCCAAATTAATGCGCATTAGCCGCTATTTCGATATGCTTACGTCTTCTTTCAGTATTATGAAAGATGGTATGGACGTAGATCAATACAACAAATTTAGAGCAACCTTAACCCCTGCCAGCGGCTTTCAAAGTGCCCAATATAGAAAAATTGAGTTTGCATCAACCGAACTTATAAATCTTATAGACAAAAGATTTAGAGATACTATTGATAGAAATTCTTCTTATGAAAATGCATTCGAGCATTTATATTGGCAAGCTGCAGGAAAGAATTATAAAACAGGCAAAAAAAGTTATACATTAACAGTTTTTGAAGAAAAATATAAAGACGAATTTATTAGATTTGCCCAGTTTTATAGCTCAAACAATTTATACTCAAAATTTAAAGAACTTCCTAAGGAAGCCAAAGAGAACAAAGAGTTAATTAATGCGATGCGCCATTTTGACTATACCGTTAACATCAAATGGGTTATGGCACATTATAATACTGCAAATCATTATTTAAATATTGGCGGGAAAACTGCCGAAGCAACAGGAGGAAGTGAATGGGTAAAATATATGCATCCAAAGTATCAAAAAAGAATATTTTTTCCAGACTTATGGACAAAGCAAGAAATAGAAGAATGGGGAGTAAATATTTAGTAATAATATTAGCACTATTAAGCGTCATTGCGTGTAAAGAAAAAGAGCAACCTGTTGAAGAGGAAGTAGTAGCAATAGAAAAGCCTGCTGATATTTATGAATTTGGCTTTAATTTAAACGATTTTGTTGTAAAAAGAGACACCGTAAGAAAAGGTGATAGTTTTGGTGTTATTTTGGAACGTAATAAAATTGGCTATCCACGAATATTTTCAATTGCCGAAAAAGCCAGAGATACTTTTGATATAAGACGCCTTCAAATAGGTAAACCTTATACTTTGCTGTGCTCTAAAGATTCTTTAGAAACCCCTAAATGTTTTATATATCAGCCCAATCAAGAAGAATTTGTTGTTATAAGTTTTCAAGATTCCATTCATGCTTATACAAGTAGAAAACCTATTAAATATGTTGAAAAAACAGTTACAGGAGTTGTTACAAGTAGTATTTCAGAAATTTTAGACAAAAAAGGAATCAGCCCTATTTTGACCAATATGTTAGCTGAACAAATATATGCTTGGACTATAGATTTCACTCGACTTCAAAAAGGCGATTCGTTTAAAGTTATTTATACCGATAAATATATTGATGATACCATTTATGCCGGAGTACATAAAGTTAAAGCAGCTTTTTTTAACCATAAGAATACACCATATTATGCCTTTAGGTATCGAACAGATTCAATAAAAAACATATATGAATATTATAATGAAGCTGCTAAAGATTTACGACGGGCATTCTTAAAAGCACCTGTTCAATTTAGTAGAATTTCATCTCGATATAACTTAAATCGTCGCATTGCTTATTACGGTTTTGCGTTACGTCCACATAAAGGCACCGATTTTGCCGCAGCTATTGGAACCCCTATTTTAGCAACTGCCAATGGTACAGTTACCGAATCTCAATACAAAGGCGGTAATGGTAATTATGTAAAAATTAGACATAATAGTACTTACGAAACCCAATACCTGCACATGCAAAAACGTAAAGTTAAAGTTGGGCAACATGTAAAACAAGGAGATGTGATAGGTACTATAGGGATGACAGGAAATACTGGTGGCCCGCACGTATGCTACCGTTTTTGGAAAAATGGCAAACAAGTAGACCCATTAAGAGAAAAATTATCACAATCAGAACCTATTGCAGAATCTCTAAAGGGAGACTATTTAGAGTTTATTAAACCAATAAAATATAAATTAGATGTGTTACCTATTTTTGATGATTCAAAGGAAAAAGAAGTCAAAGATATCGTAACTCAAAAAAAATAGATTATGCCGCTACCAACCATAAATCCTACAACAACAAAAGCTTGGAAAAAGCTTGAAGATCATTATAACAACATTCGTAATAATCATATGAAAGATTTGTTTGCTCAAGATGGAGAAAGAGCAGATAAATTTACAGTGAAGTGGGACGATTTTTATGTAGATTTTTCTAAAAATAGAATAACAGAAGACACTTTAAAATATCTTTTAGAACTAGCCGATGAGGTGAAGTTAAAAGAGGCTATTATAAGTCAGTTTTCTGGAGATATAATCAACCAAACTGAAGGACGTGCCGTTTTACATACTGCCTTACGTGCACCAAAAGAGGCCAATTTTAAGGTAGATGGAGTAAATGTAATGCCTGAAATATATGCTGTAAAACAAAAAATTGAAGCTTTTACGAATGAAGTCGTAAATGGTGATTTAAAAGGTTTTACAGGAAAAGTATTTACCGATGTGGTTAATATTGGTATTGGAGGTTCGGATTTAGGACCAGCCATGGTTGTTGAAACGCTTCAATATTATAAGAATCATTTAACCACTCATTTCGTAAGTAATGTAGATGGCGATCATGTAAATGAAGTTATTAAAAAACTAAACCCAGAAACCACACTGTTTGTAATTGTTTCAAAAACATTTACTACGCAAGAAACACTTTCTAACGCAAATACTCTAAAAGCTTGGTTTTTAAAATCGGCTAACAAAGAAGCTATTGCAAAACATTTCGTGGCAGTGTCTACCAATATTAAAAACGTAAAAGCTTTTGGTATAGATGAAAACAATATTTTCCCTATGTGGGATTGGGTTGGAGGCCGTTTTTCTTTATGGAGTGCTGTTGGTTTAACTATTAGTTTAGCGGTTGGATATAAAAATTTTGATAGTTTGTTAAAAGGAGCTAACAAAATGGACGAGCATTTCAAAAATGAAGATTTTAAAACCAATATTCCCGTTGTATTAGCATTAATAAGTGTGTGGTATAATAACTTTTTTAAAGCGGAAACGGAAGCTATTATTCCCTATTCTCAATACTTGAATCAGTTTGCTACTTATTTACAACAAGGTATTATGGAAAGTAATGGTAAAAGTGTCGACAGAAATGGTAACCCCGTAGATTACCAAACAGGAACTATTATTTGGGGTGAGCCAGGAACGAATTCACAACACGCTTTTTTCCAATTAATACATCAAGGAACAAAATTAATTCCTGCCGATTTTATAGGGTTTACTAAATCATTACATGGTAATCAAGACCATCAAGATAAGTTAATGTCTAACTTTTTAGCACAAACCGAAGCACTATTAAATGGCAAAACTGAAGCTGAAGTAGTTGCAGAAGGAACCGATTCAAAAATTGTCCCATTTAAAATATTTCAAGGAAATAAACCCACTAATACTATTTTTATTAACAAATTAACGCCTGAAAGCTTAGGGAAATTAATAGCGATGTACGAGCATAAAATATTTGTGCAAGGTATTATTTGGAACATATTTAGTTACGACCAATTTGGTGTCGAGTTAGGTAAGCAATTAGCTAGTAAAATTTTACAAGAATTTAACAATAGCACGGTTAACAATCATGACTCTTCAACTCAAAATTTATTGAATCATTATAAAAATATGTCTTAAAAAACATTAAAATATTCAATAATAGTCTTAAAAAAGCATTCATATTTTTATATGAATGCTTTTTTGTTTTCATTACAAGTATTTAATATGTTAACAATTACATAATAATTGTACGATTATTATATGTATTTTTGCAGTGACTAATTCAATTAATTAATCTTTATTATGAAAAAAATCCCTCAATTTTTATTGATGGCTGTGGCGTTTTTATTCACTACAGTTATGATGGCTCAAAGTGCCATAACAGGTACTATTATTGATGCCGAACTTAATTCTCCACTACCTGGTGC
The DNA here is from genome assembly GCF_031128465.2 of Mariniflexile litorale. Classification (GTDB taxonomy): domain Bacteria; phylum Bacteroidota; class Bacteroidia; order Flavobacteriales; family Flavobacteriaceae; genus Mariniflexile; species Mariniflexile litorale. The sequence goes on along the minus strand of NZ_CP155618.1, from coordinate 1,400,321 downwards.
GAATGTTGTTGAAAAAGGAACAACGAATGGTGTTTCTTCAGATTTCGACGGTAAGTTTAAATTAGAAACAACGACCTCTGTTGGTCAAATTGTTATTTCCTTTGTTGGCTATAGTTCAGTTACTTTAAAATTTACTGGAAGTGCCAATTTAGGTAACATTAAATTAACACCAGATAATTCACTTGATGAAATCGTGATTATTGGTTCTGGAGTTATAGATTTAGCTGAAGACAGGAAAACGCCAATTGCTGTTTCTACAATTAAAGCAAATCAAATTCAAGAAAAAACAGGAACATCAGATTTACCAGAAATCTTGAAATCAACACCTTCAGTTCAATCTGTTCAAAAGGGAGGTTTTGGTGAAGGTCAATTATTTTTACGTGGTTTTGACCAAACGAATACAGCATTTTTACTTAACGGTCAACCAATTAACGGTGTAGAAGATGGTAAAATGTATTGGTCTAACTGGTCTGGTGTTTTAGATGTGGCACAAGCAGTTCAAATCCAACGTGGTTTAGGATCTTCTAAATTAGCAATTTCATCAGTTGGAGGTACCGTTAATATTGTTACAAAAACTATTGATAGAAGAGAAGGTGGTTTTGTACAACAAATGATTGCGAATGATAATTACACTAAAACGACTGCTTCATATTCAACAGGTCTAAGTGAAAAAGGTTGGGCATTTACAGCGTTGTTAGGACATTGGCAAGGAGAAGGTTATGCAGATCGTACTGATGGACAAGGTCAAACGTATTTTTTATCTCTTGGTTATAAACCAAACGAAAATAATATTTTCAATTTGATGATTACAGGTGCACCACAGTGGCATGCAGCCTCTGGATATAACACTTTAGAGACTTATTTAGATAAAGGGAGAAGATATAATTTTGCTTTTACAGGCGTTAATAGCCCAAATAACATAAGTGAAGGATATTACCCAACAGGAAGAAATGTATATCATAAACCTGTAGCTAATTTAAGTTGGGATCTAACTATTAATGATCAATCATCTTTATCTACGGTATTATATGCTTCTGCGGGAAGAGGAACTTTTGCTTCAACAATATCATCAGGAGGAGTTCCAACCTATGCTAGAGGGTCTAATAACAACCACAACTGGTATGGTATGGTTTCAAATTATAACAACCAGTTAAATGAGTATTTAAGTTTTAACGTTGGTGCTGATGTACGTTTATATAATGGAATTCATTTTAGAAGTGTTAACGAATTCTTATCTATTGATTCTATAGACGATTCTAGTAATTATAATGGAGGTAGTTATACAATAAGTAAAACTTTTGGTGGTATTAATCCATGGAACTTGCTATTTAATACAAATAATGACCATGCTCAACGTTTTCATGGTTATTATGATTACGAAGAAAAAATTAATTATACAGGAGTATTTGGCCAATTAGAATATTCCAAAGATCAATTGTCAGCATTTTTTCAAGGGTCTGCATCAACACAATCACATTTTAGAACAGAATATGGTGAAGCTGAAAATGAAGGAGAGGCTGAAGATTCTGATAAAATAAATAATACAGGTTTTAATGCAAAAGCAGGGGCTGCCTATAATATAAACGAAAATAACATTGTTTTTGTTAATGCAGGATATTATTCACGTCAACCTTACCATAGTGACTTATTCATTAATGATAGATCATCAAATCAATTAAATCCTTTTGTGGAAGGTAATCAAAAGATAACAGGATTTGAAGCAGGATATAAGCTTCTAGGGAATAGGTTTTCAGCTAATTTGAATGTATACCATACTACTTGGGCTGATAAAGTTGATTATAGCTCTAAAGATACAGATAGTGATGGTTTAGCCGATGAGTTTACTAAAACGAGTCCTTTAAAACAGGTACATATGGGAGTGGAATTAGAAATATTCACACGTCCTATTGATGGATTAAATATTAATGGTTATGTATCTGTAGGAGATTGGACTTATAATGGAAATATTACAACAAGAACAACAGATGATACAGGAGCAGTAATAGCAAATGGAGATACTAGTTATATAGATGGTGTTAAAGTGGGCGAAGCAGCTCAATTTACAGCTGGAGTTAGTGCTGATTATGAAATATTACCTCGTTTAAAAATTGGAGCAAACTGGAATCAATATGACAACCTGTACGGTGCTGCCGATTTTGGTTCTGATGAATTTAAAACGGATAATAATAGAGGATCTATTAAACTACCTTCTTATGACACTGTAGATACAGGAGTTTCATATAAATGGTTATTAGGTAAAGAGGATCAAAACTCTTTACAATTCAGAGTTAATATTAACAATGTTTTTGATGAAGTATATATTGAAAACTCTAGAGATAACATTCATGTAGATTCAGGTGATGTTGCTTGGAAAGGTGTTAATGTGAAAAATGGAGTATGGTTCGGTTACGGTAGAACATGGAACTTTAGCCTGCGTTACAATTTCTAATTCTATCCAATTTAAATAATTTTAAAACTGCTTCTTTTTTAGAAGCAGTTTTTTTATGCTTTTAATTATTACATTTGTAATTATAAATTTAAAACCTGTTTTTTATGTATGAAACTATATTAAAACTCCATTCTTATTGGGCTTACCTTGTGCTTTTCATTTTAATTATTGCGGTTATAAATGCTTTAATAAAAGTGTTTGGAGATAAAGAATATACGGCTAAAGATTTTAGAATAGCCTTATTCACCTTAATAGTATCGCATATTCAATTACTAATTGGTTTGATATTATATTTTGTATCTCCAAGATTTGAGTTGTGGGCTGAAATGGGTAGTAAAGTAATGAAAGACTCCATGACACGATTATATCTGGTAGAGCATCCTTTAGTAAATATTATAGCAGTTGCTTTAATTACAATTGGCTATTCTAAACATAAAAAGAAATTAACTTCTAAAGCAAAATTAAAACCAATAGCTGTTTTTTATTCCATAGCTTTGGTATTACTTTTATCAAGGATACCTTGGAGTATCTGGTTAGCTTAGAAACAAAAAATGTGACTTTTCAAAAGTCACATTTTTTGTTTTAATAGTATAGGATATTAATTGCTAACTTCTTTTATAAGGTACACATACACTGGAAAGTGATCGCTAAACCCATCGGTAAAACCGCCATATGAGAAACTGCGTTTAGGGTAACCTTTATAAGTGCCTGATTTCTCAATGAGATAATTTTTATTGAAAATACCTGCTTTGTAAAATTGAAATGACGAATAGTCTTTTTCAAGTAATGGTTTGGTAAGCATTATTTGATCAAATAAACTCCAAGCATCTCTAAAAGCTGTAGTACCTATACCTTCTTTATAATAATTTTCATATGGATTGTAAATGCCTTTTAGACCCACTTTTTCTTTGTCTTTTTCAGTTCTTAAAACCTTTTTAACGCTTTCGTTAATAGGGTCATCATTCAAATCTCCCATAATAAAAATCTTTGCATATGGGTCTATTACTTGAAGTGAATCGACTAAATGTTTGGTTAACTTAGCCGCCGCTACACGCTTGGATTTACTTTTTGCCTCGCCACCACTTCTAGATGGCCAGTGATTTACTATTAGATGAATGAAATCACCTTCCAACTCACCACTCACTAATAATTGGTCTCTGGTATAAACACGTTTTCTGTTTTCATCATCAAATATTTTTAATTCATGGCTACTTGTCGAAATGGGTGTAAAAAGTTTTTTTTGATATAAAAGTGCCACATCAATACCTCTGGCATCTGGTGAGTGATAATGTACAATACCATAATCTTTATCTCTTAATAATACATCACTTATAACATCTTCAAGTACTTCTCTATTTTCAACTTCACAAACTCCAATAATAGCAGGGGAATTGTTCGTGTCTTCTTTTCCAATATCCGCTATAACATGTGCCATGTTGTTTACTTTTTTTTTATAAACATCTTCTCTGTTTGTTTTTATGTTCATAATAGGGCTCGATTCATCAAATTTGTCAGGATCATCTATAGCATCAAATAAATTTTCTAAATTATAGAAAGCAACCGTATGTATTTTGTAAACCTTTTTGTCTTGTGAGTTTGCTTTAGTGAATAGGCAAACAATGAATACGAAGAAATATAATTTGGCTTTTTTCATTAGTAAAATATGATATTAAAATTTATTTTTTATCGAATGTAAATATTAACAAGAAATAATGTAAGTTTATATTGTTAAATATAGTTGTATTTAATGACATATAATTTGTAATTTTAAATTGAGGATGAAAAAAGAATTATATATTTCTTTATTCGGAATGTTTTCAATTTTTACAGTTTTTGCACAACAAACCATTATAAAGGGTAGTGTAAAAGATGCGGTATCTTTTGAGCCAATTCCAAATGTTTCTATCACTATAGAAGAAACTTACCAATTAACTCAAACAGATGCCGATGGCGTTTTTATATTTTCAGCCCATGTTCCTTTGGGCGAACAAGTTTTGAAAATTTCTAAAGCGGGATATGTTACCAAAAGATATCCTATCGTAGTCAATGAAACTAGAACGGTTGACATTACAGATATGACTTTAGAGTTTGATGTGGTAAGTACTCAAGATATTTTTACCATCTCCCTTTCTGATGATGAATTGAATGATGATACAGGTGGGTCTGATAACATCTCTGGGTTATTAGCAGCATCCTTAGATATCTTTCAACGCACCGTAGCTTTCGAGTTTAGTGCTTCTTTTTTTCGCGTGAGAGGTTTAGATTCAGAAAATAGCTCAGTTTTAATTAATGGTATCGAAATGAACAAGTTGTTTAATGGACGCCCACAGTGGAGTCATTGGGGCGGATTAAACGATGTACTTAGAAATCAAGAATTAACTTCTGGTTTAATTCCTTCAGCTTATAATTTTGGTGGTATATTAGGAACTACTAATATGAATACTAGAGCTTCAAATTTTGGTGAAGGCGGACAAATAACTTACTCATTTTCCAATAGAAGTTATACCAATAGAACTATGGCAAGTTATGCTACAGGGTTAATGAAAGGGGGTTGGTCTATGGCGTTTATGTTATCAAGACGTTGGGGTAATGAAGGTTTTCAAGATGCAACGTTTTATAATTCAAATTCATTTTTTGTTTCAGTAGATAAAAAAATTAGCGATAAACAGAGTTTAAATATCACATCTATTTATGCTCCCAATAAAAGAGGAAAATCATCACCAAACACCCAAGAAGTTTATGATTTAAAAGGGATCAAGTACAATGAATATTGGGGTTGGCAAGATGGTGAACAGCGAAATTCCAGAACAAAGGAGGTTGATGAACCTATTGTGATTTTGAATCATTATTGGAATTTTAGCAAGAATACATCTTTAACCAATGCCATAGCTTACCAATTCGGAAAACAAGGAAATAGTCGTTTAGATTATAATGGTACCGATTTAGTTAATGGTTACCCAGAAGGAGGGGGATCAAACCCAAGTGCTACCTATTACCAAAATCTACCAAGTTATTTTGAACGCAATTTCTCTAACGATTTAGGTTTTGCTTATACAGCGCAACAGGCATTTTTAAATAACGGACAGATTAATTGGAATGATTTATACAGTGCAAATATAAGTAACACAATACAAGGCGGTCATGCTATTTATGCATTGTATGAAGATCGTGTAGACGATAAACAAGTAACGTTTAACACTACATTAAATACTCAAATTAACGATCATATAATTTTTAATGCCGCCATCAATTATAAAGTATTAAACTCTAAAAATTATGCAAAGGTGCTCGACTTACTTGGTTCCAAGGGTTATTTAGATGTAGATGGATATGCCAATGATTTTGTAAACAATCCTAGTGCTATCCAAAATGATTTACTAAATCCAAACAGAATTGTTGGTGTTGGAGACGCGTTTAAATATAATTATAATCTTAAAGCAGAGGTTATTGGTAGCTATGTACAATCACAATTTAAATACAATAAGATAGATTTTTATACGGCAGGAAACGTTATTAATACCACTTACCAAAGAGAAGGTGTTTTTGAAAACGGCTCGTTTCCAGGAGTAGCATCAGTTGGAAATGGAAAAAAAGTAAACTTTTTAGGGTTGGGAACAAAAGCAGGAGCGACTTACAAAATTACAGGAAAACATCTACTTGATATGAATCTTGGGTATATTTCAAAAGCGCCGTTCATTCAAAACACCTATTCAAATTCTAGGGAGAATCATAATGTGGTTCCCAATATTTCCAAAGAAAAAACAAGTAGTATCGATGCTAGTTATATTTTTAGATCGCCTATAATGAAAGCGAAACTTACGGGCTATTATACGCATATGAAAGCTGCCAATGAAATCTCATTTTTCTTTGCTGATGGAATTGGGGCTATCAATGCTTTTACAGAAAATAGTTTTAATGAAGATGCAAATTTTGTACAAGAAATTCTTCAAGGCATCAAAAAGAAACATGTTGGTTCAGAATTGGGCGTTGAGTCTCAAATAACCACAAGTATTAAACTAAAAGGGGCGTTCGCTATGGGTCAATTTACCTATAATAATAATCCCGATTTATATTTATCATCCGAAGATTTTACCAATGTATATTTAGGGAAAGCCCATTTGAAAAACTACAAACTTGCAGCGGGCCCACAAACAGCTTATTCTATGGGTTTTGAATACAGAGATCCCGATTATTGGTGGTTTGGTGCAACCACTAATTTTTTTAGCAACACGTATATTGATATTAGTACGTTAACAAGAAGTTCAAATTTTAATACAGATGTTGATGGCCAACCTTTTAATGATTATGATGTAACACTTGCCAAGGCCTTATTAAAACAAGAACGATTTGAAGATTACATGATAGTAAACTTAACGGGGGGAAAATCATGGCGTATAAAAAGTAAGTACATCGGGATGTTTGTCAGTGTGAATAATCTTTTAGATGTAGTTCATAAAACGGGCGGATTTGAGCAATCTAGAAATGCCAATTTCAGAGAACTAAGAGATGATAAAGCATTAAATAAACCCGTTTTTGGTTCAAAATATTGGTATGGTAGAGGAACAACCTATTTTGTAAATGTGAATTATAGAATTTAAAATAAGGGTATTATGAGTAATACAAATAAGTTTATAATGGGAGCTTTAATGACCATCAGTTTTATAGCTTGTGTGAAAGATGATGATTATTCGGTTCCAGATACAATTATTAAGGAACCCAATATTCCAAGAAGTAATATCACAACTTTTAAAGCAATTGTGGAGCTTTATGAACAAGCAGTGAATGGTGGAAATACTACGGTTTTAATTAGAGATGAACAAGATTTATATATTGAAGGTTACGTTATTTCTAGTGATAAAGGTGGTAACTTTTTTGAAAAACTAATTATTCAAAATAAAGCTGACAATAGCGATCCCGATAACGATCCTCGTTTAGGACTTAGAATTGAAATAAATGCTAGTAGCCTATATAATACTTTTGAAATTGGCAGAAAGGTGTATGTAAAACTAAATGGATTAACCATTGGCCTGTCAAATGGTGTTATTGCTATTGGTAAAGGGGATTCTAATAAGGTGAAACAAATTCAAGCGTCGGAGTATCGCCAAATTATCATTAGAGGCACAGAGGTTGCGACACTTACTCCTAAAGTTGCCAACATAGAAGATTTAACAGGTAAAGATGAAAACACGCTTATTCAATTAAATAATATTCAAGTGAACCGTTTTGACTTAGCATCTACGTATGCAGGTGAATCTACCGACGAATTTGATGGATTTCGTGTTTTAGAAAACTGTAATTCTGGAGTATCTATTTTAATGCAAACCAGTACGTATGCCGATTTTAAATCATTACCTATTCCACAGGGTAAAGGCTCTATAAAGGGCATTTTTAGTAGAGATTATGGTGATGATTTTAATGTACTCATCATAAACAGTTCTTCGGATATTAATTTTGATAATCAGCAACGCTGCGACCCATTAGAATTAAATTGTGGTTTAGCAGCCACTTACGGAACTACTAATTTATTTTATGAAAATTTTGAATCGCAAACAAATAATAAACCTATAATTGGTAAAGGTTGGACCAATTATATTGAAGCAGGAACTAAAAGTTGGGAAGCTTATTCTTCAACAGCCACCAATGCATCTTTAGGCCGTTCGGCTCGATTGCAAAGTGCTAGTTCTGGAGATGCTAGTAATATAGCTTGGTTAATAACCCCTGCTATAAATGTAACGGGAAAAAATGGTACCACACTACGTTTTAAAACATCAAACAGTTTAGCAGATAGTAGTTTTTTGGAAGTGCTGTATTCTTTAGACTGGGATGGTACACAATCAACTATCAAAACTGCCACTTGGGGTGTGTTATCTGCAGCTTATGTGGTGAAAGATTCAGATTCTTTTGTGCCATGGTTTAACTCTGGAAATGTTGATTTAACATGTGCTACTGGAACTATTCACATTGCTTTTAAATACACAGGAAGCGGGCAAGAATCTTTTGATGGGGTCTATGAGTTGGATGAGATTAGTATTGATTATATGCCTTGATAATTTTGCTTTGGCTACAAAAATAAATCAAAACATAAGGCTTATACTATTATTCCAAAAGAAAACGGAAAGTTTTCCTTGCCCTTACTCAAGAATTGGTTAAAAAAGAATATTTGGTCACAATTAATAGTAGCAAAATCGAAAGACAAAAAAACATTTTACACATATGAGTGTTTCAAACACAATTTAAAGTCTCAAAAATGAGTTTAATCAAGCTCTATTTGAACTTGTTAATAACATTAATCAAAACATTTTTGATTAATATGAGAACTAATCGAAATTTAATTCGAAATTAAACATGTAAAAGAAATGAATAATTAGCATTTAGGTTTATGATTGTATAAATTTAGTTTTCCGATTAATTCGTTTGAACTGACAGATCAAATGAAATGGATAAAACAGCAATCTAGAGTAAAAATAGCTGGCGACAAAACGCATAAAATTAATTGCAGCTATAAGTATACTAGCAAAAATCACGATGATTTTTTATAGGTTTTATTCGGTTTGTATTTACTAAATTAGTTGCTTGAAATATGCAAATCTTATTTTATAACCGTTTTGGATTTAAGTCAACCACATCAGTAAAACAAAAACTTTAACAGATACAAATCAAATAACTGAGCAAAACCTAATAAATGAATACCTTCGACACTCTATATTATACTTTATTTACTTTTTTTAAACCCAAATACAAACAAAAATCGAATAGCATTGCTATTGCCTATGTTTCGACATTGCAATGTGCATTATTATTGTTTTTAGGTGTTTTCTTTGCGAAATTTTTTAATCAAATGAATATGACTACCATGAGCAAAGAAAAAGCGTGGACACTGTTTATTTTGGTTTCAGGGTTTGTGTTTTTCAAAAACTGGATGCAATATACAGGTAAAAGACGCATGATGATAAATGCTAAAATGAATAAAAGGGCAAGCCCAAAACACAATATATGGTTGCTTATATTATTGCCAGTTAGTGTTATTGTGTTGGCACTTATTCTTTTTCAAGCTGCCTAACCATGCTTGTAACTATTCGTCATTACTGAGGTACTATTGAATTAATTTTATTAATTAAAGTTAATTCATTTTTTCACAGAACACAGATGGCTTCGTACTTCGCAATGACGTAACTTCACTTCTTAAAAATAGCATACACCGGAAAGTGGTCGCTATAACCACCTTGATATTTTTTACCTATATAAGTTCTAAAAGGAGAGCCTTTGTATTTCCCATTAAAGAGTTTTAAAAAATCTTCATCAAAAATATTAGCGGAGTCAAATTCAAACCTATTAGGTGTTTTGTCAAAAAAGTTAGTAGAAACTATAATTTGGTCGAATAAATTCCACTGTCGGTTATGCATGGTGGTACCTCTGCTAAAAGAACGCAACGTATCCATGGGGTTGTAAAGACTTGCTTCTTCAACCAAATTTTTAATACTATTGCTGGATGGATCGTCGTTAAAATCACCCATAACAATAATTTTAACATCACCATTTTCTAAACGTAGATTGTCAATTATTTCAGCTACTTTATGTGATGAAGCCATGCGTTTAGGTTCGGTTTCTTTTTCACCTTCGCGTCTAGACGACCAATGGTTTACAATTACATGAATGGTTTCGCCATCTAATAATCCAGAAACCAATAAAATATCTCTAGTATAATCTGGTATTCCTAATTGGTCAATTAAATGAATTCTAAAAACTTCTGAATGTGTAACTTCAAAAGCTGTAGTATCGTATATCAAAGCCACATCAATACCGCGTTCATCTAAAGAATCGTAGTGTATATAGTTGTAATTACAGGTTTCTAAATGCTTATAGTTTATTAAATCTTGAATAGCTTTCGCATTTTCAACTTCAGCTAAACCAACAAGTGCAGGAGGTTTACCTGTTTCTTTCTTTCCGATGTTAGAAATAGCAAAACTTAATTTCCGAAGCTTATTGTCGTAACGTTTGGATGTCCATTTTTTTACGGAAGTAGGTAACAAATCATTATCATTAGTCCTGGAATCATCATAGATATCAAACAAATTTTCAAGATTATAAAATGCTAAGGTTTGTAAATGGTGTTGAACGGGGATAATATCTTCAGGTATGTCTATCATAAATCAAAAATAATCACTAAAAATATAAAAATTAAAATGGATGCAATTATGTAACTTTGCATATTACATTTATTCTATGTTAGAAAAAAAAGATATTACTTTAGAAAAAGCCGTTTTAATAGGCGTTATTACTAAAGCCCAAGATGAAGTTAAATCTCAAGAGTATTTAGATGAGTTAGAGTTTTTAACCTTTACAGCAGGTGGCGAGGTGGTAAAACGATTCACTCAAAAAATGGAGATGCCTAATCCTAAAACTTTTATAGGAACGGGTAAAATGGAAGATGTGCGTAAATATATTGAAGAAAACGAAGTTGGAACTGCCATTTTTGATGATGAATTGTCATCGGCTCAAGAACGAAACATCAGTAAAATTCTAAATTGTAAAGTATTAGATAGAACCAATTTAATTCTCGATATTTTTGCGCAACGTGCCCAAACAAGTTATGCGAGAACGCAGGTTGAATTGGCGCAATGCGAATATTTATTACCAAGACTACGAGGGATGTGGACGCATCTTGAGCGTCAAAAAGGGGGTATTGGTATGCGTGGACCTGGTGAAACCGAAATTGAAACGGATAGGCGTATCGTACGTGATAAAATCGCCCTGCTTAAAGAAAAACTAAAAACGATTGATAGACAAATGTCTGTACAACGTGGTAATCGTGGTGCGATGGTGCGTGTCGCTTTAGTAGGTTATACGAATGTTGGAAAATCGACGTTAATGAATGTTATAAGCAAAAGTGAAGTTTTTGCCGAAAACAAATTATTCGCCACTTTAGATACCACCGTTAGAAAAGTCGTGATTCAAAATTTACCTTTTTTATTAAGTGATACCGTTGGATTTATTAGAAAACTGCCTACTCAATTGGTTGAAAGTTTTAAAGGAACGCTTGATGAGGTTCGAGAAGCTGATTTATTATTGCATGTCGTTGATATTTCACATCCTAATTTTGAAGAACACATCGAGTCTGTAAATAAAGTTTTGGGTGAAATAAAAAGTGCCGATAAACCTATTATCATGGTGTTCAACAAAATTGATGCCTATAAAGCGGAACCTTTAGATGATGATGATTTAGAAACCGAACGCAGCTCTAAACATAACACCCTTAGTGAATGGAAAAGCACGTGGATGAGTAAGGTAGGTAACAATGCCTTGTTTATTTCAGCTTTAAATAAAGAGAACTTAGAAGATTTTAAAAAACGTGTTTACGATGAGGTTCGCGAAATTCACATTACACGTTTCCCTTATAACAAATTTTTGTACCCCGACTACGAAGATATGAACTAGATAAAACCAAGTATGGAGTTAATAAAAAGGTTACTGAAAAATAAATGGATAAAATGGGGATTCATTGGTTTTGCTTCCGTCTTAATTTTTTTTATTGGACTTTACATTAGTATTTACTTAGGTGTTTTTGGGAAAGTGCCAACTAGTACCGAATTAAGTTCTATAAAACAAGAAGAAGCCACACAAGTTTTAGATCAAGACGGAAAGCTGATAGGTAAATATTATATTTATGATAGGCAGCCTTTACACTTTGAAGATTTCCCTAAACACCTTATTGATGCTTTAGTAGCTACTGAAGATGTTCGTTTTTTTGAGCATGATGGTATCGACAATATTAGTTTGATGCGTGTGTTTGTAAAAAGTATTTTGTTAAGAGATAAATCTGCAGGAGGTGGTAGTACCATCACTTTGCAACTCGCAAAGAATTTATACGGTAGAAATAATTACAGGTTTTTTAGTATGGTTATCAACAAGTTTCGGGAATCTATTATTGCGAAACGTATTGAAGCCATTTATTCAAAAAAGGAGATTTTAACCATGTATTTTAACACGGTTCCTTTTCCAGATAATACCTATGGTATTGAGAGTGCTGCTCGTAAATTTTTTAATAAACCAGCATTTCAGCTTACAAAAGATGAAGCGGCTACGTTGGTGGGTTCTTTAAAAGCGAATAATTATTACAACCCCAGATTAAACCCGGAAAAAAGTGTAAATAGACGTAATGTCGTACTGAACCAAATGGTAAAGTATGGTAATATGCCTCAAGATACTGCCACGTTTTATGCAAAAAAACCTTTGGGATTAGATTATAAGTCGTTTAATCATGACGTGGGTACAGCACCTTATTTTAGAGCTCAGGTTAAAAAGGAATTGGCAGCTATATTAGATAGTATTAAAAACCCCAATGGAGAACGGTATGATTTATATCGCGATGGGCTTATTGTTCATACCACATTAGATGTTGGGATGCAGCAATTTGCAGAAGAAGCTATGAAAGAGCATCTCACCATTTTACAAAACGATTTTGAAACGTCCTATGGAAATTCTGCACCTTGGAAAACAAATAAAAAACTCATTCAAAGGTCTTTAAAAAACTTACCACAATATAAACTGTATAAAGAAGCTGGTTTATCTGACGCTCAAATTCGTGATTCACTTTCAGTAAAACGGGATGTAGAACTATTTCAATGGAAAGGGGATACCATTCAAAGGATGAGTGTTGTAGATAGTCTACAACACTATTTGAAATTCTTAAATACAAGTATGTTAAGTATAGAGCCAAAAACAGGTGCTATCAAAGCGTATATAGGAGGCATTGATTACCGCTATTTTAAATATGATCATGTCTCACAAAGTGAACGACAAGTGGGGTCGACTTTTAAACCCTTTGTTTATACAGCAGCAATTGAAAATGGCATGAAACCGTGCACTTATTTTTCTTTAGCAGAAGTTACATATAGCAATTATGATGATTGGACACCTACAAACTCAGGAGGTGAAACTGAAGACCCTTATGTTAATTATAATCTTGAAATGGCATTGAGTAATTCGGTTAATACTATTGCTGTAAAGGTTTTAAATGAAGTAGGAATTTCGAAGGTTTTAGAACAAGCTAAAAAATTAGGAATAAAGAAAGAGTTACCGAACTTGCCTTCTATAGCATTAGGTGTAGCTGAAATTAATTTGCAAGACCTTACGGGTGCTTATGCCAGTTATGTAAACAGTAGTAAACCGGTTACGCCATATGCCATCACTAAAATTACGGATAGGAATGGGCATGTGATAGCATTGTTTAAACCAGAAGTAACGGAACCAGCCTTTAATGACTACACCAGAGAGGTGATGCTTGAAATAATGAAATCAACCGTTAATTCAGGTACTGCTACTCGATTACGAACAGCTTACAACCTAACAAATGAGATTGCAGGAAAAACAGGAACCACACAAGATAATAAAGATGGTTGGTTCGTGGGTATTACTCCAAATTTAGTAACAGTTACTTGGGTTGGAAACGACAGCCAAAGTATTGGGTTTAAAACCACGGGGTTGGGTCAAGGAGCAAATTCTGCTCTGCCTATTTTTGCAAAATTCTACAGTAAATTAAATTCCGATTCCAATTACAATTTTATTACAAAAAGTCATTTTGAAAACCCTTCGAGTGAAGTGGTTTCTGATTTAAACTGTGAACCAGAAAAACGAGATGGTTTTATAAAAAGGATTTTTAGTAGTAAAAAGAAAGAACGAAAATTCAAAGGAAATAAAAAGTAATTAAAACAAAAGAGGCTGTCTGAAAAGTGTATTTTGTTTACTTTGTCAGGTTGAGCTTGTCGAAACTGATATTGATTATCAACAAGTTTGAATATTTCGACAGGCTCAATATGACTCAGAATAACACTTTTCAGACAGCCTCTTTTGTTTATATAAAGGGTAAGGTTATTAGAATTTATAACTCAATCCAACGGTGTAATATGTTTGTAAATCATTATCTACATTATCAAACGTGGGTTCTGTTTGAGCAGGAATTGCTAATGGATCAAACTGTCCTAATGCATAGTTTAAAGCTTCTTGCTTGTTACTTCTTAAGCCAAAATCAAAACCAACACCAATCATTTTCCAAAGTGTGTAGCTAAAAGAGTTTGTCCATGTAAAGTTTGATAAATCCCCACTTTTATAGCTTTGGAATGTTGAGAAGTTCGTTTTAAAATTAATGGCTCCAATTTGTCTTGTATAATCTGCAACAATTTTGGCACCTAATGATGATTCAAAAACAGTATCATTATCAGCAAAAACAAAGTTGTAGTTTAAAGGATGAATGACCACTATTAAATTCTCTATAGGTGTCCAAGTAGCACCAACACCTAAATCTAAATATCCAGGATCGTTAAAGTTATCTAATAATGTCGTTCTATATTCCATTAAACCTGAAACAGCTAATGTTTTTGTAATGTTCCTTCCGTATAAAGATGAAATATTAAACACATCGGTAGTAGGGTTGAAACTATCGTCATCGTTTGGGTTGTCTTTATTGTCAAGCTTCACCCAATTTAGATTGGTTGTTAAGGCATTTCTCCAAAAAAATTTTTCTTGAATCAAGTTGGCATGGCCGTTAAAAGTAAAGCCTATGTTACCAGATGAGTTGTTTGGAGCACCTTGTGAATACCATTTGCTGAAGTTTGATAAACTACCACCAATGGTACCAAAAGCACCAACCCTCCAACCAGGTAGGGCATCAATTTGTGCTTGCAAAGCTTTTGCTTCAGCTTGTAAAGCATTTGCTGCAGCTTGTTTTTCAGATTTTTGGGCTTGAAGTTCTTCTTTTGTTTGAGCATTTACGGCTATTATGCCAATAAATAATGCAAATAATAAAAGTGTTTTTTTCATTTCTTCTCGTATTAATATATGTCTTAAAATTAAGACAGTTTAAGATACGCATTTTATTGCGAAGTTACAATTAAGGTTGTTTTTTTTTAAAAAGAGGAACAGAAGAACAAGCTTCTCCATACATGATCGATTTTGCAATAGGTTTTAATTTTGTTGCAAGCATGATATAGGCATTTTGAGGTACTGGTTTTTTAGAACAGCCTTTTATAATGAGAGGTTTATTAGTAAATTCAGAAACATCTAAATGAGATATAACATCTTGATATATTGAGGTCTCCAAAGCTTCAAGATTGCCAATAATCATTTTTTTAGCAAACGATTCTAATTGAATACTAATTAACATATAAGCCCAACCTGGGATGATGGCATCGCTACTACAAGTTAATGCGACATAAGAATCTTGATATTGAGCCCAGTTATATTCAGCAACTTGATTTCTAAAATCTTTTTCGCGTAATACGAAACCTTCATACAACCAATCTTTAATATCAAAAAGAACACGTGGTCCTTTAGGATAATAATCCTCAAGGTTAATCGTAACTAGTACACTATTCGCTACGCGATTTATAATTTCTTTATCCAAAATGTTTGTTGTTTAGAAGTTTGTTGTTCAGTTGTAAATAAGCGTAACGATTTCTCAACTATGAACTAAACTAATTAAAGCATTCCTAATTCTAATTTGGCTTCTTCGCTCATTAAATCTTGTGTCCATGGTGGATCGAAAGTAATTTCAACTTCAGCACTTTTTACAGCGTTTAAGGATTTTACTTTTTCTTCAACTTCCAAAGGCAATGTTTCTGCCACAGGGCAGTTAGGAGTAGTAAGAGTCATTAAAATTTTAACATCCAAATCTTCATTTACAAAAACATCATAAATTAAACCTAATTCATAAATGTCTACAGGTATTTCTGGATCGTAAATGGTTTTTAGTACGTTTACTATTTTTTCACCTAATTCGGTGGTGTCGATTGTTTCGCTCATTTTTTTAATGTTTAATCCTTTAGAGTTTAATCGTTTTGAAAGTGCTTTTCATTTAACGAATAAACAATTCAACTATTTTAACTGTGTTTGGTACGCAATAGCATACATTTTAAGTTGTTTTATCATGCTTACCAAGCCATTAGCTCGGGTAGGCGATAGATGTTCTTTTAAACCAATTTTATCAATGAAATCCATATCGGCATCGATAATATCTTTAGGGTGTTGGTTAGAAAATACTCGTATTAAAATAGCGATAATACCTTTGGTAATAATAGCATCACTATCGGCTGTAAATTCTATTTTATCATCCTGCATTTCGGCATGAACCCACACTTTACTTTGGCAACCTTTTATAATGTTGCTTTCGGTTTTATATTGGTCGTTTATTAGGGGTAAATCTTTCCCTAAATCAATCATATATTGATAACGTTCTTCCCAATCTTCAAACATTGAGAATTCGTCTATTATTTCATTTTGTATGTCTTTAATACTCACAATCACTTAATTTTATGTAAAAATACAACAAGAAATGTTGCTATTCAATGTTTTCTGAAATAGATAAGACTTCTTTAACAAGTCGTGCTATTTCTTTAGGAGGATTTCCATGATCGAAACTTGGTGTTTTATAAGTATCACCATTATAAATGATTTTGAAATTAGCAATAGAAGCACCATCAAAAAATCGATTTTCAGAAGGTGCTTTTAGATTTGGTAAATTTTCAATATCAACTGGCTTTAGAACTTTTAAGATTTTATTCCAATTGGAATTAGAGCAGGATTTAACAACAGGGTTTTCGTCCCTTTTACTTACTACTGAAATACTTTTTTTGGTGATGGTTATGAGTTGATACGAACCCCTTGAATGCATCGAGTATTCAAGAAATATAGCGTCTTGATTTACTTTAGATGCAGAACAACCATTATCTATAAAAACTAATGATAATAAGATGATTAAAAATTTCATAGGAATGAGATTGTATTTCTTATAGAGTTGCAAAAAAGAAGCCAAAGTTTAAGAAAGCATCATTTTTGCTTTTTTCACACCAGCTACTAAAACGTCTATTTCAGATTTAGTGTTGTAAAAAGAAAAAGAAGCACGAACTGTTCCTGGAATTTTAAAATAATCCATAATAGGTTGCGCACAATGATGCCCTGTGCGAACCGCAATTCCTAATTTATCTAAAATGGTACCCACATCGTAAGGATGGATACCTTCTAAGTTAAATGAAATGACAGAAGTTTTATTTTTCGAAGTACCATATATTTTTAAACCTTCAATTTCTAAAAGTTTTTTTGTACCGTATTCTAAAAGTTCATGTTCGTATTTGGCAATGGCATCGAAACCAACAGCATTCATATAATCGATGGCGGCTCCAAAAGCAATACCTCCACAAATATTTGGTGTGCCTGCTTCAAATTTGTGAGGCAAATCAGCATAGGTTGTTTTTTCGAAGGTGACTTCGGCTATCATTTCACCACCACCTTGATAGGGAGGCAATTTTTTCAACCAACTTTCTTTGCCGTATAGCATCCCTTGACCTGTTGGTCCGCACATTTTGTGAGCAGATGCTACGTAAAAATCCACATCCAATGCTTGAACATCTGGTTTAATATGTGGGGTTGATTGTGCGCCATCAATTAATACGGCAGCCCCAAATAAATGTGCTTGTTTAATGATATATTCTATGGGGTTTATGGTACCCAAAGCATTTGATATGTGGTTTACAAATACGAGTTTTGTTTTTTTTGATAGTAAGGCGTCGAATTCTGGTATCACCAATTCACCATCTTGGTTCATTGGGATGACCTTTAAAGTGGCACCCGTACGTTCGCAAAGCATTTGCCAGGGGACAATATTACTATGGTGTTCTAGGGCAGAAACAATAATTTCGTCATCTTTTTTTAATAGTGATGAAAAACCATTGGCGACTAAATTAATGCTATCTGTTGTACCCGAAGTAAATATAATTTCGTGTGCAAATTTTGCATTAAAGTGCTTTTGTATTTTTTCTCTTGCTTGTTCGTATTTATCGGTTGCTTCCTGGCTTAATGTATGCACACCACGATGAATGTTGGCGTTGTAGTTTGAATAATAATCTACAATAGCATCAATAACTTGTTGTGGGGTTTGTGATGTGGCTGCATTATCAAAATACACTAAAGGTTTGCCATTTACTTTGCGAGAAAGAATGGGGAAGTCTTTTCGAATGGTTTCTACGTTGAACATGGCTTTTTGTTTAGCCCCGATGGTAGCGGCATCCTTTTTTGCTTTTTTTTCAAAGCGAAAAAGATATAGCGGATAGCGGGAAATAGCTTCAAATTAATATAATTAATTATATCATGAAATTCCCTTCTTCGAGGGAATGACAAAATATACTATAAATCAAACCCAATTTTAACACCTAATTTATTAGCAATAATCTTAGTAATACGCTGTTTAATTTCTGGAATTTTAACCGAACTTAATACGTTATTACTAAAGGCATACATTAAAAGTGCTTTGGCTTCTTTTTCGGGGATACCACGAGAACGCATGTAAAACATGGCACTTTCGTCTAATTGCCCAATGGTACAGCCGTGAGAACATTTTACATCATCAGCAAAAATTTCTAATTGCGGTTTGGTGTTTATGGTTGCCTTATCACTTATTAAAATGTTATTATTGGCTTGAAAAGCATTGGTTTTTTGAGCTAATTTTTCAACAATAATTTTACCGTTAAAAACACCTGTAGAGTTCTCGCCAAAAATTCCTTTATAATCTTGATGACTTTCACAGTTAGGTTCTATATGGTGTACGAGCGTATTGTGATCTACATGTTGTTTATCGCCAATAATGGTAACACCTTTTAAAATAGATTCAATGTGTTCGCCCATTTGATAGAAATTCAAATTATTACGAACTAATTTACCGCCAAAAGCAAATGTATGCACGGATGCGATACTTTCTTGCTTTTGTTTTATAAACGTATTGTCTATTAGCGTCGCGTTTTGGTTGTCGTTTTGAATTTTATAGTAATCGACAATAGAGCGTTTGTTTGCGAAAATTTCGGTCACACTGTTGGTTAAAACAGGATTATTGGTTAGGCTTTGATGACGTTCTATAATTTGTACATGTGAATTCTCATCCGCTACAATTAAATTTCGTGGTTGTAACATGGTGGCCGATTCATTTCCTGTTGAAAAATAAATGATTTGAATAGGCTTCTGAACCATTTTATTCTTTGGAATGTGAATGTAGGCCCCCTCACATGAAAATGCTGTATTTAACGATGGTAAACTATCTTTTGTAGCTGCTTTGTTAAAATAGTTTTCAATGATTAAACGGTATTTAGGTTTTGTTAATGCCGAAGACATTAAACAAACATCTAAACCGTCGTGTGTGGTTTGCGATAAATGCGATGAATATTTCCCATCTATAAATACCACATTAAAGGTGTCTATATCGTGAATGAAATATTTTTTTACATCGTTATATTCTATAGCATTTTCCTTTTTTGGGAATACGCTATAATCTTCCTTTAAAACACTGTTTAAAGAGGTGTATTTCCAAGCTTCTTCCTTTTTGGTAGGAAAGCCTTTTTCTTCAAATATTTTGATAGCTTCATTTCTAACGTCGTGTACGTATGCATCTACATCTACACGTTCTTCGAATGCTAAAAAGGATGATATTAATTTTTCTTTTAAATCCATTTTTTAAATAGTTTCAAGTTTAAGGTTAAAGGTTTCAAGTTGCTTACTCAAAATTTTATTTAAACTTGTTTCCTTTGAAATCTCTTTTATTTAAATATGATATAAAGCCAGATATTCTCTTGCTTAATTGTTCATAATCGCTTACTAATTTTTTTAGTTTTTCTTCTGAAATGTAATTTGAATCAAATACTCTATATAATTGCGACCTTGTTTCTCCTGCCGAACCTTTTGCTATTGATAAAAATTGTCTGAATTCCAAATTGCCATCAAGTTCAAAACCTTAAGCAATATTGTCCATTACAGAACCAGAAGAACCTTTTATTTGATCTTTGAGTTTGAAATCGTGCTTTAATTCTGTTTCAAGTGCAATATCTTTTAATTTGATTAAATAATGTTCTAGCTTCCTGCCAGTTTTCTAAATCCTCAAATCGTTGTATAGTTGCCATTAACTTGAAACTTTGAATCTCAAACTTAAAACAAATTACGCGTTCACTTCTTCTTTAATCCAGTCGTATCCTTTTTCTTCAAGTTCGTGCGCTAATTCTTTGCCGCCCGATTTTACAATACGGCCGTTATAAAGTACATGTACAAAATCTGGAACAATGTAATCTAACAAACGTTGGTAATGCGTAATCACAATAACCGCGTTGTCTTTACTTTTAAGTTTGTTAACACCATTGGCAACTATACGAAGGGCATCGATATCTAAACCAGAATCGGTTTCATCAAGAATAGCCAATTTAGGTTCTAGCATCGCCATTTGGAAAATCTCGTTACGTTTTTTTTCACCTCCCGAAAAGCCTTCGTTTAAAGAACGTGATAAAAATTTTCTATCAATTTCTAATAGCTCCGATTTTTCTCGTATTAATTTCAACATATCTTTTGCAGGCATATCGTCTAAGCCTTTAGCTTTACGATTTGCATTTATAGCTGTTTTCATGAAATTAGTAACCGATACGCCTGGGATTTCAATTGGGTATTGAAAAGATAAAAAGATACCTTTATGTGCACGCTCTTCAGCAGCTAATTCGTCGATATCTTCATCATTAAGAAAGATACTTCCTTCGGTTACTTCGTACTCTTCTTTCCCTGCAATTACAGAGGCTAATGTGCTTTTTCCAGAACCGTTGGGCCCCATGATTGCATGAACTTCTCCCGCTTTTACTTCTAAATTTATGCCTCTTAAAATGGCTTTATCTTCAACACTTGCGTGTAAATTTTCAATTTTTAACATAATTTATATTTGAAATTGCAATACTTAAATTCTAAATTCCAATGGATACTATTCGTTGGAATTTGGAGTTTTCATTTTGAATATTTATTTTTATCCTACCGAGCCTTCTAAACTAATTTCTAATAGTTTTTGAGCTTCTACAGCAAACTCCATAGGAAGTTTATTTAATACTTCTTTACTAAATCCGTTTACTATTAATGCGATCGCTTTTTCGGTGTCTATACCACGTTGGTTGCAATAGAAAATTTGATCTTCACCAATTTTACTAGTAGTTGCTTCGTGCTCTATTTTTGCCGATTTATTTTTCACTTCAATGTAAGGAAAGGTATGTGCACCACATTCGTTGCCCATAAGTAAACTATCACATTGCGAAAAGTTACGTGCGTTGTCTGCATTCGGACTAATTTTAACCAGTCCTCGGTAACTGTTTTGTGATTTTCCTGCTGAAATACCTTTAGAAATAATAGTCGACTTGGTGTTTTTTCCCAAATGAACCATTTTCGTACCTGTATCGGCTTGTTGGTAATTATTAGTTACGGCGATTGAATAAAATTCACCAACCGAATTATCACCTTTCAATACACATGATGGGTATTTCCAAGTAACTGCACTTCCAGTTTCTACCTGAGTCCAGGATATTTTAGCGTTCTTTTCGCATAAACCACGTTTAGTTACAAAGTTGAAAACACCACCTTTACCCTCAGCATTTCCTGGATACCAGTTTTGTACGGTTGAATATTTTATTTCAGCATCATCCAAAGCAATAAGTTCTACAACAGCTGCGTGTAATTGATTTTCATCACGACTTGGTGCGGTACAACCTTCTAAATAAGAAACATAACTACCTGCATCTGCAATCACCAATGTTCTTTCAAATTGACCCGTTCCTGCTTGATTGATTCTGAAATAAGTTGAAAGTTCCATTGGGCAACGAACGCCTTTTGGAATGTAACAGAAACTCCCATCGCTAAAAACAGCTGAGTTTAAAGCAGCATAAAAGTTGTCTTTTTGAGGGACTACCGTACCAATATATTTTTTTACTAAGTCTGGATGTTCTCTTAACGCTTCTGAAATAGAACAAAATATAATGCCTTTTTCACCCAAGGTTTTCTTGAATGTAGTCGCTACCGAAACCGAATCTACCACCACATCCATGGCTACATTAGATAGTTTTTTTTGTTCATCTATCGAAATTCCAAGTTTAGCAAATGTTGCTAATAACTCAGGGTCTACTTCGTCTAAACTATCGTATTTAGGCTTGCTGTTAGGTGCAGAATAGTATGAAATAGCTTGGAAATCTGGTTTTGCATAATGCACATTTGCCCATTCTGGTTCAACCATTTTCTCCCAAGCACGAAAGGCTTCTAAGCGCCATTCGGTCATCCATTCTGGTTCTTCTTTTCTAAGAGAGATTGCACGAACAATATCTTCATTTAAACCAATAGGAAATGTGTCGGAAGCTATATCAGTATAAAATCCGTATTCATATTCTTTGGTTTTAAGCTCTTCTCTTAAATCGTCCTCTGTATATTTATTACTCATATTTTTTACTATTTGAAAACTCCTTCGATTGTGAAGGTTGGAATTGGATTAAAGCGAAAATGATTCGCCGCAACCACAAGTGCGGTTTGCATTGGGGTTATTAAACACAAATCCAGTTCCGTTTAATCCTCCAGAATATTCTAAAGTTGTTCCTATCAAGTATAAAAAGCTTTTTTTGTCTACAATAATTTTCACATCATTATCTACAAATACTTTATCATCTTCTTGATTTTCTTTATCGAACTTTAAATCGTAAGATAGCCCAGAACAACCGCCACTTTTAACACCTACGCGTACATAATCGGAAGTAGGGTTAAAGCCCTCTTCTGTCATAAGTTCGATAACTTTTTTCTTAGCTGTTTCAGAAACTTTTATCATATTTTTTTTAATTAGATTTAGATCTGCTCTTAGCTTAAATAAATATTTAATTAAGACAATTTCTAAATAGGGTACAAATATACAATATAAGTCATGGATTACCATGTAACCTAACATTATATTAGTATATAGTTTTATAGGTTTTTCTTATTGATTAAAAAATTACAATTTTGTTGTATATTTTTAGTTTTAAGTTAACAAATTTGAATTTTTATTATCTGAAGTGTATTCATTTATAAAAATAAGGTTCTTATTTTTGCAATATGATAGAAGATAAAAATCAACAGCGTACCCCATTAAGTGATTTAGGAGAATTTGGTCTGATAGACCACCTTACTAAAAACTTTAAAATAAATCACAGGTCTACCATTAAAGGAATAGGTGATGATGCCGCTGTTTTGAATTTTGAAAACAAGAAAATTGTTGTTACTACCGATTTATTAGTTGAAGGAGTGCATTTTGATTTGAGCTATATGCCATTAAAACATTTGGGATATAAAGCTGTTGTTGTAAACCTGTCCGATGTGTATGCCATGAATGCGAAAGCCACACAAATTACGGTATCAATTGCGGTTTCTAATAGGTTTCCTTTGGAAGCCCTTGAAGATATTTATGCAGGTATAGAAACTGCTGCTAAAACATATGATATAGATGTTATTGGTGGAGATACAACGTCATCTACTACTGGGCTTTTAATTTCTGTTACCGCTATTGGAGAAGTAGAGAATCCAGTCTATAGAAATGGAGCTCAACCAAAAGATCTACTAGTTGTTACTGGCGATTTAGGGGGCGCTTTTATGGGCTTGCAAGTACTAGAGCGCGAAAAAGAAGTATATAAAGTCAACCCAAATAGTCAACCCGATCTTGAGCCTTACACCTATATTATAGAGCGCCAGCTTAAACCAGAAGCGCGAAAAGATATTATTAAGCTGCTGAAAGATTTAGATGTAAAACCCACAGCTATGATTGATATTAGCGATGGTTTATCTTCTGAAATCATTCATTTATGCAAACAAAGTAATTTGGGGTGTGATTTGTACGAAGAAAAAATTCCATTAGACCCGCAAGTTATTTCAACATGTGAAGAATTCAACATAGATAGTACAACCGTTGCTTTAAATGGTGGTGAAGATTATGAACTTTTATTCACCATATCTCAAGTCGATTTCCCTAAAATACAAGCAAACCCTCATTTTAGTGTTATTGGTTTTATGAAGGAAGCAAATGAAGGTATACACTTAGTTACCAGAGCCGATGCTAAAATACCTATAAAGGCGCAAGGATGGAAAAATTTTAATGACTAAAAACTAACAATTCACAATTAAATCTTTGAAGATTGGTTTTAGAGAGACGTTTATGGTGGATGCGTTCTAACACATCGTTAATTTCTTTTAACTTAGGCGTCAATTCAATTAAATTACCACTACTATTCGTAGTAAGTTGTTTATTGCACGTTTTACATGCATATTCTTTAACATGATAAGTAACATTTCTGGTTACTTTAAAATCATGTCCGAATACCAGACAATGGATGTTTTTCATTATATATTTTAATTAGCTTCTTAAGAGACTATTAATCTATAAAAAAGCAAACAAATTTTATCGATAAAATGTTAGTAAATCGACGAAACGAATCTTTTATCCTTCGAACGTTCCATTCTAGTGTTGTAAATGCGTTCTAAGATGATATTAATTTCCTTAAATGTTGGAGTTAATTCTATTAACTTTCCATTGCTATTTGTGGTTAATTGTTTTTTGCAATGTGAGCAAGTATACTCTTTTACATGGTAGGTGACCTTTTTAGATACTTGATAATCGTGCCCAAAGAGATTGCAGTACATCTTTGGTATGCGTGTTGGTTTTTTAGTAGATTTTTTCATGTGTTGGTTGTTTGAGCAATAAACTTAGAAAAAAAAATTAATAAACCGTCAAAACGCTATAAATTTTCGATGAAATACACTATTTGTGTCAAGAAAATACTTTCATTTTCGATATGACTCATGTGTCCGTCTGGAAATTCTACTACATTCACATTATTATTCATGGCTTGATTGAAGAGTATGTTGTAATCTAATACAGGATCTTTTTTACTAATAATAATCATTTTTTTAAAATTAGATAATTGAAGGATGTGTACTCGATTTTTTCTAATTTTCATACCTTCTAAAGCTGCAATGATACCTTGAAGAGGTGTTTTTAAAGCTTCATTAACAACCTCTTTTATTTTATCAGCAAATGCGATTCTGTTTTTTGGTCGGAATAAATTGTTAACAGCAATTCTAATAAAAGTTTTATAATTCTGTTTTACAGCCACAATAGCACGGTCTCTGTTTTGTTTTTTTTCTTCAGTATCGGGTAATGCAGTAGAATTCATTAAGCACAACCCTTTCAAGGCATCTGGATTTTTTTCTGCAAATGCGAGTGCCACATAGCCTCCCATAGAGTGTCCTATAAAAGTAGAATATTTTATTTTTAAATGATTTAGTACTGCTTCAACGGCTTTTGCCATAAGTTCCATGGTGTGTATATAACCTAGGCATTCTGTTTTACCATGACCCAATAAATCAATACAAATAACGCGATTGTTTTTGCTTAGTTCTGGAATGAATGGATTCCACATAGTTGCGTTTTCTAAAAATCCGTGAAGTAAAACCACAGGATTTCCTTGGCCTTCATCAGTATAAAAAATGTTAATGCCTTTGTATACGAATATCATACTTAAAAAAATTAAACAATAATATTAGGATAACTAGGCTTTCACCTTTTTTATTGCAGTAAAGGCTTTATCTACAAATTCATCTTCAACTAGAATGGTAAACTCATTGGTTGTAGAAATTACTTCGTAAAGCACAATGCCTTCCCAAGCTAAACGCTTAAAAAATTGATAGTACAACCCAGCAATTTTTGAGTTATCTTGTGGTAAGTTTACGCTAATAGCCGACAAGCCGTCTTGTGTAGCGATAAAGGTTTCGTTTTTTAAATTTTCTTCAATAAACTCTTTTAAACTACTGGATATGATGAGATTGCTTTCATGAATCCCTCTAGTGAATGTGTAAAATAATTTTGATTCTTGATTAATACGAACTAAAATTTTTGCATGATTTTCAATAATAGTTTCAGAATTTTTAATTGTGAAATCTGTTAAGTTAGAACGCACGGTGATATCACCCAGATTCTGCATGAATTTTTTCATTTTCACCGAGTTTGACAAAGCAGGTGGCGGATTGTAACGCCTTAAAGCCATCATAATAGCACCTGGTTTCACCTCTTTTTTTAGCATTTGACTAATGGGTTCGGTTAGTTCAATTGCCAATGCACTAAAATTTATTATATTTCTAGACAGTGCTTCTTCTAAATAAGGTTGGGTTATTAGAATGTCTTCTACGCAGTTTGATACAGTTTTCATATGGTTTTTATTCTTTCTTAAGCAAATCCAGCCTTCATTATATAGGTAACAGAAATAAAGCCAATGCTTTATGTTAATTATTTAACAATATGTACAAAATTAAACATATTTTTTAATAAATATCTTTATTAAGATAAGGAGTTATAGTTTAGTAGTCTGAATTGATTTAAATAAATCAACTATATAAAGTGATAAGCTTATAAAAAGTATGAAAGTATTAAAATTCGGTGGCACTTCGGTAGGATCGATTGAAAATATCTGTAACGTTAAAAGCATTATTAACGACGGCGAAAAAAAGGTGGTTGTATTATCGGCTATGTCAGGCACAACCAATCAGTTAGTTGCTATATCAAAGCATATTTCAGATAATGAAGCGAATGAAGCTATAGATAAAATAAATAAACTTCATGATACCTATTCCAGTGTCATAGACAATTTGCTTTCAAATACTTCTTTAAATAAAGAGGTTAAAGTTTACGTGTCTGATATTTTTAATTTATTAGTTGCGTTTACTGCAAAACCTTTTTCTATTGAATTAGAAAATCAAATTGTAGCACAAGGAGAATTGCTTTCTACCTATATGGTGAATGCTTATTTAAATCAAGAAGGTGTAAGTTCAACATTATTACCAGCTTTAGATTTTATGCGTATTGATAGCGCTAAAGATCCTGATTTAAACTATATAAAAAAACATTTTGTAACGGCTTATAATAAGGCTCAAGATTCTCAAATTTACATTACCCAAGGGTTTATTTGTTTAGATGATAAAGGAGCTATTTCTAATTTGCAACGAGGAGGAAGCGATTATACTGCAACTATTATTGGGGCTGCAATTGGAGCGGAAGAGGTTCAAATTTGGACTGATATTGATGGGATGCATAACAACGATCCTAGATATGTTGAAAATACAAGACCCATTTCGAACTTGTCATTTGAAGAAGCGGCAGAATTAGCTTATTTCGGAGCGAAAATATTACACCCACAAACAGTAACGCCTGTAAGGTCGCTTAATATTCCTGTACGATTAAAAAACACGATGAATCCAGGTGCTTTTGGTACCTTAATAAACGACGATCATTCTGAAACTGGTGTGAAAGCCATGGCCGCGAAAGATGGTATTACTGCTATAAAGATAAAATCTGGTAGAATGCTACAAGCACACGGGTTTTTAAGAAATGTATTTGAAATATTTGAAATATTTGAAACATCAATAGACATGATTACAACATCGGAAGTTGCGGTCTCTTTAACTATTGATGATGATAAAAACTTAGATAAAATTTTAGCTGAATTAGAAAAATTTGCAACCATTGAAGTTGATAAAGGGCAAAGTATTATTTGTTTGGTTGGCCATTCGGTTGTAAATCATCAAGAAACATATAAATTATTTCAAATATTGCAAGATGTAAAAATTAGAATGATCTCTTATGGTGGAAGCAATAACAACATCTCTCTGTTGGTTGATACCAAAAATAAAATTAATACGCTGCAAAAACTAAACGATTATTTATTTGAATTAGTCACTCTGTAAATTGCAAAACTTTAGTGTTGGTAGCAGCAAAAGGGTCGTTGAAAAACGACCCTTTATAATTTTTATGAATTCATTAAATCTTCAATTTCTTCCGCTTCAATAGGAATGTTTTGCATTAAATTGAAAGGTTCTCCAGATTTTTGAATAACCACATCATCTTCAAGTCTAATCCCAAAACCTTCATCAGGAATATAAATACCAGGTTCAACAGTAAATACCATATTAGCTTGCATCGGCTCGGTTAAAATACCATAATCGTGCGTGTCTAATCCCATATGGTGACTGGTTCCGTGCATAAAGTATTTTTTATATGCAGGCCAATCGGGGTTTTCATTTTGTACATCGGCTTTATCTAGCAAGCCTAAACCTAACAATTCTGAAGTCATTATTTTTCCCACTTCAATGTGGTAATCTGCCCAAATGGTTCCAGGTGTTAATAGTTTAGTAGCTTCATTTTTCACCCTAAAAACAGCATTGTAAACTGCTTTTTGTCTCGCAGAATACTTTCCGGAAACTGGAATGGTTCTGCTTAAATCACTCGCATAATTGGCATATTCAGCAGCGGTGTCAAATAAAATTAAATCACCTGCTTTACATTGTTGGTTGTTTTCAATGTAATGTAATACGTTTGCGTTGTTTCCCGAAGCGATAATAGGTGTGTATGCAAAACCTTTAGAACGGTTACGCAAAAACTCGTGCATTAATTCGGCTTCAATTTCATATTCCCAAACGTCTGGTTTTACAAAGTTTAAAACTCTACGGAATCCTTTTTCGGTAATATTACAGGCTTGTTGAATCAAGTCAATTTCAATGGAGCTTTTAATAGAGCGAAGACGTTGTAAAATAGGGGCGCTTTTGGCTACACGATGTGCTGGATATTTTTCTTTTAACCATTTAGTGTAACGGTCTTCGCGAGTTTCGGTTTCAACATTAGCTCTATAATGTTCGTTGGTGTTTATATATACAGTGTCGCATTGTGTCATTAACTCAAACATGATTTTTTCCATATCTTGAAGCCAATATACTGTTTTAATGCCGCTCGTTTCAAACGCTTTTTCTTTGGTGAGTTTCTCGCCTTCCCAAACAGCAATATGTGCATTGGTTTCTTTTAAAAACAAAATTTCGCGATGTTTTTCTTTTGGGCAATCTGGGAACAATACCAAAATGCTTTCTTCTTGATCCACACCACTTAGATAAAAAATGTCACGATGTTGTTGAAATGGTAAAGTGCTATCTGCACTTATTGGATAAATGTCGTTAGAGTTAAAAATAGCTAAACTACTAGGTATCATTTTAGCAATAAAATTTTTTCTATTGTTAATGAAAAGCGTAGATTTTATTGGTAAGTATTTCATTTGTTTTTTTTTTTTTTAGTTATCTATAAATCAAATGTGTAAGATGTATTTTTTATGCTTTTGAATCTATATGATATAAATATTAAGGATACTATGTGTGGCAAAATTACACAAATCATATGTAATAATAGGTTATCTTTGAGGCCGTCTTTATTATAAAGGTTGATAAAATTTAAGATGTTATGAAAAAGATTGTATTATGTAAAGTATTTATCTTATTAATGTATTTAGTCAGTTTAAATAATTTACATGCACAAACCCTGCTTAGAGAGGTTTCATTAAAGAAACAGATTGAAAATTCAAGTTTGGTCGTAGAAGGAAAGGTTGTTTCTAAAAAATCTTTTTGGGATGCTAATAATCAGCATATTTACACAGCTAATACCATTGAAGTTTATAAAGTATTTAAAGGAGAACCAGTGGCAGTTATAGAAGTTATTACTCCTGGTGGTACGGTAGGTTTGTCTGCTGAAATGGTAAGTCCAAGTTTGAAACTGAATAACGATGAAGTGGGTGTATTTACATTGTATAATAACAATATAGCAATGAAATCTTATGAAAAAACCTCTTTGAAACAATTTCAAGCTTATGGGTCTTCTCAAGGGTTTTACAAGTATAACTTATATGATAATCTAGCGGTTAATACGTTTAATAAAAAGAACGGAATAGCTTCAAATTTCTATGATGAAATAATGGGTTATACAAAATTTACATATATTGAAATGTCTAATTTTGATACACAATCAATTTATTTAAAATCTACTCAAGGTAAGGAATTGCTTGCTCCTGGTTCTATAACTTTTACGCCAACTACAATTACTGCTGGTACAAAAAGCGTGCTAACTATTAATGGTACTGGTTTTGGAGCAACAAAAGGAAAAGTATCTTTTCGGAATGCGGATGATGGAGGAGCTACTTTTATAGACGCATTCAATACCCAAATATTAGAATGGGGAAATACTCAAATTAAAGTTGAAGTTCCATCTAAAGCAGGAACGGGAGCTATTGTTGTAACTGATGCAAGTTCTGCAAGTAAACAATCTAGCAATAGCTTAACTATTTTATTTTCAGAAATAAATGTAGTACAAGATGAAGGCAATGTTGCATATCGAGCGCAACATGTAAATGATAATAATGCTGGAGGTTATACATGGCAAATGTTTACAGATTTTAATAATAATGCCAATGCTAAAGCTGCTTTTCTTAGAGCTTTTAATTCATGGCGATGCACAACAGGCATAAATTGGGTAATAGGTGCATCAACGACTAACGATGTTGCAGATCTAGATGGCATTAATGTTGTTAGATTTGATAATGGTGCAGAATTGGGGCCTACAGAATTGGGAAGATGTACCACTTATTTTAACGGTTGCGGTACGGGAACAAATTTGAATTGGTATGTTTCTGAACTAGATATTGTTTTTGATGATACAACTGATTGGAACTTTGGACCAGCAGGAACTCCAGCTGTAATAGGAAAATATGATTTTGAAAGTAATGCGCTACATGAGTTGGGGCATGGACATGCACTAGGGCATGTTATTAGTGATAATGATATTATGAATTATGCACTTCAAACAGCAATTGATCGGAGAGTATTAAATGCAAATAACATTGCAGCAGCCAATGCTATTCAATCTAGAAGTATAAGTTCTATAGTGTGTTTAAGACCTTTATTAACTAATCATTCTTGTTCATTAGGTGTTGAGGAAGAAGCATTAAATAATTCAATTACAATATACCCTAATCCTACAAATGGTCAGTTTTTTATTAAGAATAATTTGTCTGTTAATTTAGATAAAATATTGATTCACGACGTAAGCGGTAGGCTTATTTCAGAATTAGATACTTCCAATGGAACTCAAACAATAACTATTAATTTATCGGGTGTTTCAAAAGGTTTGTACTTTATGAGAATACTTTCAGGTACAACAGAAATAACTAAAAAGATACTTGTAGAATAATTTTTTGCATAATAGGAGCTTCGGTGTTATGAAAATTAGTCCTTAATTTAGCTAAGATATTTAAGAAAATCCTTAAATAATCATGCATTACGCCATTTTATTTGTTTTTTTTAAATCACAATTTATATTATATATAGTTTTTTTTGACAAACTACGTATTATTACTAATAACTATTCTAAATTGTAATTTTAGAGCCCAACTTTTTGCCTATGAATTTATTGTAAATTACATTTGTATACTATACTTAATAAATTAAATAATGAGCGGATTTTTTAAATCTTCAATCGGAAGAAAAGTAGCCATGGCGCTTTCAGCTTTTTTCCTCATGTTTTTCTTGCTTCAACATTTTGCAATTAATCTTTTATCTGTTTTTAGTGGAGATCTTTTCAACGAGGTATCACACTTTATGGGAACTAATTGGCTAATTCAATTTGTTATGCAACCCATATTAATTTTTGGAGTGGTTTTTCACTTTGTAATGGGTTTTGTTCTAGAAATAAGGAACAAAAATGCTAGAAATATCTCTTATGTCAAGAATAATGGTTCTGCAAATTCTACTTGGATGAGTAGAAACATGATTTGGAGTGGTGCTGCTATTCTAGCATTTATCATTTTACATTTTATTGATTTTTGGTTTCCAGAAATTAACACGAAATTCATTCAAGGCGATTGGTCTGGAATCCATGAAGGTGTTGACGGCTACAGATATTTCCATGAACTACAGGAAAAGTTTGTTAGTCCAATTAGAGTTGGAGCTTATATATTAGCATTTGTGTTTTTAGCATTGCATTTATTACATGGTTTTACTTCTGCATTTCAGTCTATGGGAGCTTCAACAATCCGTAAAAAGCGCTTGCAAACCATTGGAAAAATATATTCGATAGTTCTTCCGTTAGGATTTATTTTCATAGCACTTTATCATCATCTTAACCATTAATATTACAATAGCATGGCTTTAGATTCAAAAATACCACATGGTCCAATTAAAGATAAATGGACAGATTATAAAAACCATATCAATCTAGTAAATCCTGCTAATAAGCGTCATATTGATATTATTGTTGTAGGAACAGGTTTAGCTGGTGGTTCTGCTGCCGCTACCTTAGCAGAATTAGGTTATAATGTAAAAGCATTTGCTTATCAAGATTCTCCACGTCGAGCACACTCTATAGCAGCTCAAGGAGGTATTAATGCTGCCAAAAACTATCAAGGTGATGGCGATTCGACATATAGATTGTTCTACGATACTGTAAAAGGAGGCGATTACCGTTCTCGTGAAGCTAATGTTTATCGTTTAGCTGAGGTGTCTGCAAATATCATTGATCAATGTGTGGCGCAGGGAGTTCCTTTTGCTCGTGATTATGGTGGATTATTAGATAACCGCTCATTTGGAGGGGTGTTAGTTTCAAGAACCTTTTACGCTAAAGGACAAACAGGTCAACAATTGTTATTGGGAGCATATTCTGCAATGAACCGCCAAATAGCACGTGGTAAAATTGAAATGTTTAACCGTCACGAAATGCTTGATGTTGTAAAAGTAGATGGTAAAGCTAGGGGTATTATTGCTCGTAATTTAATTACTGGTGAAATAGAACGTCATTCGGCTCATGCTGTAGTTATAGCTTCTGGCGGTTATGGAAATGTATATTTCTTATCAACTAACGCTATGGGATCTAACGCCACTGCTGCTTGGAAAATTCATAAAAAAGGGGCGTATTTCGCAAACCCTTGTTATACACAAATTCACCCAACATGTATTCCACGTTCTGGCGATTATCAATCTAAATTAACGTTGATGTCTGAGTCGTTACGTAACGACGGACGTATTTGGGTTCCAAAAAATATTGAAGATGCAAAAGCAATTCAAAAAAGAGAAATAAAGCCAACAGACATCGCTGAAGAAAATAGAGATTATTTCTTAGAGCGTCGTTACCCCGCATTTGGTAATTTAGTGCCTCGTGATGTAGCATCTCGTGCTGCTAAAGAGCGTTGCGATGCTGGTTTTGGAGTGAATGCTACTGGTGAAGCCGTGTTTTTAGATTTTGCTACAGCGATTACCCGTTATGGAAAAACGCAAGCTAAAATTCATAATATTGAAAATGCATCAGATGCTAAAATATACGAATTAGGTCAAGCCATTGTTGAGGAGAAATATGGAAATTTATTTCAAATGTATGAGAAAATTGTAGATGAAAATCCATACGAAACTCCCATGATGATTTATCCTGCAACACACTATACCATGGGAGGTATTTGGGTAGATTATAATTTGATGACTTCAGTTGATGGGTTATATTGTATAGGAGAAGCTAATTTCTCTGAGCATGGTGCTAATAGATTAGGTGCTTCGGCGTTAATGCAAGGGTTGGCAGATGGTTATTTTGTATTACCTTATACTATTGGAGATTATTTATCTAATGAAATTAGAACAGGTAAAATTCCAACGAACACGCCAGAGTTTGATGAAGCTGAAAAAGAAGTAACTGATAGAATTAATTTCTTCATAAATAATAATGGAGAGTACTCCGTAGATTATTACCACAAAAAATTAGGAAACATTATGTGGGAAAAATGTGGAATGTCACGTAACGAGCAAGGTTTGAAAGAAGCCATGGTGGAAATTAAAGCTTTACGTGAAGATTTCTGGAAAAATGTTAAGGTGCCAGGTTCTGCAAACGAAATGAATCCTGAATTGGAGAAAGCGGGTCGTGTTGCAGATTTCCTTGAGTTAGGCGAGTTGTTTGCTAAAGATGCACTTGATAGAAACGAATCTTGTGGAGGTCACTTTAGAGAAGAATCGGTTGAATTAGAAGGCGAACAAAAAGGTGAAGCAAAACGTAATGATACAGATTATGCTTATGTTGCGGCTTGGGAATACACAGGAGAGCCAGCCGATGCCGTTTTACATAAAGAAATATTAGAATTTAAAGATATTGAACTAAAACAACGTTCATACAAATAAGAAAAAGACATTATGAATTTAACACTTAAAATTTGGAGACAGAAAGACTCAAAATCAAAGGGTCAAATGGTCGATTATAAAGTTACTGATATTTCAGAACATATGTCTTTTTTAGAAATGATGGATGTTTTGAATGAACAATTAGTAAATACTGGAGAAGAACCTGTGGCGTTCGATCACGATTGTCGTGAGGGTATATGCGGAATGTGTTCTATGTACATAAACGGTGAAGCACATGGTCCAGATAGAGGGGTAACCACGTGTCAATTACACATGCGTATGTTTAAAGATGGCGACACTATTACTATCGAACCATTTAGAGCAGCTGCATTTCCAGTAATAAAAGATTTAGTAGTAGATAGAACATCTTTTGAACGCATTCAACAAGCTGGTGGATATATTTCTGTGAATACTTCAGGAAATACACAAGATGCGAATTCGATTCCAATTTCTAAGCATGCTGCCGATGAAGCTATGGATGCAGCAACTTGTATAGGTTGTGGTGCATGTGTTGCTACTTGTAAAAATTCATCTGCTATGTTGTTTGTTGGAGCAAAAGTATCTCAATATGCGTTATTGCCTCAAGGACAAATTGAAGCTGCTGATCGCGTTCGTAATATGGTGGCACAAATGGATTTAGAAGGTTTTGGAAATTGTACTAATACTGGTGCTTGCGAAATTGAATGTCCAAAAGGCATTTCATTAGAGAATATTGCGCGTATGAATAGAGAACTAATGAAAGCAAATTTGTAATAATAAATTCCTTTCATCGATAATAAATAAAACCCAAGCTTTTGCTTGGGTTTTTTGTTTAGATTTAGTAACAAAAAATTATTTGATGAAAAAAAATATTCTTATAAGTATTATTTGTTTGCTTGTCTTTCTTAATGTTAATGGGCAATCACACTCTATTAATGATTCGATAAAAAAAACGTCATTTGTTGATTCGAATTTACTTAAGCATATAAAAATCTTATCGTCTGATGCTTTTGAAGGAAGAAGGACGGAAACAAATGGTGGGGAAAAAGCAAAGATTTATATTATTAATCAGTTTATGGCAACCTCTGTTTTACCATTAACAAAAGGCTATCAACAAACCTTTTCGTTTAATTCAGAAGGTAAACATTATAATGGCGTGAATGTTTTAGGATTAATAAAAGGGTCTTTATACCCAGAAAACTATATTGTTATAAGTGCCCATTACGATCATGAAGGTAGTAAAAAAGGGCAAATTTACAATGGCGCCGATGATAACGCATCGGGTGTGAGTGCCTTATTCAGTTTTGCAGAATATTTTATAAACAATCCACCCAAGCATTCTGTTATTTTAGCAGCTTTTGATGCTGAAGAATTAGGGCTGCAAGGTTCTAAATATTTTGTAAGTCACTCTATTATTCCTTCTAAACAAATAATGGTTAATCTTAATATGGATATGATTAGTAGAAGTGATAAAAAGGAGCTGTTTGCAGTTGGTACAGCTCATAATGAAACTTTGAAAAAGGTTATTATGAATTATACCTATTCCAAAAAAATAAATCTTTTAACAGGTCATGATGAAGGAAACTGGAAAGACAATTGGACTGATGCTTCAGATCATGCATCATTTCACAAAAAAGGCATTCCGTTTTTATATTTTGGAGTAGATGATCATGAAGATTACCACGAACCAACTGATGATTACGAAAATATTCAACCAGAATTTTATATAGAAGCTGTAAAAGTTATTATAGGTGTTTTTGAAAAAATAGACGTATTAACCTTTTAATATAATTTTAGGAGTCTAAGTACTTAAAACTTACAAGGTTTTCAAAATCTTGCCGGAATTGTAATTTTTAAAAATAGGCTTTCAATTGTACTGTTCCTGTGTGAATGGTTTTGCTAGTTTTGGTTTTTCTCCCAAAATAACTTAGGTTGAGGTCTAAAAAATCAGTTAGTTTCTTTTGTGCTAATACGCTCCAAGTAAAGTTTTTACCAGGTTGCAATCCTTCTAACATTTGATATGATACAGGTGTATTCGCACTGCCGTTAAATTTGTTAGAGAAGAAGTTGAACTCACCTATAATAGAATTTTTTTGACTTCCAGAAAACGTAAATGAAGTCCCATATTTTTGCTGTTTTAAAGTTTCTAAACCTCCTATAGTATTCTCTTTGCTGGCATGTTGATAGAATATGTCAAATCTAGAATTATCATTAAATAAATACGATAATTTGGGGTTTAATCGTGTTTCATCAAAATTGTAATTTTTGCTTACGAAATTTTCACTTAAACTTTTATTGTTTTCAAAATCAGATCGAAAGGTTATTAGCCAACTTTCAGCAATTTTATGATTGAAATTAAACTGATGGCTTTTCAATCCGTTTTCAATAAACCCAATAGATAAAATATTTCGAGTTTTGTTAGAAAGGAAGGTGTAAGACGTTGTGTAATTTTGTTTTCCCCGATTAAAAAATAACACATTTCTAAAGTTCAATTGAAGCCCTAATTGGTTTTCTTCATCATTTTCAAATGGATTCAAGTTAAAACTACCACCTTCACGTTTTAATTTTCTATCAACCAAATAACTGGTTTGGTTGTAAAAATGCGACCAGAATTTTTGAGTTTTATTCTCGCTTACAGCCCACTTTGCGGGATTGATAGTAAGTGTTTGACTTAACCTATTTTGATGCGTTTTTATATAAATTTGATTGGGTAACAGTACTCGAATGTATTTGCCTTGATCTTGAAATTGTGCGATTTCAAATTCTTCTAATTCTTGAATGCCGTTTTCGTTATAATCAATCCATGTGTAGGTGCCTTGTCCTGGTTCTACTTCAACATACGTAAAATCCTGTTGTGGCAAACTTCCTGAGTTGGTTTCAAATAGAGTATTCCATTGCACTAATTGTTTAAAAAGCTTTTGGTTAAACTGCAAACGGGAATTTATAGATTGTTCATCATTTATAGTTTTATCTTCACTTTTTAAAGTTCTATAATTAGCATACAAAGCTAAGTTTGTATTGCTGTTTTGAATAAGTCGTGTATCTAAATAAAAGGTGTTGGATGTGTTTACTTTTTGTAATTGATTATTTCTAATACTATCATTTACTCTGTTTTTATAACCAATTTCAGTAAAAATTTTGATGCTATCACCAACACCAAAAAATAATTCATACGATTTAAATTTCTGACTTAAATCAGTCAATTCTTGTGTGTCTATAGTTTTTTGTTCGTTGTCTTCAATAGCTATTTTAGTGCCTAGCCAACTTTTATTCATACTGTAGGTAATGGTGTTTGCCGATCGTAAAAATGTGGAGTTATTTAGGCTTGAATTGGCATTTAAAAAACTAGAATATGAAGCAATTCTAAATTTATCAAGTATCAAATAGGTGTTGAATATATGACGGTTTCCATTAAAATTTTCAGAATAACCTAAATGTTCAAATTGATAGGTTGCGTTTCCTTTTTCAGGATGGTTCAAATTTAAACCAGAGGTTAGCAACGTTTGATTTCCAAAATCGATGGTTGAAATTGTTGCAGAAGCATCATCTAGATTCCAATCTCTGTTAAATTCAGCATTATATAAACGTTCGATTGTTTTGAAATTTTGTTGAATATAATCGGCATCTGCAAAAACCTTTAAATTCCATAAACTATCATTCTTAATAATACTTTGAGAAAATTTAAGTTTTCCAGCCAGCCCATCATTATTTGAATCGTCTAAACTTGAAAACAAGTTTAAATCGTTTTTACTTGCGGCTATTTCAAAGCCTATATCAGTCTTTTCGGTAGGTGTATAGTCTCCATTCACTACTGCTATTTGAAGTTTTGTTGGTGCAATTAATTGAATTATGGGAGCGTAATTTCCTTGTAATGGTCCTGCATATTCGTAAATATTATTAATAGCATTGGTGCTTTGTAAAATATAGTCCCCTTGGTTCGTGCCCACTTGAGAAAACGTGACGCGGTATAGGGTGTCGTCTGGATTATTCGAAAACACAAAGGTTTCAACAGCACCAACAAGTTCTTTCTTATATAGAATACGATTTTCATTGATGCTTTCTTCAATTTCAGAGGGAGCTACCATTTGTGTTCTATCATCTCCTGCTTCCGAAAGTATTTGAACTTGTGCTTCTGATAAATTTTGTTGTAATGGCTGATTTTTAGCATCATTTTCAGAATACACCGAAACACCAATATTCAGTTTATTACTCTTGAAATTGCCACCGCCATAGGCGACTAAACGAGAATAATTACGTTCGCTGTATTGATAATCGACGGTAATACGCATTTCAGAAGTGATAGGAAATGTAGAATTGAAAATAATTTCACCTGCATTATAATCGATAATATAATCTTTATCTTCACCGCGTTGCGCCGCAACACCGTTTACATAAACTGTTTCGCTACCTGAAACAATAAGCACAAACAATTCACCATTTTGTCCTTGTAACTTGTAAGGCCCTTGATTGCCTTCTTGTGCCTTAAACTGGCTTCTGGTAAACTGCCCGCGTACCAAAGCACCAGCGGCAAAGACGTCTGTTTTGGTTTCCTTGTCACCGAAAGTGGCGTTTACTGACAACCCTTGAACACGTTTAGAAAAGCTAGCAAAATAAGAATTGCTGTTTTGTAAATCGATATCGCCCGCACGTACATTCCAACGGTCGCTGTAGAGTTCAATAAAAACTTGATCGAATTCATCCAGGCGTTGGCTGTAGCCACTTTCTTGTAATGGAATATTCGCGTCTTGAATAGAGGCCCGAAGTGATATTTTCTCACTAAGTTTCCCTGAAATTTGAAGGTCTAATTCACTATTTAAAACGGAATTTTGGTTATTTCCAACTGTAACACCTCGAGAAATACTTCCAGAAGTCGTTAAACCATCAAATGGAATGTAATTTTTAGTATCGTTAGTCTGGGAGAGTTGGTAAAGTTTTTGAATGTTATCAGTTTTTTCAACAATAATAGCATCATCTAATTGCCTATAAGTTTTGGTTAAAAATTCTGGATATTTTAAATAATTGATGATGATAGAATCGGTTTCAATAGGTTTTAAAAATTTTAAAAGTGCTTTCCCAAAATTAACTTCATAAAATGAAGCATCAATATTTACATTGTTTATAGTTTGAATTGAAAAATGATTCGAATTAATACTTACGCTGTCAATTACAATAGTATCTTTTACAGCAACTTTTTTAGTTCTATAGTTAGAAACTTGATTTTGTGAAAATCCACAAAACCCCATAAAAAAGACAAAAAGATAGATTGTAAACTTCATTATATACTTAAACTTCAAAATAGTTTAAAATATTTTGTTAATAGTTTTTGTTAAATGTGCTGTAAAATAATAGTGTAAAAGTAACGCATTATTTATTTTAGCTGAAATTAACTCGTTTTTTAAAACGTGTTATTCCAACACAGGTTGGGATCTCATTAAAACATAGTAAATGAAAATAATCTCATATAACGTAAATGGTATTCGAGCAGCCCTCAATAAAGGGTTTATAGATTGGTTGAAAAGTGCCAACCCTGATGTGATTTGCTTACAAGAAATTAAAGCTTTAAAAGAACAGTTAAATTTAGATATTTTTGTTGAAGCAGGCTACATTTACAACTATTGGTTTAGTGCGCAAAAAAAAGGTTATAGCGGTGTTGCTATTTTAAGTAAAATAAAACCTAACCATGTAGAATACGGCACGGGAATTGCTTCGATGGATTTTGAAGGTCGCAACCTTAGAGCCGATTTTGATGGGGTTTCGGTAATGAGTTTATATTTGCCTTCAGGAACCAATGATGCTAGATTAGACCATAAATTTGAGTATATGGATATGTTTCAAGATTATATAAGTACTCTTAAAAAAGAGATTCCAAATTTAATTATTTGTGGCGATTATAATATTTGTCACGAAGAAATTGATATTCATAATCCTAAAGGTTTAAGTAATACATCTGGTTTTTTGCCGGTAGAGCGCCAATGGATTGGCGCATTTATTGATAACGGATTTACAGATTCTTTCAGGCATTTAAATAAAGAACCTCATCAGTATACGTGGTGGAGTTACCGAGCTAATTCAAGAGCAAACAACAAAGGTTGGCGATTAGATTATGCCATGGTTTCAAATGCCATACAAGAAAAGATAAAAAGAGCCGTTATACTGTCAGACGCTGTACATAGCGACCATTGTCCTATTTTATTAGAAATTGAAAATTAAACCCCATTTATTATAACCAAACCTATTAAGAAATTAAAAAAATGATAAAAAAAATTTCCTTAGTTGCCTTAACATTAGTGTTCGCTGCTTCATGTGTATCTCCTAAAATTTATAAAGAATTAGAAGCGAAGTATGCCAATTTAAAAAAAGAAAACAGAAAACTTTCAGATGAAAATGAAGAGTTAGCATATCTAAAAACGACTGCCGAAAACGAATTAAAGCAACTGAAAGCAGCTTACAAAGAGGCGGTTGCAAATCGTGACAGATTGCAGAGTGACTATGATGCGACAAAAGCAAACTTAGATGCATTAAAAGCATCTTACGATGCGTTGGAGAAAAACAGTTCTGCAGCGATTTCAGCAAATTCTCAGAAAAATAGAGAGTTATTAGCAGAGTTAGAAGCTAAAGAACAAGCATTGGCAGACGAGAACCAACGTTTAGAAAAACTTAAAAAAGAACTTCAAGACCGTTCAAATCGTGTTGCTGAGTTAGAAAAAGTAATATCAGATAAAGATGCAGCTATGACCGCTTTAAAAGATGCTATTTCTAAAGCTTTAACAGATTTTGAAGGTAAGGGGTTAACCGTAGAACAACGTGATGGTAAAGTGTATGTTTCTATGGAAAACAAACTTTTATTTAACTCAGGAAGTTGGGCTGTTGGAACCGAAGGTAAAAGAGCTGTGCAACAATTAGGAACTGTGTTAGGAACGAACCCAGACATAGCCGTTTTAATTGAAGGACATACCGATAACGTGCCATACCAAGCAAATGGTCAGATAACTAATAATTGGGATTTATCAACCAAACGGGCAACGGCCATCGTTAATATTTTAAGAGAAAACGATGCTATAAATCCAGAAAATTTAACTGCTGCAGGTCGTGGTGAATATGCACCTGTTGCAACCAACGATACGCCAGAAGGCAAAGCAAAAAACAGACGTATAGAAGTTATTTTAACACCTAAGTTAGACGAGTTATCTAAGTTGTTGAAAGACAATTAAAATCTCGTCATGGTGAGACACGAAGCAATCTCATAATTTTAACGTTGAAGTTAATTTAAAAAACAGATTGCTTTGTCTCACACTTTTCACAAAGACGATTAAATTAATTACATAGTTTTAAACCTTTCAAAGTTATTATAACTTTGAAAGGTTTTTTATCTTTAACGTCTTATCTAATAAAATCATTAACAATCTAAGGGTCTTAGTATCTAATAAAGAGCGTCGTTCTAAAAATCTAAAATGAAATATACCAAATTACCAAAAACCGATATAAAAGTTAGTAAAATATGTTTAGGTACCATGACCTGGGGAAATCAAAATACCGAAGATGAAGGGCATGCCCAATTAGATTATGCCCTAGAACAAGGTGTTAATTTTATTGATACAGCAGAAATGTACCCAGTGCCTGCAAGCCCAGAAACGCAAGGAAAAACTAGTAAAATTATTGGTACATGGTTACAAAAGACAGGCAATCGCGATAAAGTGGTCTTGGCAAGCAAAATTGTAGGTCGCCCAAGCGATTATACAGCACATATCAGAACAACAGGTCTAAGTTCAGTAACCATTAAAGAAGCCATAGACAATGAGTTAAAACGTTTGCAAACTGATTATATCGATTTATATCAAATACATTGGCCAGAGCGT
The DNA here is from genome assembly GCF_031128465.2 of Mariniflexile litorale. GTDB lineage: Bacteria > Bacteroidota > Bacteroidia > Flavobacteriales > Flavobacteriaceae > Mariniflexile > Mariniflexile litorale. Next base: position 1,358,180 of record NZ_CP155618.1, on the reverse strand, counting down.
GAAACCAATACGTTTAGCACACGAGACTATAAGCACAACCCTAACGATGAATGGACCGATAATTTTAATGAAGTATTACTAGAGCTTGAAGGTCAAATTAAAGCAGGTAAAATTCGTCAAGTTGGTATGTCTAACGAAAAGGCATGGGGAGCGATGCGTTATTTAGAAGAATCTAAAATACATAGCTTACCTCGAATGAAAACCATACAAAATGCCTACTCATTAATAAACCGAATTTTTGAAGGTGATATGGCAGAAATATCTATACGTGAAAATTTAGGTTTGTTAGCTTATTCTCCCATGGCATTTGGAGTGCTTTCCGGAAAGTATGTTAAAGGTACAGCGGCAGATAATGCAAGGTTAAAATTGTTTCCGAGATTTGTCCGTTATAGCAGTGAGCAAAGTACAGAAGCAACCAAACGTTACCTTAAAATAGCAGAAAATAATGGTATGACTTTAGCACAAATGAGTTTAGCCTTTGTAAACCAACAACCGTTTGTAACCAGTAATATTATTGGTGCTACAAATTTAGAGCAACTTAAAGAAAATATCGATTCTGTAAATATCACTTTAAATGATGAGGTTCTTGAACAGATTAATGCAGTTCATGCTCAAATTCCGAATCCAGCGACTTAATTCGTTGACATGGAACTTTCATGAGCTGTCTAGTTTTTTAGTGGAAGGGAAATTTATATTTCGTTTTTATGTAAAAAATTCTACTTACAGCCAAATTGCTGATGAGACAGACTTATCTTTGAATATATAAAGTTAACGGGATGAAAGACAAAATACTTTTCTTAATTAGAAAAATTTATCGACTAACCGATAAAATAGCTTTCTATCCTACGCTTTTAGCTGTTTTAGGTTTGATTTTCACCTATGCTATGATTTATCTTGAAGAAAAAGGGATTTCTAAATATCTTCTGGAAACATTTCCTGCATTAGTTATAAATAATACGGAAACGGCAAGAAGTCTATTAACCACTTTCATTGCTGGACTTATTTCCATTATGGTTTTTAGCTTTTCAATGGTAATGATATTATTGAACCAAGCTTCTAGTAATTTCTCACCCCGATTATTACCAGGTCTAATTAGTAATAAAAGACATCAAATAATTTTGGGTTTTTATATTGCATCGATACTCTATTGTACTTTTATTTTAGTTTATATTGAACCCGATGGAGACAAGTATCAGTTGCCAGGTTTTGCGGTGCTTTTTGCTATTTTATTCATGGTAAATTGCCTTGCTGCTTTCATTTATTTTATTCATTCTATTTCTCAGGAAATTCAAATTAATAATATTTTGGATAAGATTTTCAATGTTTCCAAGCATAGGATGTTATATTTAATTGAAAATGAAAAATATAAAGAAGGTGATTTCGCATCATCCAATTCATGGCAAGTATATAAATCGAAAAAATCAGGCTACTTGCAAAATGTTTCCGTAGAGAATATTGCTAAAATTGCTAAAGCGCAAAACGTGAGAATAGATGTCATGGTTATTAAAGGATTGTTTGTTTCTGAAGAAAATATCATTTTTAAAAGCGAAAAACAGTTAGATGATGATGTCATAGATAGAATTACTGAGCATTTTGATTTTTCTAAAAGTGAAGTCGTTGAAGATAATTATGTGTTGGCATTTAAACAGATTACAGAGGTTGCTGTTAAAGCCATGTCACCAGGTATTAATGACCCAGGAACTGCTTTAAATGCCATTGATTACTTATCTCAGTTATTTTCATTACGGATACATAAAAATGATAAAAGTCTTAGTTATATAAGCGAAGTTGCTTATGTGTCTATGGCTACTGTTAATTTTAAGACTTTGATTTTTCAGGTTATGGCAGAATTAAGAACCTATTGTAAACATGATGTTGTTGTTGTAGAAAAACTGCTAATGATGCTTTTACATTTAAAAAATATTATAAAAGAAGAAAATAAAAAGTACCAAGAGGTTTTAGATGAAGAAATTGCGAATCTAATTTTAGACGCAGAAGCATCAATTAGTAATAAACGTGATTTAAATTTTATTAAATCAATTGTTTAAGAAAGCACTTCATAATTACTACTAAAAGAGAACCTAGAGGTCAATTTTTGCTTCATCAGACTCTTATAATCAAAGTGTTTATTTGGAATTATGGGGAAACGTTTGATGGTTTGGTAGATGCTCTGGAAGAATGGAATTTTCCAATATGGGATTTTCATATTTATAGATACTCAACTTTCCTGATTGTTCATAATAAGCATGTTCAACTTCCGATAGAAATTTAATTCCAGATTCCCTCAAGAGCATATATACTTCATATTTGTCAATTTGATCGTCTGAAAAGTTTTCATATAACAATTTTCCATGTTCTACTAGTTTCATAACCTTAGGATGCGTTTTTTTTCTAACGGATTCAGACTTTATACATAGGTGTACATAAAACTTTTGTAAAGCAGCAATTAAAGTAATAACTAACAGGGAAACTGACAAAGGTATTGAAGGATAAAACATAGCATCACCTACGGCACTCCCCATAGCTACAACAATTAAAATGTCGGCACTACCTAAGCCCCTACAACACGTTTTCCTATCCAATTAATAATGGAAATAGTATAACCCATAATTATGAGAACTCGTATTATGATTTCGACATAAATTAGAAGGCTGTAATTTCCAAATAAAATTTTTTAAAAATCAAACGTATATTCATTTGGATCCATCATATAATTACAATGTGTTAATAGTTGATTTATATTTCAAATAAGTTTTACTTTATCCATCATGGATTTTGAAAACTATATTCAAATTTATAAGAGTCATATGAGATTAATTAACCCAATTAATTTTTAAAATATCACTAAAGATTTAATTTACGGCTTCTTGTAATTTATAAAAATCATACAGTTTTTTATTATACGGGTAGTCCCAGCATCCCATTCTATGATAAAGGTCTCCACCAAATCCTTTTTTATAAATATGTATGCCGTGTAGTGGGTGTGCTTGATTTAAATTTGGTGCAGAGCCAAACATGTCATATTCGGTACAACCCCATGCTTTTGCGATGCGTATAGATTCCCATTGCAATGCGTAACTTGCCATTAAGTTGTTTTTAGAAGATTTAGATGCCCCATATAGATAAGTACCTCTTTTTTTTGATAAAACTAAAAACATAGAGGAAAGAAACTTACCATCAATATCAGCCATTAACATTTTTACAGTAACACCATTTTTGTTATTATCCTGATTTTTTAAAATAGTAGAAAAAAAAGCTTGATTTTGTAAAGGCATGCCGTGGCGAATGGCTGTGTCAAGATATAATTTATACCATATATCCATATATTCAATTCCATATTCACGAACTCTAATCCCTTTTTTATTTGCTTTTCTTACATTGTATCTTGTGTTATATCTCATATTGTAAAGCAAGTCTTGTTCTTTCAAAGTTAAATCAAGGAAAAAAGTGTTTTTAGGAAGGTTGTCTTGAATGCTTTTTTGTAAGTTCCAATTAGTCGTGCCGAAATTTACTCTAAATTCTTGGGTTTGGTTAGTTGGTGGGCCAATCCAATTGCCTGAATTATCAAAATATTCTTTTTCAGTAGCCCACTGATTTTCCCAAATTAAATCGTAGCGGATAAAGATGCAATTAGGAGGTAAATGTGGTTTTATGGATTCAGATAACTGTTCTAAAAACAGGCCTTGGTTTTCAAACGTAGGTTCTAATTTGGGACCATATGGAACGTATGCAATACAAGTGTCATCATTTATATACTTAATTAGTATTAATAAGTCTTCAACTTCTTTTTCTAAAGAACTAGCAGTACTAATTAATATATTTTTAGAAATAGTTAATTCGAATCCTTGTGGTATAAATCCTTGATTTCTTTTTACGCGCCCCCAAAAAGGGGTTTGAGGTAGAATATTTGTTGGTTTAAATTCTTCAATATCTTTTTTCTCTAACTCACAAATCATTTTTTTTGCTGCAAAACTAAGAAATCATATACTTAATTTAAAATGCTTGATAGTTTGATTAAAGTATTTATTAAAAAAGTAGTATTTTGAATATATATAACAATTTGTTGGTTAAATTTTTGCGACAACTTCAATTTAATTAATTTATAATATTGAAATTATATGTAAATTGAAGCCATTAATTGAATATTAAACTAGATAATAATATGAAATGGCAAGGTAGAAGGCAAAGTTCGAACGTGGATGACCGTAGGGGCAAAGGTGGATCTGGACAAGGAATAGGAGGGTTTAATCCGACATTATTAGGTCCTTTGGTTAAGATTCTTTTTTCAAAAGTTGGACTTTTTATTGTTGGAGGGTTTTTAGTTGTTTCTTTAATAATGGGGAAAAATCCACTTAGTTTAATAACACAATTTTTAGGAGGTGGAACTATACAGAACGAATCCTCTGCACCCTATAAACCTAGTGCTGAAGATCAAGAATTAGCAGAATTTAGTGCTACTATATTAGCCAATACAGAAGATGTTTGGAATAAGCTTTTAAAGAATTATAGAGAGCCCACATTAGTGCTATTTACAGGGTCGGTGTCTTCTGCTTGTGGTTCTGCTTCAAGTGCTACAGGACCTTTTTATTGTCCAGGAGATGAAAAATTATATATAGATTTGGGCTTTTTCGAAGATATGGAACGTCGTTTAAATGCGCCTGGAGATTTTGCTCAAGCCTATGTAATTGCTCATGAGGTTGGACACCATATCCAAAAAATAACAGGAATTTCAGATAAAATGAACCGCTTAAGGGGGCAACTTAGTGAAAAAGAATACAATAAATACTCGGTAAAAGTAGAGCTTCAAGCCGATTTTTTAGCGGGAGTTTGGGCACATCATTCTCAACAAATGACGCAGATGATGGAATCAGGTGACCTTGAAGAAGCCATGAATGCCGCGAACGCCATTGGCGATGATAGATTGCAAAAACAATCGAGTGGTCGGGTAGTTCCAGATTCGTTTACGCATGGTACTTCTGCGCAACGTATGCGATGGTTTAAAAAAGGATTTGAAACGGGTGATTTATCTCAAGGAGATACTTTTAGTGCTACGTCGTTGTAGAAATAATTCATAAAAAGTATAAATGTCATTATGGAGTTTTTGAAAAGTAGTTAAACACGAAAACTATCTAACCAGAATTGAGCTGCCTCTCGGGTAGAAAACACTTTGAATTTATATTTTTTATTATTGGCGATTGCTTCATATAATGTGCTTAATGCTGCTGTTAAAGGGCTGCTAACAATGATGGCAACCATCACAATTTCGTAGCTTTTTAGCGATTCAATTTTGACATCATTAAAAGATTTCAAATCTTTAAACGAAAATTTAAAATTAGCATCTGTTGCAATTACAATGCTTTTTAGTTTTCTAGGGTAAGCAGTATTTTTTTTGAAATTACTAATATAATCTATAACGTCTTTAGAGCTAATATCATTATTAAATTCTGTTTCAAGAATATTAGATTCATAATTAAAAGTAGATGCTATCATATTTTCTTTCTATACATAGTAGTTTTTGCTTATAATGCCCACGGTTTTATTTTGAGTAAAAAATTTACCTACAAGTTAAATATAAGAATTAAAGTATTGATTCTATAATTTGTAGCTCGCACAACACTTGCAATAGCGATTGCAGCGGCATCCTTTTTAAAAATAAAAGTACACAAGTTTTGGGTAGAATTAAAAATTAGCAGATTAGCTCTTCGTTCCTTCTTGCAATGATGTTTTTAAAAAGATATAGCGTAAAGCGCGGTGCTTTAGCAATTGCTCAACTTTTTGATATAATATTATAATTAACTATTTGTCAGGTAGTTGTATGGATTTGTAGCAATGACGTTTAAAAACAAAAAAGCCTCACTAAATAAATAGTAAGGCTTTTTTAAAATTATTTAATTTGTTTACCCTCTTTATCAAAAAAGTGGTATTCTAAATACGTGTAAGCATCTCTTGGTAAAACTTTAACCCATTTTTTGTGTTCAAAAAACCATTTTGAACGGGTTGATGGAAAGCCTTTTGTTAAAAAGGCTGCTATAAAAGGATGTGTGTTTAAGGTCAGCTTTTTATAGTCTTTTTTTAATAGTTGTTCTAGGTCGTGCGTAATTTTAGACACGATACCTATCGGCGCTTCCACCTCAGAGCCATTATTAACTTCGTCGGGATTTTCCTCTTTAGTTTTAATGTTCATTTCTGGGCGAACGCGTTGTCTTGTAATTTGTATCAAACCAAATTTACTTGGAGGCAATATTTTGTGCTTAGCTCTATCATCCTTCATTTCATCGCGAAGGTGGTTAAACAGCTGTTGCCTATGTTCAGCACTCGTCATATCAATAAAATCTACTACGATGATGCCTCCCATATCACGTAATCGTAATTGGCGAGCCATTTCGGTAGCAGCTATTAAATTAACTTCTAATGCTGTATCCTCTTGGTTATTGGCCTTGTTAGATCTGTTTCCACTGTTAACATCTATAACATGAAGTGCTTCGGTGTGTTCTATAATTAGATACGCACCTTTTGCCATAGAAACGGTTTTTCCAAAGGAGGTTTTAATTTGTCTTTCAATTCCAAATTTTTCAAAAATAGGAACGGTAGACTGATACAATTTAACTATTGATTCTTTGTTTGGTGCAATTTCTTGCACGTAATCTTTAATTTGAATGTAAAGCGCTTCATCATCAACATGAATACTTGTAAAGGTATCATTGAATATGTCTCGTAAAATAGACGAGGCTTTATTCATTTCTCCTAATACTTTACTTGGATGATGTGCTTTATGTAGCTTTTTACACATTGCGGTCCAACGACCTAACAAATTCTGTAAATCTTTATCTAGTTCAGCTACTTTTTTGCCTTGTGCTACGGTGCGTACAATAATGCCAAACCCTGGTGGCGTAATACTTTTTACCAATCGTTTTAAGCGGTCTTTTTCATCTTTGTCTTCTATTTTTTGAGAAATAGAAATACGGTTGGAAAAAGGAACTAAAACAATATATCTACCAGCAATAGAAAGCTCAGAGCTTATTCTAGGGCCTTTGGTAGATATGGGTTCTTTTACTATTTGTACCAATAGCGATTGATTTGATTTTAAGACATCGGCAACTTTGCCGTCTTTATCAATATCTTTTTCAAATGGGAAATTTTTTAAAGAAAAATCTTTTAGTTTACCTGTGCTTACACTTTTTGTGAACTTTAAAAGAGAAGGTAGTTTTGGACCTAAATCATGATAATGCAAAAAAGCATCTTTTTCATAACCAACATTTACAAATGCAGCATTTAGTCCAGGAACAGCTTTTCTTATTTTGGCGATAAACACGTCACCAACCGAAAAGTTATTACCATCTTCGTCTTTCTGTAATTCAATAAGTTTTCCATCTTTTAATAAGGCAAAATCAACGTGCTCGGAACTAGATCGAATAATCAATTCTTTATCCATTAAGTTAATTTTTATCCATACGCTCTAGTTTGAAGTTTCAAAGTTTCAAAGTTTTAGGTTTTTTACTAAAAACCATCAACCAAAAACCATCAACTAAAAACCAAATTATACAGATGGATTATACATTATTTTTTCACAGGATTTTTTAATATCCGTGGAGTTCATAAAACACTAAAAAGTGTCTAAAAATTTAATGAACTCATTTCAAAGAACTTTGTTGTTTTAAACCGAAAAAAGTAGTTTTATAACTACTTTTTAAGGCTTATTTTTTCTTTTTGTGACGGTTAGCACGCGCACGTTTTTTTCGTTTGTGCGTTGCTACCTTATGTCTCTTACGTTTTTTACCACTTGGCATAATATAGTGTGTTTTTTAATTAATAATTTATTTTAACACTGAAAAACTCAGTATATGCATTTTTATTTAACTTCTACATTTGTTTTAACGCCTTCCACAAAAACTTTTGCGGGCTTAAATGCAGGAATATTGTGAGATGGTATTTTAATGGTTGTGTTTTTTGAAATGTTTCTACCCGTTTTCTCAGCTCTTGTTTTAATAATAAAGCTACCAAAACCTCTTAAGTAAACATTATCACCGCTTTCTAAAGAAGATTTTACCTCTTCCATAAATGTTTCAACTGTCGCTTGAACATCTCCTTTTTCAATTCCTAATTTATCAGAAATTTTTGCTACTATATCAGCCTTAGTCATTTTAATATATATTTTTAAGTTACTATAAATTTTAAAAGGGATGCAAATATAGGAATTTAAAATTCAATATTTCAAACCTAATTCATTAAAATTTAAGATTATAAACGTTTATTTTTGTTCGCAGCATTTATTTAATTAATGATATTTTCAAAAACTCTAAATCACTGGTACTCAAATAATAAACGGGATCTTCCTTGGCGACAAACAAAAGACCCGTATCGTATTTGGTTGTCAGAAATTATTTTACAGCAAACACAAGTAGCTCAAGGTTTGCCTTATTACAGTAAATTTGTACACGAATTTCCGTCAGTTTTTCATTTAGCACAGGCCGAAGAAAGCGATGTTTTAAAATTATGGCAAGGCTTGGGGTATTATTCAAGAGCCAGAAATTTGCATACTACAGCTAAATATATTGCCAGCGAGTTAAATGGAGTTTTCCCTACTATTTATAAAGATTTATTAAAACTGAAAGGAATTGGTGATTATACGGCAAGTGCTATAGCATCCATTTGTTTTAACAAAGTAGAAGCAGTGGTAGATGGAAACGTATATAGAGTATTGTCTCGTTATTTTGGCATAGATACACCTATTAATTTGTCAAAAGGTGCTAAGGAGTTTAAAGAATTAGCACAAGAGTTGATTGATAAAAAAAATCCAGCCGATTTTAATCAAGCCATCATGGAGTTTGGTGCAACACAATGCAGACCACAAAGTCCTGATTGCAATATTTGTCCTTTTAATAAAGGATGCATTGCTTTTAATGAAAACAAAATTGGAGAACTCCCCGTCAAAATAAAATCCGCAAAAGCGAAAAAAAAGTATTTTAATTTTTTAGTCTTTATAGATAAGGATGCGAAAACTATTTTAGAAAAGCGTGTAGGCAAAGGTATTTGGCAAAACTTGTATCAGTTCCCTTTAATTGAAACAGCTAAAAGTTTAGAATTTGAAGATTTCAAATTAGCGGTTAAAAAACATTCATTGTTAAAAGAAGTTTCATTTGAATTATCTCTTTATAATGAAGATGTTATTATTCATAAATTATCACATCAACATTTATATACCAAGTTTTGGATTGTAAAAGTAGGCCAGTCTTTACCAAACAGTATTCCAATAAACAAAATACGTACGTACGCAGTGCCTATTCTAATTGGTAATTTTATTGAACATTTTAATTTTAATTAGTTTAATAGAAGCAATCAATTTTTTTATTAATTTTAAAAAAACGGAAAGCAAGTCTTTAAAATGCAAAGCAATTCAGTAATTTTGCTCTCCTATTAAAAACAATAATTATGTCTGGAACATTAAATAAAGTGATGCTAATTGGGCATTTGGGTGATGAAGTAAAAATGCATTATTTTGAAGGTGGCGGTTGTATTGGACGATTTCCTTTAGCAACAAATGAAACATATACCAGCAAACAAACCAATGAACGTGTTACCAATACAGAATGGCATAATATTGTAGTTAGAAATAAAGGAGCCGAAATTTGCGAAAAATATTTAAGCAAAGGAGACAAAGTATATGTTGAAGGCCGATTGAAAACTAGAAAATGGCAAGATGAAAGTGGAAACGATCGTTATTCTACAGAAATTCAATGTACAGATTTTACCTTCTTATCTACAAAAAAGGAAAGTGAAGGTAACGCATCAAATACATCAACACCTGCAGCACAAAAACCCGTTGGAAAAGAACCTGAAGCTCCAGAACCCATTGGAGAAGAAGACGATTTACCATTTTAATAATAAATGTCTCGAAATATCGAGATGCTTTGTATAACTAAAACCATACTACTTGGATCCTGACCCCGCGAGTTTTAAAAGTTTAATGATTGCAATTGATTTTTCAATTGTTTTAGGCATCGTGTTATTGTTTTTGCTTTTGTTTTGTTCTGCGCTTATCTCTGGAGCAGAAGTCGCTCTTTTTTCGCTTTCAAGAACCGATATAGAAAAAGGATTAGAAGTAAAATCGAAACGTATTCAAATAATTAAAGGTTTATTAGAACGTCCAAAAAAATTATTGGCAACTATTTTGGTTGCTAATAATTTTATAAATATTGGTATTGTTATTTTGTTTGCTTATTTGGCTAAAGATTGGTTTTCTGGCATTACATCTCCTGTTATTAAATTTGTAATTGAAGTAGTTGTTGTAACCTTCTTAATTTTATTGTTTGGCGAAATTTTGCCTAAAATATATGCTAGCCGTAATAATTTAAAGTTTGCCACTTTTATGGCTTACCCGCTAAAGGTTTTAGATATTCTATTATCGCCTTTAAGTTTACCTATGCGTAGTATGACTATAGGTATACATAATAAACTAGGAAAGCAAAAATCTAATTTAAGTGTCGATCAATTATCGCAAGCATTAGAACTTACTAGTGAAGAAGACACGACCAAAGAAGAACATAAAATATTGCAAGGTATCGTTTCTTTTGGCAATACTGATACTAAGCAAGTAATGCGTCCTCGAATCGATATTTTTGCATTAAATATTGAACAAAAATACATCGATATTTTACCGGAAATTATAAAAAACGGTTATTCGCGTATTCCAGTTTATAAGGAAAGTATAGATACAATAAAGGGAATTCTTTATGTAAAAGATTTATTGCCTTATATAGATAGAAAACAATTTGATTGGTCTGCCTTACTAAGAGAACCATTTTTTGTGCCTGAAAACAAAAAGTTGGACGATTTAATGGCTGAATTTCAAGAGAAAAAGGTGCATTTGGCTATGGTAGTTGATGAATATGGTGGCACTTCAGGATTAATTTCTTTAGAAGATATTATAGAAGAAATTGTAGGTGATATAAGTGATGAATTTGATGATGAAGATTTAACCTATTCTAAATTAGACGATAATAATTTTGTGTTTGAAGGAAAAACAGCCTTAAAAGATTTTTATAAAATTATTAAAATTGAAGACGAAACTATTTTTGAAGCAAATAAAGGTGAAGCTGAAACTATCGCAGGTTTTGTTTTAGAGATATCAGGGAGTTTCCCAAAACAAAACAGTAAAATAAATTTTAAAAATTACGTTTTTAAAATTGAGGCCTTAGACAAAAAACGGATAAAGCTTGTAAAATTCACCATAACTTAATGAAGCATAATTTTTACTTACTAGTTATAATTATCATGTGTTTTTCATGTGGACAAGGAGATTATATTCCAAAACCTAAGGCATATTTAAGATTAGATTATCCTGAAGCACAGTATAAAAAAATTAATGCTGAAGTACCGTTTTATTTTGAAACAAACAATTTAGTGTCTAAAATTAAGTACAAAAATTTAGCAGCAGCCAAAGAAAGCTATGGTATTAATATAGAATACCCTTCATTAAAAGGGACTATTTTTATAACTTACAAGGCCATAGAAGGCGATTCAAAAATCTTAACCGAATATCTTAGAGACGCTCAAAAGTTCACTTTAGAGCATACCGTAAAGGCAGATGAGATTCCAGTGTTTCCTTATGAAAATAAAGAACGAAAAGTGTATGGCGTTTTTTCTGAAGTAAAAGGAAATGTAGCATCGCCAGCACAATTTTATGTAACCGACAGCATACAGCACTTCTTAGTAGGATCACTTTATTTCTACGCAAAACCCAATTACGATTCTATATTACCTGCAGCAAATTATTTGCAAAAGGACATGATACATATTATGGAAACCATTGTTTGGAAATAAGTTGTATTAACGTTCCAAAAACACTACTGAATTTTAAAAAACAATCAATTTTATATTTTTTTATTTTGAAAAATAGGAGAGAATAAAAGTGTGTTAAAATTAAAATCTATCTCATATTACAATTTTTATCGACCAAGTGTTTAAAATCTTTCCGATTGGTTTGAAATAGGAAAATATTGTTTTAATCCCGTCTTATTTATTATATTTTCGTTTGCTTTAAGGGTTAGTTTCACATAGTAGCACAGAATAGGATTGAAGACATTTAAAGCAGAATTAATAAATGAATTATGGGAATTGATTAATCAAAAAATATTATTAAATTTTATATTTTTTGGAGTCATTTTTCTGGATGCTTTGGGTGCTATTTCTCCAACCTACTTAGATAGAAAGGTAACAATGTTTGCGTCTTTCCCATTAATTTTTGTTATTTATATATTAAACGCAAACAAAAAGAATTTGTTTTTTTTGTTTGCACTAGTCTTTAATTTTTTAGGAATATGTAATTTTAACAATCCATATCAAAATTATAATTCTGATGGGTTGATATACCATACTATTACCTTTGTTTTTTATTGCATTATTTTGTTTCAACATTTTAAAAAGGTAAATGTAAAGTTGGTTTTAAAATTAGTTACACTATTAGTAGTGTTTGTATGTATACCTGTAATACTGTTTTTCGAAGGAATGAACCAGATGTTTATTTTTCGTGAAACAATGTTTTATGCTTTTTCAGCCTCTCTATTCGTTTTTAGTGCTCTGTTATTATATATAAGCAATAAAACGAAAACAAATAGTTTTTTGTTGTTTTCAGCAGTTTTTGTCTTTTTAAGTTCTTGTTTTCAGGGAGGTAATCTGTTTCTAAACAGTAACGATTTGTTGAATTTTTTTGCAATTATATGTTTTAACCTCACACATTATTATATGTGTTGGTATTTGATTAAGTATTCTTATAGGTATAAGTCGACTAAGTATAAGTCGACAGATAAATGAAATTCACAAAACTTTTGTGTATTCAATTTATTTAGTTACTAGCGGTTTTCATATCACTCACTATATAACTATCCGACACTGAAGTCACCGTTTTTTCTAATAAATCAGGGGTAACCTTAGCTTCATTATATTCTACCATAGCTAATTTTTTATCAAAATCAACTATTGCAGATTTCACCCCCTCCATTTTAGCAATTTTCTTTTCAATAGTTTTAGCGCAACCCATGGCGCAAGTCATACCATCAATAGTGAATTCCGCTTTAGCGTAAGTCGCGTTCGGGTCGATGGTGCTAGTCACTTCTGTAGTCATTTCAACAGTTTTAACCTCGGGTTTGGTTTCATTTTTACAACTCATAGCAAATACAGCTATTAACACAACCATCATTATATTTTTTACTGACTTTATCATTATGTAAGTATTTAAATTTAAACAAATTTACTAAATAAAGAGGTTGGATAATTATATATTCATATTAAAAGCTCGTTAAAATTATTTTCTTATCAAAATTTTCACGAAATTTAATAGCATTTTTTATTTTAAAAAGAAACATGCTTACCAAATCTTATTAGTTATAATGATGAATTTGTCAACTGAATATTATTTTCTTAAATAAAATTAAATTTTAACACATGAAAAAAATATCGCTTCCTATTAGGTTTGGATTTGTTACGAGTGCTGTATTAATTGCTTATTTTTTAATTTTAGCATTATTTCATAAGCATGTAAATCCAGCATTTAGTTTTTTTAATGCTATTATAACTGCTTTTGGAGTTTATGAAGCCATAAGACTAAGTAAACTTGAAAGCCGTGAGACGTTTTCATACGGTGAAGGTTTTAAAACAGGGCTCATTACCGGCTTTATTGCCACTATGCTTTTTACCATATTCTTCTTGTTTTATGCCACTGAGTTTAGTCCTGATTTTTTGCCAGAATTACTTAAAGAAATGCATGGAGGACTTGGGGCTGATGTGGGTTTAATAACCTTTGTGGTAGCTATTATGGGGTTTGCAACTACGGTAGTTTCGACCCTCGCTGTAATGCAACTTTTTAAGAACAGTAAAAATCTTGCCTAAAAAAAACAAAACGTTTGTAAATTAATTAATTAGCAGTATATTTGCACCCGCCTTCCGTATAGGTAGGGGTTTTTGAATAAATTAATTAATAAAACGTTACGCTATGTACGCAATTGTAGAGATAGCAGGGCAACAATTTAAAGTTGTTAAAGACCAAAAGGTTTTTGTACACCGTTTACAAACAGAAGAAGGAAAGCAAGTGGCTTTTGATAATGTTCTTCTAATTGGTGATGGTGACAATGTAACCGTAGGCGCCCCAGCTATAGACGGAGCTCAAGTAGGAGCAAAAGTCTTAAAGCACCTTAAAGGTGATAAAGTTATAGTTTTCAAAAAGAAAAGACGTAAAGGTTACCGTAAGAAAAACGGTCACCGTCAATCTTTAACAGAAATTGTAATTGAAAGTATTGCTACTTCTGGAGCTAAAAAAGCAGCCAAAGTAGAAAAAGTGGAAGCTAAAAAAGCGACACCAGCAAAAGCAGAGCCAAAAGCTGCTGCTCCAAAAACAGAAGCAAAACCAGCTGCTAAAAAAGCAACAGGAAAAGCGGATGATTTGAAAAAAATTGAAGGTGCGGGACCTAAAGCTGCTGAAGCATTAGTAAATGCAGGTTTAGATACTTTTGCTAAAATAGCAAAAGCAAAACCAGAAGAATTAAGTGCAATTCTTACGGAAGCTAGCTCAAGATTATCTCATATCGTTACAGATACATGGCCAAAGCAAGCTAAATTAGCTGCAGATGGTAAGTGGGATGAATTAAAAGAATTACAGGACAAATTAGATGGTGGTATTGAAAAGTAATTTTCAAGAACACTTAATATTAACAATATAAAAACTTAAGACAATGGCTCATAAAAAAGGGGTAGGTAGTTCTAAGAATGGTAGAGAATCAGAATCAAAACGTTTAGGTGTTAAGATTTTTGGTGGTCAAGCTGCTATTGCAGGAAACATTATCGTAAGACAAAGAGGAAATACACATCACCCAGGTGAAAATGTGTATTCTTCAAAAGATCATACATTACACGCATATGTTGATGGCGTTGTAAAATTCACAAAGAAAAAAGATAACAAATCTTATGTTTCTATTGAACCTTTTGAGGTTTAAAAACTAATTTTCTTTAAAATATAAAAACCCTTTCTGGAAACAGAAAGGGTTTTTTGTTGGTTTTTAGCCAACTTTTCCTCAAGGTTTTTTAAAGGTTAATTAATTGCAATGCTTATTAAATAAGCTTCTATCCTTAACGGTAACATAAAAATGGTTTAAAGTGTTTTGATTGTCTGTTTTGTTATTTCGCTCAAATAATTAATCAACAAAACAAACATGAGAAAACACTATGTATTTTTATTAATAGCATTAATATCATCCTTAGCAGGATATGCACAAAATGGAAACATAAGAGGTATTATTGCCGACGAAAATGGTATAACGGTTCCAGGCGCTAATGTTATGATAGAGGAACTTAAAAAAGGAGCTGTTTCAGATTTTGACGGAAACTTTATTTTAGTTAATATTCCAGAAGGAACTTATCATCTTTTAATTAAGTATTTAGGGTATTCAGACTTTAAAAAAGAAGTGGTTGTTTCAAATGGTCAAACAAGTACTTTAAATGTAACATTAAGTTCTAATAATACTGAATTAGATGAAGTTGAAGTTACAGGATACTCTTTAGGGAGTCAAGCCAGAGCTTTAAACACTCAAAAAAACAAACAAAACATTACCAATATTGTTTCAACCGACCAAATTGGGAAATTTCCAGATGCTAATATTGGTGATGCGGTAAAGCGTATTCCAGGTATTACTATGCAGGTTGATCAAGGGGAAGCTCGCAATATTATCATTCGTGGCTTATCACCACAATTAAACTCCGTAACCTTAAATGGAAGTCGTATTCCTTCTGCCGAAGGCGATAACCGTAACGTACAAATGGATTTAATTCCAGCCGATATGATTCAAACCATTGAAGTTAATAAAGCAATTACGCCCGATATGGATGCAGATGCTTTGGGAGGCTCTGTTAATTTAATAACTAAAACATCACCTCAAGGATTTCGTTTATCAGCAACTGCTGGCTCTGGTATTAATGACATTACGGATAAAAGAATTCTAAATGGATCTTTTCTATTAGGAGATAGAAGCAATGACGGGAAATTTGGATATATGCTTTCTGCATCTTTTAACGATAATGATTTTGGAAGTGACAATGTTGAAGCTGAATGGGAAGATGAATTTGAATACAATGCCTTTGATGATGAAGATAATTTAGAAGAAGTAGATGTAAATCCATATGCTAAAGTATCTGAAATTAGAGAGTATTTGGTGCAACGTATTCGTCGTAGTTTTTCGGCAAATTTTGATTATAAATTAAACGAAAACAATAATATTTATTTAAAATCAATCTATAACTGGAGAGACGATCGCGAAAATAGATTCCGATTAGAACAAGAAATTTTAGATGGTGAAGATATTGAACCCGGCGATTTTACAGTAGATGGCAATGGAAACCTAACTTCATTCCCTATTGAAGCTAAAAGACAAACTAAAGGTGGTATTGATAACAACCGCAGTAAAAACAGACGTTTAGAAGATCAACGTATGTTTAACTTTAGCTTAGGTGGTGAGCATTTAATTAAAGCATTACAAATAGATTGGATGGCTTCTTTTTCAAAAGCTTCAGAAGAGCGTTTAAACGAACGCTATTTAGAGTATGAAAGCGAGTATGGGGTAACATTTAATAATAATTTAGACAAACCATTATTTACACCTTTTGATGTTGTTGAGTCTAGTTATACTAACTTTGAATTTGATGAATTAACAGAAGAAAATCAATATACAGAAGAAAAAGATGTTAACTTATTTGCTAATTTTAAATTGCCTCTAAATATTTTTCAACATAAAGATGGTTTTCTAAAATTTGGAACACGTGCCAGATTAAAAAACAAAAATAGAGATAATAATTTCTTTGAATACAGTCCAGAGACATCTGACTTAGATTTATTAGGTGGTGTACCAACCCGTAATTATTCTGATAAAGATTTTTTAGCTGGTAGCCAATATGCTGTTGGGAACTTCGCAACTCCAGAATATTTAGGAGCTTTAAATTTATATGATGTAGCACAGTTTGAAGCAGAAAATCTTCCAGAAGAATACCTTACTGCTAATTTTGATGTCAATGAAAATGTGTATGCAGGCTACGCGATGACTAACCAAAAACTATCAGATAAATTAAGTATGCTAATGGGTGTTAGAATAGAACATACCGAAATCAACAGCATAGGAAACGAACTAATTTTTGATGAAGATGGCGATTACGCAGGAACAAACGAGTTAAAAGATGAAAACTCATATACAAACGTATTACCTGGAATTCATTTAAAATATGATGTATCAAACAAAACAGTATTGCGTTTTGCGTGGACAAATACTTTGGCAAGACCAAATTATGTAGACTTAGTACCTTATCAAGAAGTTAATAACGAAGACGAGGAAATTTATTTAGGTAATTCAGAATTAAATCCAACCACATCTATGAATTTTGATGTGATGGCAGAACATTATTTCAAGTCCGTTGGAATTATTTCTGCAGGTGTATTCTATAAAGATATACAAGATTTTGTGTACACCAGTCAGTCAGAAGACACCAATGGCTACGAAGTATACCAACCATTAAATGGCGATGGCGCTACGGTGTTTGGCACAGAATTTTCTTTACAACGTCAGTTAGATTTTTTACCCGGTTTTGCAAAGAACTTGAGTATTTACTTAAATTACACCTATCTAACATCTGATGCCAAAGGTATTAAAAATGAAGATGGTGAAGAACGTAACGATTTAGATTTACCTCAAACCTCACCAAATATGTTTAATGCTTCTTTAGGTTATGCAACTAAAAAATTAAGTCTGCGTTTATCTGGAAATTATTCTGATGCTTATATAGATGAAATTGGTGGTCGTGCGTTTGAAGACAGATATTATGATGAGCAATTTTTTTTAGATTTGAACGCCAATATTTCAATAAATAAAAACTTAAGTCTGTATGCCGATTTGAATAACATCACCAACCAGCCGTTGCGTTATTTTCAAGGGGTGAAGTCTAGAACTATGCAAATGGAATATTATGGCAGGCGCTTAACCTTTGGTTTAAAATACGATTTGTTTAAGAAAAACTAATATAAACATGAATAAAATAAAAGCAAATATCATTTTTGGAATCACCGTATTGTTATTAGGTTGTGCAGCCAAATTACCAGAAATAGTAGCCACAACCGTAACGGAAAAAACACCACACGATACCGATGATCCTGCTATTTGGATAAATAAAAACGATCCAGAAGCTAGTATTGTTTTTGGTACCGATAAAGATGAAATTAATGGCGGTGTGTATGCGTTCAATTTAGATGGAAAAATCATTAAAGGGAAAAGCATCACCAATATTAGTTACCCGAATAACGTCGATTTAGAGTACGGGTTTAAATTAAACGATTCCACTTCAACAGATATCATCGTGTTTTCCGAAAGAGAAAAAAACCAAATACGTTTATTTTCAGTACCAGATATGATACCTTTAGATGATGGTGGTTTTAAAGTTTTTGAAGATGAAACCACTATTGAAATGAAACGACCTATGGGAGTAGCGCTCTATAAAAACCCTGAAACAGGACAAATTTCGGTTTTTGTAAGTAGAAAGAATGGTCCAACAGAAGGCTATTTATATCAATATGAATTGGTTTCAGATTCTTTAGGTGTGAAAGTTAATTTACTTAGAAAAATAGGAAACTTTAGTGGACAAAAAGAAATTGAAGCTATTGCAGTTGATGATGAAGCGGGGTTTCTATATTATTCAGATGAAGGCGTAGGTATTAGAAAATACCATGCAAATCCAGAAAAAGGAGACGCCGAAATAGTGCTTTTTGGAAGCGAACATTTTAAAGATGACATTGAAGGTATTGCTATTGCGAAGTATCACGACAGAGGTTATTTAATAGTGTCAAATCAACAAGCGCATACCTTTAATATATTTAATTTGGAAACCCATGCATTTATAAAAGAGCTTAATTTAGGTACTTTGGAAACCGATGGTTGTGATGTAACAACTACCGCTTTAGGAAGTAAATTTCCAAACGGATTATTTGTATCTATGAACGATGAAAAGAATTTCTTTTTTCATGATTTGTCAAAACTCAAGTTAATAGAATAAAAAACTATTAGATACTTAAAATGAGCCTTTCTAGAAACAGAAAGGCTTTTTTTATTGACTTTATTGAAATAATTTACTAACTTAGGGTATTGCATTTAAAATGCACACATTGTTTCACTTAAATTTGTTGTTATGCTACTCCCTTTCAGATCAGAAATTAGAAATTCTCCCACAAAGCAAACTATTAAAATATTTTTGAGTGACGAATCTTTAGATGATAAAATTAAAAATCATTTAGAGCACTTTACAGAAATTGAACTTATTGAAATAAACGAAACTGTTGAGCAAAACCATGCAGACGAAAATCTAACCATTTTTTTACAAGACTCGGTTGACATTAACAGAATGAAAGCATCAATCGACTCAAGTTTATGGTGGTATTTTGAGAAAGATATGGTAGATGATTGAGTTTCTCGTATGATTTTTTAAGGCTCATAAATGATAAAATAATAAATCCCAAACATTGTTGTTTGGGATTTATTATTTCTGGAAATTGAGATTCCTGCAAATGCATGAATTCTTAATATCTATAATATTCAGGTTTGTAAGGGCCTTCTACCGTTACACCTATGTATTCTGCTTGGTAAGGTTTTAATTCGGTAAGTTCAACACCAATTTTAGCTAAGTGTAATTTTGCAACTTTTTCATCCAAATGTTTTGGTAACATATACACATCATTTTGATAAGCATCACTATTGGTCCAAAGTTCTATTTGAGCCAAGGTTTGGTTCGTAAAGGAATTACTCATTACAAAACTTGGATGACCTGTAGCGCAACCTAAATTTACTAAACGACCTTCAGCAAGAATAATAATATCTTTTCCGTTTACGGTATATTTATCTACTTGAGGTTTGATAGTGTTTTTTGTGTGACCGTGATTTTTCTTTAACCAAGCCATATCAATTTCATTATCAAAATGTCCGATATTACAAATAATAGTTTTGTCTTTTACGGCTTCAAAATGTTCCCCACGAACAATATCTTTATTTCCTGTTGTGGTTATGATAATATCGGCATTGGGAGCAATAGTTTCTAATTTTTTAACTTCAAAACCATCCATAGCAGCTTGTAAAGCACAAATAGGGTCGATTTCTGTTACTGTTACAATACTTCCTGCGCCTTTAAATGAAGCAGCGGTACCTTTCCCAACATCGCCATAACCACAAACAACAACGCGTTTCCCAGCAAGCATTAAATCGGTAGCGCGACGGATAGCATCTACAGCGCTTTCTTTACAACCGTATTTGTTATCGAATTTAGATTTTGTAACCGAATCATTTACGTTAATAGCAGGCATTGGTAATGTTCCTTTTTTAACACGTTCGTATAGTCTGTGTACACCTGTAGTGGTTTCTTCACTCAAGCCTTTAATACCAGGAACCAATTCTGGAAAACGATCTAAAACCATATTGGTTAAATCGCCACCGTCATCTAGGATCATGTTAAGTGGTTGTCTGTCTTCACCAAAGAAAAGAGTTTGTTCAATACACCAATCAAATTCTTCTTCGGTCATATCTTTCCAAGCATAAACAGAAGTTCCTGCCGCAGCAATAGCAGCAGCAGCTTGGTCTTGTGTTGAGAAAATGTTACAAGAACTCCAAGTAACTTGGGCTCCTAAGGCTTGTAAAGTTTCAATTAAAACGGCCGTTTGAATGGTCATATGCAAACATCCTGCAATACGTGAGCCTTTAAGAGGTTGCGAATTTCCGTATTCTTCACGTAAACTCATAAGTCCGGGCATTTCGGCCTCGGCTAATTCTATTTCTTTTCGCCCCCAAGCAGCAAGCGAAATGTCTTTTACTTTGTTGGCTACGTAAGGAATTGTTTTTGTACTCATATCAACTTTTTATTTTTTCTTTATTTTATAAAAGGAAAACATCTTTGGAATCGTATTTAAAATAGCTAAATTGCTCAACAAAAATGTTTAATCTGCCATAGGCAGTGCAAAGATAACTAATAACTTTTAGAATATTAAATGCCTCTTTATAAAATTATTACTCCAAATTCGCAAACAGTTGTTAAAATCTGGAAGATTACAGAGTCTTTTAATGATTTAATGCAAGCCGTAAACTTAAAACCTAAAAGTTTAGAGCGTGTTTTAGGTATGAAAAGTGAAATGCACCAACGCGGATTTTTAAGTGTACGCTGTTTATTAAAAGCGTTTGGTTACGAAGATGTCGATTTGTCTTATGATGAAAATGGTAAACCATATTTAAAAGATGGTAAACACATTTCAATTACACATTCATTTCATTTTTCGGGAGTAATAGTTAGTGATGCTATTATTGGTATTGACATCGAAAAGCAACGGGATAAAATTAGTACGATAGCTCATAAATTTATAAATTATGAGGCTAGTTATTTAAAAAATACAGTTTCAGACTATATTAAAAAACTAACTATTATTTGGTGTATAAAAGAATCACTATACAAACTATTTGCAACACCAGGTTTGAGTTTTAAACAGCACTGTTTAGTGATTCCGATATCGGATAATGAGCAAGAAACCATTGCTTGGATTGATTATGAAGACATAAAGCAGCGTTATCAAGTTCAATTTTTAGAGTTTGAAGGTTTTACCTGCGCGTATGCCATAAAATAAAAATATATATTTTAAAATCATATTTGAGTATTCGTGGCAGAAATAAAAAACATATACCAAAGCATACTAAAGTCGGCTTCTACTAAAGAGAAGCTTTTAGCGGTTTTAATAGACCCCGATAAATTTTCTATTGAAAAGACTAAAGATTTTATAACCAAAGTCCACGCCTCTATAATAACTCATGTTTTTGTAGGAGGAAGTACTGTTGAAGAAGGCGTTACCAACGTTTTAGTAGCCGCAATAAGAAAAGAAACCAAACTTCCTATTATTCTATTTCCTGGTGATGTTACTCAAATTACTAATCATGCGGATGCCTTATTGTTTTTAAGTTTGATTTCTGGTAGAAATCCAGACTACTTAATAGGAAAACATGTAGAGTCTATTTCAAAATTAAGAAACACAAGTTTAGAGGTGCTTCCCACAGGATATATTTTAATTGAAAGTGGAAAAAATACAGCTGTAGAAAATGTTACAGCAACGCTACCAATACCCAAAAATCATACTCAAAAAATAGTTGATACTGCTAAAGCGGGTGAATTATTAGGAATGAAGCTTATTTACTTAGAAGCGGGCAGTGGAGCAAAAGAGGCTGTTTCAAAAACTATTATTTCAGCAGTAAAAAAGGAATTACAAATACCTTTAATTGTTGGCGGAGGCATTAGAAATAGACAACAACTAGAAAACGCTTATAATTTTGGTGCCAATATGGTCGTTATTGGTACTGCTTTTGAGGAAGATGAAACGTTTTTTGACGATTTAAAAAAGTAAATAGTAAAACCATGTAAACACAATTATGAGTCATATTTTTGATTTTTTCTTAAATACCTACAAAAATAAAGAGACTTTTATAGTTATATTAGAAGCCATTGTTTTAGTTACGGGAATTGCAAGTGTTTGGTATGCAAAAAAAGAAAACATTTTAGTCTATCCTACGGGATTAATTGCAACAATTATTTCAGTTTATCTTTTATTAAAAGATAAACTCTATGGCGACATGATGATAAATTTTTACTTTTCCGTAATGAGTATATATGGTTGGTGGAATTGGTCACGAACTAAAAATAACGAAAAAGTAGTTAAAATATCTAGAACGAATACCAAGGAAAAAATTATGGGGTTTGGGTTGTTTATTTTAACATTAAGTTTTACATATATAGTTTATACAGTTTTTGGAGAAGAAATAACAACCTCTAATTATGTTGATATGTTTACATCCGGTCTGTTTTTTACAGCGATGTGGTATATGGCAAAAAAGAAGATTGAAAATTGGATATTGTGGATTGTAGCTGACATCATTACCATTCCGCTTTACGCATATAGAGGGTGGGGAATGCTTTCGTTTCAATACCTTATATTTACAATTTTAGCGATTCAAGCTTATTTATTATGGAAGAAAAGTATAGCCAACAACCTTCAAACTGTATAAAAGTAGTGTTATTTGGACCTGAATCTACGGGAAAAACAACCCTTTCAAGGAAGTTGGCAAGACACTACAATTCGGTTTGGGTACCTGAATATGCACGCGAGTATCTTCAAAACAAATGGAATAACGAACGTAAAACTTGTGAACCGCATGATTTATTACCAATTGCTGAAGGGCAAATGCGTTTGGAAAATGAATTAGCACAAAAAACCAATACCGTTTTAATTTGTGATACCGATTTACTAGAAACTAAAGTGTATTCTGAAGCCTATTATTTAGGAAGTTGTGACCCAATACTTGAAAAATTTGCTTTAGAAAATACTTACGCTTTATATTTTTTAACTTATATTGACACGCCTTGGGAACCTGATGATTTAAGGGATAAACCCAATGAAAGAGAAGCGATGTTTAAGGCTTTTGAAAATGCCTTAATTATAAATAAGCGACCTTATGTTTTATTAAAAGGAAATAAAAAGGAACGTTTAGAAATCGCAATTAAACATATTGATAATTTATTAAATAAACACTAATAATGTTTACAGAACAAGATATTAAACAAATAGAAAATCATGGATTGACTGTTGAAAAAGTCAATGCTCAGATGAGACTTATTAAATCAGGGATGATTTATTCTAATTTGTTAGATGCAGCAACCATAGGAAACGGTATTTTAAAAAAAGACAAGCAGCAGCAGCAAGACTGTATTGATGCTTTTGAAAGTAAACGCGACCAACTATCTATTGTTAAGTTTGTACCAGCTTCTGGAGCTGCGACACGGATGTTCAAATTTTTGTTTCAGTTTTTAAATGAATTTGATGAAAATCATGAGTCTATAGAGTCATATTCAGAGAAAAATAAGGCTTTTTCAGAGTTTTTAAACGGATTGGAAAAGCTACCGTTTTATGATGTTGTTAGAGCAAAAATAAATGAAACAATCCCAAACTTTAACAGTTTATCATTAGGGAAACAATGTGTGTTATTTGTAAAAACCATGTTGGAAGGTAATCGATTAAACTATAGTTTTTACCCAAAAGGCTTGTTGCCATTTCATAAATATAACGATCAAGTTTCTACTGCGTTTAAGGAACATTTGCTAGAAGCTACATTATATGCTTTATCAAACAGTACGGCTAATTTGCATTTTACAATTTCAGAAGTGCATAAAGATATGTTTGAAAATGAATTGAAACGAGTTAAAAATTATCTTGAAAAGGAAATTAATACAAAATTTAACGTATCATTTTCATGTCAAAACAAATCTACCGATACAATTGCCATCACATCCAAAGATGAACTTTACAGAACTGAAGATGATAAATTATTGTTTAGACCATCAGGGCATGGGGCTTTAATTGAAAATTTGAATGTTCTCGATTTTGATCTTATTTTTATTAAAAACATCGATAATATTGTTGTTTTAGAACAAAACATAGAGGTTTCTAACTATAAAAAAATGCTAGCAGGGATCCTTCTGCAAATACAAACTCAAACTTTTAAATATTTATACAAGTTAGAAGATGAAGATATTTCGGAAGATGAAGTTAATAACATCGAATTATTTGTAATTAACCGAATTAATGTAGAGATAGATGAGGCATATAAAGAGTATAGTCTAAAAGAAAAGAGAGTCTATTTACATCAAAAACTTAACAGGCCTATTAGAGTTTGTGGAATGGTTAAAAATGAAGGAGAACCTGGTGGAGGGCCATTTTGGGTTAAAGATGGCAACGGAGTTGTTTCTTTACAAATAGTTGAGTTTGCTCAAATTAATATTGAAAACCCATCTCAAAAAAATATTGTAGATCATGCTACCCATTTTAATCCAACAGATTTGGTTTGTGCTGTTAAAGATTATAAAGGAAATAAATTTGATTTAACAAAGTATGTAGATTCTAATGCCGCTTTTATAACCATAAAATCTCAAAATGGTGTAGATATTAAAGCTTTAGAACTCCCAGGATTATGGAATGGTGCGATGGCATATTGGAATACTATTTTTGTTGAAATTCCACTAGCAACCTTCAACCCAGTAAAAACAGTAAACGATTTATTAAAACCTGCGCATCAAGTTTAGAAGAATGTTAAACAAAGACGCATTGTTACAAGAATTGACTTTTAAAGCTGTTAGAAGTTCGGGTGCGGGTGGACAACATGTAAACAAAGTATCATCAAAGGTTGAACTCGCTTTTAATTTGTTTGAATCTTCATTTTTTAATGAAAAATTAAAGGAACGACTCATAAATAAACTTCAAAACAGATTAACAAAAGAAGGTGTTTTAATGTTGCAATGCGACGAAAGTAGAAGTCAGCATAAAAATAAAGAATTGGTAATAAACCGTTTTTTTGAATTGATAGAAAAGGGATTAATCATTCCCCGAAAAAGAATTCCAACAAAAATCCCTAGAGCTGTTATTAAAAAGCGTTTAAAGATTAAGCGTAATCTATCTGATAAAAAAGCAAATAGAAGAAAACCTGATATAGATTGAAAAATAGTTGTCAATTGTTTATATCTTTGCAGCGTTCTCAAAAAAGGGGTGCTTTTCAGTTAGCAGTCATCAGTTTCAGTTTTTGGTCAATAATTTAGACTTTTAACTTTTAACTTTTAACTTTTAACTACCAAAAGGCTGAGATCATACCCAATGAACCTAGAACAGGTAATGCTGTTTAGGGATTTAAATTGAAAGTACAGAGTATTGCTAATAGGGCAATAATTTGTATGATAGAATTAAATAATAATTATTAACCAATTAAAGAATAATTACCTCTTTTTATTCGATTATAAACATAATCGTAATGAAATCTATTTTTCTTATTCTTTCTTCAAAAAGTTACAATTACTTTTTTAGGAGATTCAGTTTTGACTTTCAAAATGAAGTCATCAAAACTAAAAACACTTTTCTTTTTTTAACACTCTTAGTGTTATCATTCAGTATTAAAGCACAAAATAATCAAATTCAAAAAGATTCAACGAAAACAGAAAAACTAGATGAAGTTTTAGTGAATGCCGTTCGTGTAAATGCCGACTCACCAATTACACATTCAAATCTTTCAAAAAAACAAATTTCTAAACGTAATTTAGGACAAGATATTCCTGCCTTGTTAAATTATTTGCCTTCTGTGGTTACCACAAGTGACGCAGGTGCAGGTATTGGTTATACAAGTATTCGTGTTCGTGGTACCGATGGTACACGAGTAAATGTAACTATTAATGGTATTCCGTATAATGATCCTGAAAGCCAAGGGTCATTTTTTGTGAATTTAGGTGATTTTGCATCATCCATGGAGAGTTTACAATTACAGCGTGGTGTGGGCACATCAACAAATGGTTCCAGTGCTTTTGGAGCTAGTTTAAACCTTTTAACCGATGCCTTTTCTAAGGAAGCTTCCGGCGAAATTTCGAATAGTTTTGGGAGTTATAATACTAGGAAACATACTGTTAAATTGAGTACAGGTTTATTAAATGATCATTTTGAAATTTCTGGTCGTTTTTCAAAATTATATTCCGATGGTTATGTAGATCGCGCTTCTAGCGATTTAAAATCTTATTTTTTACAAGCTATTTACAAAGATGACAACACTTTAATAAAGGCTTTAACTTTTGGAAATGAAGAGCATACCTATCAAGCTTGGTACGGATTAACTGCCGATGAGTTAAAGGAAAACCGCCGCCAAAATCCATACACATATGATAATGAAACGGATAATTACTGGCAAGATCATTACCAACTACATTGGAATGAGCGCTTAAATAACAAGTGGTCTACTAATATTGGCTTAAACTATACTAAGGGTAAAGGGTATTATGAACAATATAAACCAGAAGAGTCTGCTGCCGATTTTAACAATTTAATTGAAGACGATTCCGATGTTATTGTACGTCGTTGGTTAGATAATAATTTTTATGTTCTTAATGCGAATGTGACTTATAAGAAAAAAGGAGTAGAAGTTATTACAGGTTTATCTTATAGCTCATACGATGGAGATCATTTTGGAGAAATTATCTGGGGAAGTCATTTGTCTGAAAACACACACATTAGAGATCGTTATTATTTTGGTGATGCTTCTAAAAACAATTTTAGTGTATTTTCAAAAGCGACTATTAAATTAAGTGAAAAACTTACTGGGTTTGTCGATTTACAAGGACGTTTTGTGAATTACAAAACTAATGGATTGAATTCTGACAGAAGACCGTTTGTGACCGATGTGCAATTTAGTTTTTTTAACCCAAAAGCGGGATTAACTTATAAAAATTCGGAGTTTAGTAGTTTTTATACCTCTTATGCTGTTGCAAACCGTGAACCCAACCGCGATGATTTTAAAGCTGGAGTGAGCGAAAATGAAACACTTAACGATATAGAGTTAGGTTGGCGTTTTCATAAAAACAAAGTGCAGGTTAATTCTAATTTGTATTATATGTTTTATAGAAATCAGTTGGTGTTGACCGGAGAACTAGACGATGTTGGCAGCCCAATTAGAGCGACCAGTGGCAAAAGTTACCGTTTAGGTTTGGAAATTGATGCTAATATTCAATTTAACAATAAATTCAATACATCAACCAATATTGCTATAAGTGAAAACAAGCATAGAAACTTTAACTCGGATGTGTCTGGGACAATAGAGAATTTAGGTGATACCCATATTTCATATTCACCAAATGTAGTGCTAGGTAATATGTTAAATTATACACCAATACACCAATTTCAATTATCATTGTTAACTAAATTTGTAGGAAAACAGTATTTAAATAATATTGATGATAAAAATTCTAAGATGGATAGTTATTTTGTAAACGATTTTAATATTTCGTACGAAATAAAGCCGAAAACAATTTTTAAATCAATTGTTTTCTCAGGGTTATTTAATAATATATTAAACGTGGAATACATTTCTAATGCTTTTGATTATGGAGGTGGTGATATTTATTACTTCCCACAAGCCACAAGCAATTTTTTATTAGGAATGACGCTTAAGATTTAAAAAGATGATCAACAATTAAAAAAAGCGACTGTTTAAGTTGCTTTTTTTAATTGTTATAAACTCTAATAATAGAGCCTGAAACTTCAACTCTATAACGAACTAAACTGTACGAGCCTGTGGTGCCTTCTCTTTTAATGCCGTTTAAAATATCATAAGAATTACCGTCCTCGCAATTGCAAGTTGCAATAACACCTTCTACACTTAGCTTCGAGCAATTACTTATTTGGTGGTTTGGGTCGGTTATTTCAAAAGCATTATAGTTACTGCCTCCAGCGTAATATAGCACAACACCAGTTATCCCATAGGGGCTGTTTAGAATAACAAAATTACCGGGGAATTTTAATTGACTAAATTCTGGTAGATTAGTATTAATTAAGCTGCCCGTATTAAATTGGTAATTGGGTAAATATGGGTTTTTAGTAATATTACTATCAGAGCTACAGGTAGTTAACAGGACAAGACACATTATATAAAAAAAAGACTTCATATTTAAATATATCATAATTTTCAATTTACAACATTAAGGAAAATGAGTTAAATATTTTGTATATTTGTTAAGCAATCTCGTGTAAACGGGATTTTTTTATGCTGAACTCCTGTACAGAACGTAGTCGATGTAGGTTTCAGCATTTTATTATTAATAAAACGATGAAGTTATGAGTAAAGTATCATACTATACACCAGAAGGGTTAAAAAAATTAAGAGATGAGCTTAAGCAATTAAAAGATGTGGAACGTGTGAAAGCATCCAGAGCTATCGCAGAGGCTAGAGATAAAGGAGATTTAAGTGAAAATGCCGAATACGATGCTGCTAAAGAAGCACAAGGGATGTTAGAAATGCGTATTTCTAAATTAGAAGAAGCTTTGGCAGGTGCGCGTATTATTGACGAGTCGCAATTAGATAATTCTAAAATATTAGTGTTATCTAAAGTGAAAATAAAAAATCAAACCAATGGTATGGTTATGAATTATACTTTAGTTGCAGATGGTGAAGCAGATTTGGCTGCAGGTAAAATTTCTGTTAATTCACCTATAGGAAGAGGATTGTTAGGAAAATCGGTTGGTGATGTAGCCGAAATACAAGTGCCTAACGGTGTGATGAAGTTTGATATTATTGAAATTTCACGATAATACAGTTGAAATTTAGCGATTTCTTCTGTCGTGTAATTTAAAAACATAAAAAATTCTAAAGAAGATTTCTGATTAATTTAATTAGGAATCTTTTTATATTTACACTCATTCCTATATTCTTAACATTATGGCTTCAATTTTTACTAAAATAGTAAACGGTGAAATACCTTGTTACAAGATTGCCGAAACGGACGATTTTTTAGCTTTTTTAGACGTAAACCCAAATAGTAAAGGGCACACGTTATGTATTCCTAAAAAAGAAGTTGATAAGATTTTCGATTTAGACGAAGCTACCTACACAGGTTTAATGCAGTTTTCAAGACGTATTGCTATAGGTATTGAAAAAGCCATACCATGCAAACGCATAGGTATGACTGTTATTGGTTTAGAAGTGCCTCATACCCACGTACATTTAATTCCATTGCATTCTATGGAAGATGCACGCTTTATTCAAAAAACAGCGTTATCTCCCGAAGCATTTCAAGAAGTAGCAAGTCTAATTAAAGCACAATTATAAGCCTGTGTAAATTAAAATAGCCACAATACATATAGCTACTATGATGCCCGAAAAAATAGCTAACCGAGAAACTTTTTTTAAGTGTGTGGTAGGGGTTTGGGGAGTAAAAGCTTTTTTGTGATATTCAAAAACACGCTCAATATCATCCGTCCAATTTACAGGATAAATAGTACTATTACACGTTTTACAAACCATATCATATTTAATATCAGCAGTAATAGCTTTATAAAAACTATTTTCTACGGTTTTTTGTTTAATTGTTAAGTGCAACCCATCACTATTATAGCAAATGGGACAGTTATTGTTCAAATGGACTTCCTTTATAAAAACGAATTTTTCGGTCATACTTTATAGTTTATGCGCGTTTAAATGTAATTTGAAATGTGGTTCCTTTGTTCTTTTCAGACTGTAAAACTTTTATTTTACCATCATGAAAATCTTCAATAATACGTCTGGTAAGCGATAAGCCTAACCCCCAGCCCCGTTTTTTAGTAGTAAATCCAGGTTCGAATATTCTATTAAAGTCTTTCTTAGAGAGTCCTTTACCCGTATCGGTTACAGCTACCATAATAGTATTTTCTAATTCAGAAATTTCTACAGTAAGTTTGCCGCGACCTTTCATGGCATCAATGGCATTTTTTACTAGGTTCTCTATACACCAACTGTAAAGTTGCTTATTTAAATTTACTTGAATGGGAACTTCTGGTATTTTAATATCAAATTCAATAAGATTTGAAGATCTTGTTTTTAAATAATCATAAGAATCGATGGTTTCTTTAACGATGTCGGCTATTTCTAAAGTAGGAACAGACCCTATTTTGCTAAAACGTTCGGTAATAGTTTGTAATCTATCTATGTCCTTTTCAATTTCAACAATATATTCGGGGTTTGTGTTTTCAGATTTTAAAATTTCTGCCCAACCAATTAAAGACGATAAAGGCGTGCCTATTTGATGTGCTGTTTCTTTAGCCATACCAGACCATAATTTGTTTTGAGTGGCGTTTTTATTACTTCGGTAAAAAAAGAAAATAACCGCACCAAAAAGAAATACAATAAGCAATAAAGCGAGTGGGTAATATTTTAGCTTGTTTAATAATTCGGAATTTCCATAATAAATGACACCTACTACACTCTCTCCTATTTTTATAGGAATTGGTTCGTTTTCTTCTTTGAACTGTACTATTAATTTTTTAAGGTATAAAGAGTCAGAAATTTTAGCTTCATTGATATTATTATAACTACCTAAACTTCCATCATCATTAATAAGCAGCATGGGGGTTGTTGTATTGCTACTAAGTATTTTAAGGGTTAAATCTAAATTAGCATCTTTATCCGAATTAATAATATCGGTTTGTGCAAACGACCAATTTTCCATTTTGGTACGTTCTTCTTCTTTAAAATGCTGAAAAAACTCATAAGTTTTCCATAAAATAAGAGATACAATAGCAAATGAAGCTATTATAATAACCCAACGAAATGTGTTGCTATATTTTGTGAAAATCATTCTTGAATTAAATAACTGGTAATATAATGCAAATCTGTTAATATTATTGTTCAAGTTGTTAGTAAAATGGTTTTTTGTTCCCCATTAGATTGGTTACATTTGCTTAACTAGTTAAAATTTGGTGTTAAAACTGTATGAAACGAACACTATTATTTTCTTAAATAATTAGGAAATAAATTGTTAGCTTTGTTGAAATTAAAAAAATATAATGCTTTCACTAGGTTCAAAAGTCTTGTCAGCGAGTAAATTACATGGTTTTGTAAAGTCGTAAAGTCTCATATAGACGAGGATGTTTTGAATGAAGATGATTCTATAAATTAGCAAAAATTAGATTTGGTTGCCAGAAGCTGAGGAAACTATTACATTAGAGAAAAGAGGCTTTTTGAAATATCAAAACTATTGACACGTTAGGTATGTAGAGTAATATAAAAAATTTCTCAACAGAAATATAAACTAGCTCGAAATTATTTGAGTTTTGGAGAGATAGAAAGTGTTTGGAGTATATTGTTATCTTAGATTTAATATAAAACGAGTAGAGAATAAATAATAAGAATAAATAATAGATTAAATGGAAGTTCAAGGAAGAATTAAAATGGTAGGAGAAACTCAAACTTTTGGAGGTAATGGGTTTAGAAAAAGAGAAGTGGTAGTAACAACAGAAGAACAATATCCACAACACATCATGGTGGAGTTTGTGCAAGACAAATGTGACCTACTTAACAGTTATAAAGCCGGACAACAAGTAAAAATAAGTATCAATTTACGTGGTAGAGAATGGGTAAACCCGCAAGGTGAAACCAAATATTTCAACTCGATTCAGGGTTGGAGAATTGAAGCATTGCAAGAAGCAAGCTCAGATGGAAGTTTACCACCAGTACCTCCTATGGATGCTTTTGAGCCAGCAGGCGATTTGAAAGAAGACGATCACGACGATTTACCGTTTTAATTAAACGATTTTATCATTCCTGCGAAGGAGAGAATCTCATAATAACAACCTCGATGTTTACAAATGTCGAGGTTGTTTACTTTTATATCAATATCTTAAATGCAATATCTAACTCAGGATATAATATTTCCAAATCCGAATGAAGCTACCGAAGATGGTTTATTGGCCATTGGAGGTGATTTGTCCGTAGAACGTTTGTTACTTGCCTATAATGGAGGCGTTTTTCCTTGGTTTAGTGAGGGGGATCCTATTTTGTGGTGGTCACCAGATCCGCGTTTTGTGCTATTTCCAGAAAAATTGAAAGTTTCTAAAAGTATGAAACAGGTGTTAAGAAATAAAGACTATACTGTAACAGTAAACAAAAACTTTAGGGCAGTGATTACCGAATGCTCTAAAGCCAAACGCGATGGACAACCTGGAACTTGGATTACCAACGACATGATTGAGGCCTACATTAAACTTCATGATTTAGGATATGCAAAATCTGTTGAAGTTTGGTTGGAAGACGAATTAATTGGCGGACTCTATGGAATAGATTTGTCTA
The DNA here is from genome assembly GCF_031128465.2 of Mariniflexile litorale. Taxonomy (GTDB): domain Bacteria; phylum Bacteroidota; class Bacteroidia; order Flavobacteriales; family Flavobacteriaceae; genus Mariniflexile; species Mariniflexile litorale. The sequence continues at coordinate 1,325,463 of NZ_CP155618.1, read as the reverse complement.
ATGGTGTATTCTGTGGGGAAAGTATGTTTGCTAAAAAAACGAACGCTAGTAAAATAGCCTTCATTACATTTATTCAAAATACAGATTATAAACTTATAGATTGCCAAGTGTACACCAATCATTTAGAAAGTTTAGGAGCTGAAGAGATTTCTAGAGATATATTTTTACAATTTTTAACGACTTAAACTTCATCATACCTAAAACATCCAATCTCGTGGTCGTTTACCATTCCAGTGGCCTGCATGTGAGCATACATAACGGTGCTACCTACAAATTTAAAACCACGTTTTTTAAGGTCTTTGCTTAAAGCGTCGCTTATTGCAGTGGTGGGCGTCGCTTCTTTGTGGCTTCTAAGCCTATTATTTATAGGTTTTCCATCAACAAAACCCCAGATGTATTTGCTGAAACTGCCAAATTCTTCTTGAATTTTCATAAATAATTGGGCGTTGGTAATAGTAGCATTTACTTTTAGTTTGTTTCGTACAATCCCTGAGTCTTGTAGTAATGCATCAACTTTATTTTGGTTATAAGTTGCTATTTTTTTATAATCAAAATTATCAAAGGCTGTTTTGAAATTTTCTCGTTTACGTAAAATGGTTATCCAACTTAAACCTGCTTGAAACGTTTCTAAAATTAAAAATTCAAAAATAGTAGCATCGTCATAGACAGGAACGCCCCATTCTTGGTCATGGTATGTTTCGTATAAAGTGTCTCCTATACACCAACCACATCTGTGTTTTTCAGCCATAATGTATTTGTAAGTATTAAGGTAAAAGTATGACAAAAGTCATTTGTATTAAAATATAGAGGTATTAATTTTAAGCCTTTAATAAATAAACTATGGACTCAATTATAAAAAGTAGTATGCAAAAGGCTTTAACTTACCCTGCTTATAGAGAGTTGGTTAAAAAATTGTCTGAACAAAACTCTACAACAGGAAGTGAAAAAACGGAAGCTTTAGCAACTTACACAAAGCTCAATGACAAGCGTATGAAGCGTTGGGATAAAACTTTGAAAATTTCGGAGACATCGCAGCAACGGGTAAGTGAATTTGACAATCCTGTTACTTGGCTGGTTATTACAGAAAGTTGGTGTGGTGACGCAGCACATGTGTTGCCAGTATTAAATAAAATGGCAGAACTAAATAATCATATTGATTTTAAAATTGTACTTCGTGATGAAAACCTAGAATTAATGGATTTATTCTTAACTAATGGAAGTAAGTCTATTCCAAAATTGATTATGATTGATAATCAAACCAATGATGTTTTAAACACTTATGGTCCAAGACCAAGTGAAGCAACAAGCTTTGTAAATCGCTATAAAGCTAAATACGGCACGTTAACACCAGAATTTAAAGAAGATTTGCAGCATTGGTATAATAATGACAAAGGGCAAAATATTATAAAAGATATTACAGAATTACTTTGTGAGTCTGAACCTAATGTTTGCCAATAAAACTAAATGTAATAGAACCTAATTGCGTTTTTTTAGAAGAGTCGGTGCTGAATTGAGAGCTTTTAGCATAATCTAAAGCATGTCCTATTAAACATGCGTTTTTTGAGTTTGAAGAGCTGTTTATATAAGCGTCTATCACATTCCCATCGGCATTAACAGTAATATTAACAACTATTTTTCCATCTACCTCGCATAAATAAACAGGAATAGGAATGTACACTTTTTTTCTGTCTACCAATGAAAAACTAACGGTACTTTTGGTATTTACGCCGGTGTTTTGTTGCTGTTTTAGCAAATCGTTTACTTTGCTATACGACGATAATTCTTCTTTATTAATAGCGGGTTTTATAGGTTTGTTTTCACCAAGGCTATTCGAACCGTCATCTTCACCATCATTTTCTTCACTAGATTTAGGTACATAATCTTCGGGAGGTGCAATTTGTTTATATGCTTGAGCAAAATGTTTATTTTTATCAGTTTCGTTAAAAGCGCTATTGGTTTCAGCTTTACTGTTATTAAGTTTTTCTAAAGCCTCAATTATTTTTATATCTTCTTCAGTAAGTTCTTTTTCGGGTTCTAATTCGTAGTAGCTTTCTGCAATAGCTTCTTTTTTATTTCTTATACTTAAGTTAAAAATAGATAAAATTACCGTTCCAGAAATTAGAAAGGTTAGCAGTAGGGCTTTATGTTGATCTGTTAGGCGCAAATAGATTGTTTTAGGGGAAACACATAATAATATACGGCAAAATAAGACAAAAAGTTTAAAATAACATGAATTCTAAGAAAATTGATACACTCGATAAACTTTCAAGGGTTTTATAACCAAAACGTTTTCTGGTAAAATCTAAACCGAAATGCAGCGAGTTATTGTTCATAAACACTTCTTGTATGCCTACTCCTAGTTTGTAAATGCTACCTTTTTCAAACGATTTTTCCATACCTAAAAGTGTTCCACAGCCTCCTCGTACAAACACGTTGGTATCATCAAGAATTATGTTATGCTGAAGATTTAAATAAGCAGGCAAAAAGTGAAGTCCTTGTTGCGAGTGGTAATTGTATTCAACATTAAGTCCAATCATCGTACGTTGGTCAAATTGATAACCAATAGTATTGTTTACAAATAAGGCACTGGGGTTAATAAGTGGACCAGAATCATCATCTTGTTCTAAAGTGTATGCTGTGTTTATAGATAATGTAGAGGCTAAAGAAACTTTATAGTAAATACCTCGTACTCTTTCTTTTTCTATTTGCGAAAATGAAGTGAATGAAATTAAAAATGTGATGCTGAATAAAATGTAAATATGCTTCATAAAATTGGTTTTCTGAAGAATTTCATGTCAATAATTATTCCGCAGAAATCTTTTCAATAAAACTTTCAATAGTAATGCCATGATCTACATGAAAGTCGCCAATTTTTGTACGCCTTAAAGCTGATAAATGCCCACCCGATTGCAATGCTTTTCCAAAATCATTTGCTAACGAGCGAATATAAGTGCCTTTACTACAAACGACTCTGAAATTAACATTTAAACCATCAATATTAGTGATTTCAAATTCTGAAATATTCACGGGTCTTGGTTTAATTTCGACGTCTTCACCAGCTCGAGCAAATTCATATAAACGTTTTCCATCTTTTTTAATAGCTGAAAAAACAGGAGGAAATTGTTGAATGTCTCCAATAAATTGTTTGGTGGTTTTTTTAATTAACGCTTCAGTGATATGATTGGTTGGAAACGTTTCATTTATCTCGGTTTCTAAATCAAACGAAGGGGTTGTGCTTCCTAAAACAATGGTACCTGTATATTCTTTTATTTGCGCTTGAAAAGAATCGATTTCTTTGGTCATTTTACCAGTGCAAATTATCAATAAGCCCGTAGCAAGTGGGTCTAATGTGCCTGCGTGTCCCACTTTTATTTTTTTCAATTTAAAAGCTTGTCTAATTTCCCAACGTAGTTTGTTAACCACTTGAAAAGAAGTCCAATGCAGGGGTTTGTCAATTAATAATACTTGACCAGAAAGATAATCTTCAACATTTAGCATTAAACAACGGTTAATTTATAGATAAAAAAGTGAATGAATAATAAAGCAATACCAAGTATAATACGGTAATAACCAAAAACTTTAAACCCTTTTTTACTTAAATAATCTATAAACGATTTTATAGCAATTAGTGCTACAATAAAAGCTAAAACATTACCAATAATTAAATAGTTTATTTGGTCGCTAGTTAATTCGAAACCAGCTTTATAATAATCGTATAGTTTTTTAGCAGTAGCCCCAAACATGGTTGGAACGGCTAGAAAAAATGAGAATTCGGCAGCGGTTTTTCGGTTTAATTTCTGAGTCATACCTCCAACAATACTGGCGCCACTTCGAGAGGTTCCAGGAATCATGGCAAAACATTGAAAAAAACCAATTTTTAAAGCAGTAGCATAACTTATTTTGGTGTGCGCATCCGGATTGGCTTCGTCGTAAACTTCGTTGGCTTTAAACCAGTCGTCTACTTTCAATAAAATAATACCACCTAAAATTAAGGTAATGGCAACTACTACAGGACTTTCTAATAATTCGTCAATTACATCATTTAAAAGCAATCCTAATACTACCGCAGGAATGAAAGCGACTAACAATTTAAAATAAAAATCTAAACTTTGGAAAAATCGTTTCCAGTACAATACAACTACCGATAAGATAGCACCCAATTGAATAACGATGGTAAAAAGTTTCGTAAAATCGTCGCCAGCTATTTTCATAAAGGACGACGCGATAATCATGTGTCCTGTAGATGAAACCGGCAAGTACTCAGTAATGCCTTCTATAATGGCTAAAATGACAGCTTCAATATAATTCATGTGGCAAATGTATTAAAATATAATATATTAAAAATGATATTTTAATTTCAAAAGCTACTTAATTTTAAAGGTAGATTCTCTAATAATAAGGTTAGTTTTTATTTCGATGGTTTTGTTTATTAAAATGTTATTTGGGGCATTTATTTCATCAACCAAAAAACTAACGGCAGTTTTACCTATTCTGTATCCAGGCTGGTCAATAGTAGTGAGTTGAGGTTCGATAATAGTGGCGTTTATGTTATTACTAAAGCCAACTATAGCTATGTCTTCAGGTATTTTTATGTTGAATTTTTTTAGTGTTTTTATAACGCCAATGGCTGCAGTATCGGTAATGGAAAAAATGGCATCGGGTTTTTCTTTTAAACTTAAAAGTATGTTTGTTAGTAGTTTACCTTGTTCCATGTTAATATCATCACAACTTAAAATAATTTTATCATCTACAGGTATATGGTGTTCTCTTAATGCTCTTAAATAACCCGAATAGCGTTTTTCAGAATTATATGAGAATTTAGATTCCTTAATAATAGCGATTCTTTTTTTTCCTACATTAATAAGATGTTCAACTGCGTTGTATGCAGCTTCCTCGTCGTTTATTACTACTTGGGTACAAGGTATTTTACTAGAAACTTTATCAAATAATATAAGTGGAATAGTTTCTAATATTTTGAGAACATGGTTTATATCGCGAGTCATTTTAGAAAGTGATAACAAAATACCATCCACACCAAATTGTATCATGGTGTTAAGCATTTCAGTTTGTTTTGCAACATCATTGTTAGATTCTGAGATAATAACTTTATATCCTTTGGAAGATGCTTCCTCTAGAATACCTCGAATTATGGTGGTTGTATAATGATGCGTAACGTTTGAAACTACAACACCTATAATATTTGTTTTATGCGCTCGAAAGCCTTTGGCGAAAATATTGGGAACGTAGTTTAAGTCGGCTGCAAGTTTTTTTACTCTTTCTTTAGTAGCGTGGCTAATATCATGGTGATCATTTAAAGCTCTTGAAATGGTTGAGGTTGAGAGGTTTAGTTCTTTTGCTAGTTTTTTTAAAGTTGTGACCTCTTTTTTCATATATAATTATATTTAATTTGAATTGCAAACGTTCCCGCAAACGTTTGTGTGTAAATGTGATAATTTTTATGGTATATTTATGAATAGTTCTCACTTATTTAGCATTATAACTAATTAATTCTAAATATAATGAAAAAAATCATTTTTACTTTATTGTGTTTGTTTAGCATTTCTGCAATGCTTGCGCAAACTGAAATTACAGGTACTGTAAAAGACAACTCAGGAGTGCCTGTTTTAGGTGCTAATGTTTTAATTATTGGAAGTACATCTGGTGCAACAACTGATTTTGATGGAAATTTTAATTTTACTTCAGATTTAACTGGTGATCAAAAAATACAAGTATCTTATTTAGGTTACAGTACTTTTCAAAAAACGATACTACTTACCGGTGCAAAAATTACGGTGCAAGTTGTTTTGCAAGAAGGAGGAAATACATTAGATGAAGTTGTTTTAACAGCTACATCTTCAACGCGTTCCCAAAAAGAAACGCCACTTTCTATAACGTCATTTGGAGCTAAAGAATTATCGAGAACGAATACCAGTAGTCAAGCGGATATTTTGATGAGTGTTCCTGGTATTACTGCTGAAGGTGGCGGGGGTGAAGTTGCCTCAAACATTTTTGTAAGAGGGATGCCTTCTGGTGGACAATATCAATTTAATCCATTACAAATAGATGGGATGCCTGTGTTGAGTACGTTTGGTCTTAACTCATCGGCACATGATGTTTATTTTAGAAACGATTTAGGTATTAAAAGTTTAGAGTTTGTTCGTGGAGGTTCTTCTATATTATATGGAGTGGGTTCGGTTGCAGGTATTATAAACTATACAAGTGTTACTGGAAGTGCACAACAAAAAAATATTATTAGAACTGAAGTAGCTTCAAATTCAAGATATAAAGGTGAATTTTTAACAAGTGGTCCATTGGGAGGTGAAAACTCAAATACGTTTTATGCACTGTCTGGTTTTTACAGATATGATGATGGTCCTGTTAAATCAGGATTACCAACAGAAGGTTTTCAGTTGCGAGGTAATATAAAACAAGTAACTAAGAATGGCTCAATAACTTTTTCTGGTCAATTTATTGATGATAATGTACAATTCTTTTTACCTTATCCATTAAAAGGAGGGACTAGAGATCGTCCTAATGGAAATGATGGAGAAAAAATTTATACTTTACAAACTTCGGCAGCTTCCGATATTTCTTATAAAACCCCAAATGGGGTGTATTCATCTCCCATAGAAGATGGTGTTGTAACTAAAGGAGGCTATTTTTTAACCAATTTTAAACACAATTTCACTGATGATTTAAAATTGGACGCTAAATTAAGATACTCAAAATACAAACACCAATTTAACTTATTTTTAGATGGTAGCGGCGTGATTGACGAAAGAACGAAAACCCTTGAAAATCCGAATGGTACTCCTGCGGCTGTTGTGGAAACACAATCTGAATATTTGGCAGCAAGAGGGTTGGCTTTAGGGACTTTTACTTCTCTAAATGGCCAAGCATTACCAGCTGATGCCTTATTGTTTGAAAATAGAATTTTAGATAGAAATAGACCATTACAAGAATTAGTGGCCGATATTAAAATGACTAAAACGTCCAATCAACACACATTTACTTTAGGTACGTTTATGTCCAGATCTGAAGCAGGCGATTTTAACGTAACAACTAATTATTTAAGTGAATATAATAATAATCCAGGTTTAGTTGAGGTTTCAGGCTATTCTATAAATGGAGTTACAAATAGAGGTACAGGATATGGAAATAAAAATATAAGTAGTAATAAAATTGCTTTATTCTTAACAGATGAGATTAAGTTAGATCGCTGGAATTTAGATTTTGGTGTACGTTATGAAAAAGCGTCTGGCGATATTGAAAGCGAAGGCTCACAGTCTTATTTAGTTGATGATACAGGTATTGCTAATTTAGATAATGTAAGATGGGGTAATGGGAAATGGACTAGAGGTCATGTATCTGCAGATGATTTTGCAGTAGCTGTAGCTGCTCTTTATAAAATGAGTGATGCATTAAGTTTATATGGAAACTTTTCAAGAGGCTACTTTTTTCCAGAGCTTAGAAGCGTGAAATTTGATGGATTAGGAAATCCAAATGAATATGATACTGAAAAAATCAATCAGTTTGAAGCAGGTGTTAAATACGGCCAAGGTAGTTTTTCTGGTACAGCAGCACTCTATGGTGTAGCATTAAAAGATCGTAGAAATGTAACATTTATTAACGCTCCAGGAGGAGGTTTTGTTGAAGAAGTTGATATTCAGGATACAAAAACTGTAGGTTTAGAAACTACGTGGAAATATAAATTTATTGAAAACTTCGCCTTTCAAGGATCATTTACTTATCAAGCTCATGAGATTGCAAAATCAGAAAGCAACCCAGCGTTTGAAGGTAATGAGTTAGGTAGACAGCCAAAAGTATTAGGAACCTTCGGATTGGATTACGACAATTCTGCGTTTGATGCAAATATTGTATACAATTACACAGGTAAAAAATTCACCAACGATTCGAATAGTATTGAGTTAGATGCTTTAAGTATTGTTAATATGAATTGTGGATATACGTTCCCTGTTGGCGAAAATGGAGAAAAAGTGCGTTTAGGTGCACAAGTATATAATTTATTTAATTCCGAAGGTATTACTGAAGGGTCTCCAAGACTTAACAATAGCCAAACAGAAGAAGAATATTTTGTTGGTCGTCCTATTTTGCCAACCCGAGTGTTTTTGAACGCTACATTTAATTTTTAAGTTTATTTAGGTTGTTAACCCATTACTGGCTATTTAGGGGGTAGGTAGTGGGTTTTTTTAAAGATATAATATGAAAGATTTACAAAATAAAGCTATAGAGGTATTAAATAACAATTGGAAAGATGGTTTTAGTGTGCCGTGCGCCAATTTATATCCGTTTCAATGGTTTTGGGATTCAGGTTTCATAGCCATAGGTTTTGCACATTTTGATATGCCAAAAGCCGAAAAAGAAATTGAAACCTTATTGGATTCTCAATGGAACAATGGGTTTCTACCGCATATCATATTTCATACAGATACGGATACGTATTTTCCAGGACCCGATTTTCATCGTTCAGATTTAAGTTCACAGTCTTCTAAAAAACACAAATCTACAGGAATGACACAGCCTCCTGTTACTGGATTTGTATTGCAAGATATGTATAGAATAAGTACCGATAAAAAAGCAACATTAAAGTTTATAGAAAGCGTGATTGATAAAGTTTATTTTAATCATGAATATTTCTATAACAACAGAGATCCAAAAAACGAAGGGCTTGCCTATATATACCATAATTGGGAATCGGGTACTGATAATTCTCCTATTTGGGATGATATTTGGCAAACTATGAATCCGCCAAAATATACATTTGAACGTAGAGATACCACTCATGTTGATGCATCACAACGACCATCTAATAGAGAGTACGACCATTATTTATACATCATCGATATTGCAAAAGAGCATCATTATAAGGATGCTAAAATAGCAGAATTATCGCCTTTTTTAGTACAAGATCCGCTTTTCAATTCGATGCTTATTAAATCCAATCAAAGTTTAATAGATTTATACCAACTTATTGGAGGTCATGACGATAAAATAAGTCAGCTTCAAAACTGGCAAGGTAAAGCCATTAAAAGTTTTAATGACAAACTGTTTGATAAAGAGTTAGGTGTTTATGTTCATTATGATTTAAGAAATGAAAAACCATTAAGGTATATCTCATCGTCCTCATTTTCACCTTTGTTTGCAAACATTCCTAATAAAGAACAAGCGGTATCATTGGTAAACGTTATGATGGAAAAATTCGGAAATGATAATCAATATTTATGCGCGTCTTTTGATCCGACAAGTGAACGTTTTAATCCAAAAAAATATTGGAGAGGGCCTGTTTGGGTAAATTTAAACTGGATTCTTTATTATGGTTTAAAAAATTATGGGTATTTGGATATTGCAAAACGGGTAAAAGCCGATACTATTGAAATTATTGAAAAAGCAGGTTTTTATGAGTATTTCGATTCACGAAAAGAAGTATACAAAAACGGCACTGCAGGGTATGGTGGCAATGATTTTTCATGGAGTGCTGCATTATTAATAGACCTGTTGCAAGACAACTAATTAACTAACACGTATAAACATGAATTGGCTAGATTATAGTATCGTTATTCTTTACATCGCTTTCTTTTTAGGGATGGGATTTTTCTTTAAAGAAAACAAAGATTCCAAAGATTACTTTTTAGGAGGAAAAAGTATGAGTTGGTTTCCGTTGAGCCTTTCAACTATGGCTACGCAATTATCGGCAATCAGTTTTATATCGGCACCTGCCTTTGTGGGACTAAAATTAGGTGGCGGTATGAAATGGCTCACCTTCGAGTTTGCTGTTCCGTTAGCGATGATTTTTATAATGATTGTAATTATTCCACCATTATTTAAATCGGGTGTAGTAAGTATTTATGAGTTTGTTGAAAAACGTTTTAGCGCTTCTACCCGACTAATTTTAAGTATTGTGTTTCAAATAAGTCGTGCTTTGGCAACAGGCGTTATGGTATATGCCATTGCTATTATTTTGCAAGCGGTTTTAGATATTGATTTTGTTTACACCATTTTAATTATTTCTGTTATAACCATTGTTTATTCTTGGCAAGGTGGTATGAAAGCGGTTGTTTGGGGAGATGCCTTTCAAATGATTATTCTTTTTGCAGGGTTAATTATTTGCTTGTATTATGGGTGGAATTTGTTGCAAGAACATGGAGGGTTACCACAAGGTTTTGATTCGGAACGATTAAAAGTTATAGACTATAATTTAGGAATTGGTGAAGGGAATGAATACGGCATATTGCCCATGCTTTTGGGTGGGTTATTTCTATATGCTTCCTATTATGGGTGCGACCAAACTCAAGCACAACGGATGTTATCTGCTAAAAATGAAAAAACCATTCGCCAATTGTTATTAGCGAACGGATTGTTGCGTTTTCCTGTTGTTTTAATTTACTGTACAATGGGGTTAATTATTGGAGGGTTAGTAACTGTAGCTCCCGATTTTTTAAATGAAATTGCCTTAACTACCCAAAAATATTTTCCTGAAGAGTTTGCTAAAACAGGTATGAAAATAGATTTAATGTTACCCGTTTTTATCATGAAATATTTACCTCATGGACTTATTGGTATTTTAATGGTTGGTATTCTTTCAGCAGCCATGTCATCGTTAAGCTCAACTGTAAATTCTTTATCTGCTGTAACCGTTGAAGACTTTTTTAACAGAGGAAAAGTCAAGTTGTCTAATAAAAAATATATGTTTATTTCAAAAGCATCTGTAGTGTTTTGGGGTGTTGTTTGTATAGCCAGTGCATTTCTGTTTGGGGGTAGTAAAAGTGCGGTTATTGAAATAATAAACGCTGTAAGTTCTGTGTTTTACGGCCCAGTATTGGTTACGTTTATTCTAGCCTTCTTTTCAAAAAAAGTCAATCATATAGGTATGAATGCAGGTATTATTTCAGCGGTAGTTATTAATCTTATTTTGTCCAAAACCATGCAACAAGTGTTCAATATAGATTTGGGAATCCATATTTTTTGGATATGGCTTAATGTAACAGGTGTTGTTATTTCATTAGTTGTGGCTTATGTAGTAAGCGTTTTTACTAAACACGTTCAGGTGAAAAGTATTTCTAATTTCAATGTAGCTATTAAAAAAGAAGATTTCATGATTAAAGAGGTCTATATTTTGGTAGTATTTTTTATAGCCATTTTGATATTTAGTTATTTTATACCAATTATTTTCGGTTAATTTTAAATCATTTAAAATGAAAATTGTTATTGCCCCCGATAAATTTAAAGGATCCTTAACTGGATTGCAGTTTTGTAATGCAGTTGAAGAAGGCATAACAAAAATATTACCAAATGTTGAAATTGTTAAATTACCACTGGCAGATGGAGGTGATGGTACTATTGAAATTTTAGAATACCATTTAAAAGGAAAACGGATTACTATAAAAGTTAATGATCCGCTTTTTAGAAAAATAGAAGCTTCCTATTTATACATGGATAAAACAAGCACTGCATTTATTGAAATGGCAGAAGCTTCGGGCATGTATCTATTAAATAAAGAAGAACAGAATTGTTTTAACACCACGACTTTAGGAACGGGAGAACTTATTTTAGATGCTATAAATAAAGGTGCTAAAACCATTATTTTAGGTATTGGTGGTAGTGCTACAAACGATTGTGGTATAGGTATGGCTACCGCTTTAGGTTATAAATTTGAAGATGAAAACGGAAAAGAGTTAGAACCCGTAGGAAAAAATTTATCACAGATTAGAGTGATTAATTGCCGTGATGTTATAGACGCTTTAAAATCTATTGATTTTAAAGTTGCCTGTGATGTAACAAATCCTTTGTATGGGAAAAATGGTGCAGCTTATGTTTATGGATCGCAAAAAGGAGCATCTGAAATTGAGGTTCAAGACTTGGATAATGGACTAAAAAATATAGCAGCTGTTTTTAAAAAGCAATTTCATAGAGATGTTCAAAATATAAAAGGAGCCGGCGCTGCAGGGGGTATGGGAGCGGGAACTTTGGTTTTTTTTAATGCTGAATTGAAATCAGGTATTGACTTAGTCAAAGGTTTAGTGGATTTTGATACTAAAATTAAACATGCTGATTTTATTATTACAGGTGAAGGCAAACTCGATTCTCAAACACTTTCAGGTAAAACCATTGATGGCGTTATAGCATCTGCTAAAAAATATAATATTCCAGTGGCTGCTTTTTGTGGAAGTGTATCACTTTCTATTGATGAAGCTAGCCATTTTGGTGTTTATTATACCGATGCCATCATGAATAAAGCTAAAAACCTAGAAGATGCAATGCGAAATAGCTATAAATATCTTGTAGATATAGCATCTAAGTTTACTCAAAAAATTAAGAGATAATTACTTTTTACCTGGGTTTAGCAGGATCGCATAAATTTCAATACCAAAACCTAAAAGCACGAGCATGGGTGCTAAACGAATACGTCTCCAACTAAAGATGTCTGGATTAAAAACATTAGGATCGTCGCTACCACCACCAGACATTAAAATAAAACCTAAGGCGATACAAGCTAAACCTATAAACATAAATTTATAGTTTTTCTTCCCAAATATAAAAACGGATTTTGAAGCTTCTTTTTGTTTTTGTTCTCCCATGATTGCTAAAAAGTATTGGTGCAAATTAACATAAATAATTAAAAACTATACGTTAACGCTATTATAAATTACTAGATATATGCTATTAGTTATAGTTTTGCGTTAGGGGTTGAAGTGGAAAGCCCGCAGTGACCCCGACACTTCGGGGGAGCGAGGACTTGCAACGAAAAACCCGACCCTTGGGTAACGCCCAACCTAATAATATAATTCGTCCGTTCTTAAATTTAAGAAACGCTGTGTGGCAATATGGGTACTTATCCATGTAATAGTAACACCTAAAGTAAATATAATAACAAAAAGCAAAACAACTAAAAAAGGGGTGCTTAGCAAGCCTAATTCAGGGAAGGTTTTATTAATGTAATATAACACAATACCCATGCCTATGAGGGCTAATATAGCTCCAATAATACCTAAGCGAACACTTTTCCAAACAAATGGGCGACGTATAAATTGTTTCGTAGCCCCCACCATTTGCATGGTTTTTATGGTGAATCGTTTTGAATAAACGGCAAGTCTTATAGAACTGTTAATCAATAATACGGCAATTAGTGTAAAAATGGTACTGATAACCAATACCCAGAAACTTATTTTCTTAACATTTTCGTTCATGAGGTTTACCAAATCATTGTCGTAAGTTACTTCGTCTACAAAATTTTTGGAGGTTGCTTCGTCTGATATTTTTTCAAGATGTTCAGAGGTTACAAAATCGGCTTTTAAGTGTACATCAATAGAGTTTTGCAACGGGTTATAACCTACAAAATCCATGAAATCTTCACCGTTATCTGCTTTTAAAAATTCGGCAGCCTCTTCTTTCGATACGTATTCAATAGATTTTACGTAATCGGCCATAGCTAAACTTTTTTCAAGTTGTTTAATTTCAACTTCTTTGGCAGTGTCTTTTAAATAAATAGTAACAACCACTTGTTCTTTAAAATGGTCGGATACTTTTTTGGCATTTAAAACCAGCATGCCCAACAAACCTAATAAAAATAGGACGAGAGCAATGCTCAATACCACTGAAAAGTATGAGGAAATAAGTCGGCGTTTTTGGTCTTTTTCAAAAGAGGAACTCATAAATATAGGATTAACGGTGTAAAAATAGTAAAAGATATAGTAAAAAGGATAATTTAATTAAAGCATTCATACAGCCTGTTATTACAATAACTTACCTTAATTAAAATTGTTGTTCTTTATATAGCAAATGATTAGTTTTAAATTTTTGTTAGAATTGGTATAATTGTTGAAAATATTTTAAAGATGTAACTAGAATAAATAAATTATGATGAAAAAAATTTTTATTTTAAGTGTTATAGTAATTGGTACATTTTTTAAAAACACCCATGCACAAACAGTTAATTTCGGAGCTAAAGCAGGGGTGAATATATCTACCTTCCACGGCAACAGGTCAAGTAACCCTATTGATAGAAATAGTTTGGTAGGTGTTCATGCAGGATTTATTGCAGAGGCACGCATAAGTGATTTCTTTGCTTTACAGCCCGAATTATTGTATTCTAGGGTTGGAGTAGAAGAAGAGAATGTTGTAAAATTTAGATTAGATTATATAATCATTCCAATTATGGCTAAATTTTACTTAGTCGATAAACTGAGTGTAGATGTTGGTCCGCAATTTGGGTTTTTAATAAATGATATAGCTAAGTTTAATGATGATGATGCCGCAAAATTTGATACCGATGCTAGTACTTTTGAATTTGCTATAAATACTGGCATTGGCATTAATATTAGTGAGAAATGGTTTTCCCAAGTGCGCTACAGTTTTGGTATAACAACTATTAGTGAAAATCCAGACATAAAAAATGGAGTATTGCAACTCTCAATAGGACACAAGTTTTAAGATCTATAATTTAAATAAAGAAAGATTGGATTTATCATTTATTCTTTTGTGGTTTGCTAATTAAATAGACACCTACAGCAACAAGCAAGCAACTTAATATTTTAATTAAGTTAATGTCTTGCCCGTATTGACTTTGCATAAAAACAAACGCCAATACACTAACCAAAATAAAGCTAACCACAGGTTGTAAATAAACATAGCTACTGGTTACAGAAGGCGCTAAATGATTAAGCGCATAAATATTAAATAAGTATGCAAAAAAGGTGGTAAATAAAACCACATAACCAATAGTTAAATAAGTACTAGTAGTAAAGGCTTCAAAATTGGTGTTTAAAAAATCTGATACTCCAAAAGGAAATACATACAGGAAACCAAATAAAAATATCCAACTAACTACGGTAATGGCGTGGTATTTTTTCATTAATGTTTTTGCCAGAACAAGGTACAATCCATAACTACAAGCATTTAGTAGAACAAACAAATTTCCCGTAAACGAACTTGTTCCAATCGCTTTATTCCCATATACAATTAAAAATATAGCACCAATAGCACCCAATGTGATGCCTAATAGTTTATTTTGAGTAATACGTTCTTTTAAAATAAGATAACTAAAAATTAAAACTATAACAGGAGTGGTGGTTGTGATTATTGACGCATCAATAGGTGATGTTAAATTAATCCCATGAAAAAACAACAATTGGTTGGCGGCACCACCAAAAAGACCACAAAGTGCTAGCATTAATAGATCTTTCTTTTCAACTTTTTCTTTAACAAACAAAAGTTTAATAGTCCAAAAAAGCAGGACACAACAAGAAAGCCGAATAAAAACAAAAGCAGTGGGGCCAATTTTATTAGGCATGATGCCTTTAGCAATAATGTAGTTTGCGCCATATATTATGTTGGCGCCTAGCAGGGCCAAATGGGCTTTGGTAGTGTTTTTTATCAAACCAAAAGAATGTTTAAGCGGCGAAATTACAAATTGCATTCCTAACAAAACCTTAAATAGCTGTTATATTTAATGATATATAGAGGCAAACGCTTTCAATTTTCTATAGAATGCGTAAATTTGCGCTTTCCAATTCGTCATTACGAGCGAAGCGTGGGAACCTGTTAAATATATAATGTTATATTGACTAGATTCCCACAGTCGTAAGCTCCGCTTAGGTATTTTCGATTAAAATATATTTTAATCTCAATAACCTTAGCAATGATGTTAATATTTATAATAAGAAGGATGACGTACGATTTCAATCAAATCGAGAAAAAGTGGCAAGACTATTGGGCAAAAAACCAAACGTTTAAAGCTGAGAATAATTCAGAAAAACCAAAATTTTATGTATTAGACATGTTTCCGTATCCAAGTGGTGCAGGCTTACACGTTGGACATCCGTTGGGTTATATCGCGTCTGATATTTATGCGCGTTACAAACGTCATCAAGGGTTTAATGTATTGCATCCACAAGGGTATGATAGCTTTGGTTTGCCAGCTGAACAATATGCGATTCAAACGGGGCAACATCCTGCAATAACTACAGCTGAAAACATAAAAACTTACAGACGTCAATTAGATCAAATTGGTTTTTCATTCGATTGGTCTCGTGAAGTTCGTACCTCCGACCCAAGTTATTATAAATGGACACAGTGGATTTTTATTCAATTGTTTGAATCTTGGTATTGCAAACATACCGATAAAGCTTTTGCCATTTCCGAATTAGTGGATGTATTTGAAAAAGAAGGAAATTTAGCAGTGGAAGCCGTTTGTGATGATAATGTTGAAATGTTTTCTGCTGAAGATTGGAATGCCTTTGATTCCAAAAAACAACAACAAATATTATTACAATATAGATTAACTTATTTAGCAGAAACCGAAGTAAACTGGTGTCCTGCATTAGGAACGGTGTTGGCTAATGATGAAATTGTAAATGGTGTTTCCGAACGTGGAGGTCACACTGTTATGAGAAAGAAAATGACACAATGGAGTATGCGTATTTCGGCGTATGCTGAGCGTTTACTTCAAGGGTTAAATAAAATAGATTGGACAGATTCTTTAAAGGAAAGTCAGCGTAACTGGATTGGGAAATCGGTTGGAGCTGCTGTATCATTCAAGGTTTTAGCCAATAATGAAAACGGAAGTCATGCTGAGCTTGTCGAAGCATCTCACATTATTGATGTATTTACTACAAGACCCGATACTATTTTTGGAGTGTCTTTTATGACCCTTGCTCCAGAACACGAGTTAGTTTCTCATATAACAACCCCAGCACAAAAAGACCAAGTGGAAGCCTATATTTCAGCAACCGCGAAGCGTAGCGAACGTGATAGAATGGCCGATGTAAAAACCATTTCAGGAGTTTTTACAGGCGCCTATGCCCAACATCCGTTTACTAAACAGCCTATTCCAGTTTGGATTGGCGATTTTGTTTTAGCAGGTTACGGAACAGGTGCGGTGATGTCCGTTCCGTGTGGCGACCAACGCGATTACGATTTTGCAAAGCATTTCAATATCCCCATTCCAAATATTTTTGAAGGGGTTGATATTTCTAAAGAAGCCTATGCTTCAAAAGATAATGTGACAATTGGGAACAGTGATTTTTTAAATGGTTTATCATACAAAGAAGCCACTAAAAAAGTCATTGAAGCTTTAGAGAAATTAGGTCAAGGTGAAGGGAAAACCAATTACCGTTTGCGCGATGCTGTTTTTAGTCGTCAACGTTATTGGGGTGAACCATTCCCAGTGTATTATGTAAATGGCATGCCACAAATGATTGATGCGAAACATTTACCAATACGTTTGCCAGAAGTTGAAAAATATTTACCAACCGAAACCGGTGAACCACCATTAGGTAACGCCACCGTTTGGGCTTGGGACACCAATACGAATGAAGTAGTTTCAAACGATAAAATAAACAACACAACCATTCATCCTTTAGAGTTAAATACGATGCCAGGTTGGGCAGGAAGTTCTTGGTATTTTAACCGCTATATGGATTCTACAAACACAGAAGAATTTGCTAGTAAAGAAGCGCTTAATTATTGGAAAGACGTCGATTTATACATTGGAGGCAGCGAGCATGCCACGGGACATTTATTGTACTCACGTTTTTGGCAAAAATTCTTATTCGATAAAGGAGAAGTACCCGTTGATGAGTTTGCTAAAAAACTGATTAACCAAGGGATGATTTTGGGGACTAGTGCTTTTGTTTATAAGTTTTTTGGGTCAAATAGATTTCCTAATTTATTTATTTCGGAATCATATTACAAAATGTATAAGGACGATGTTAGTTTAGTTCATACCAAATTAGAAGAGATTCATAAGGAAAGTGAAAAATCTTATTTGCCTTATATTGATTATGATATGGATATAGCTTTGATGCATGCAGATGTATCTTTAGTGAATTCTTCCGATGAGTTAGATGTTGAAGGATTTAAAAAATGGAGACCTGAATATAAAGATGCTATATTTATAGGTGAAAAAGGAGAAATTATCGATGGTGATAATGGTGTTTACAAAGTAGGACGAGATGTCGAAAAAATGTCCAAATCCAAATACAACGTAGTCAATCCAGACCAAATTTGTGTTGATTACGGTGCAGACAGTTTGCGTCTTTACGAAATGTTTTTAGGCCCCTTAGAGCAATACAAACCTTGGAATACCGCTGGTATTACAGGTGTACACGGTTTCCTTAAAAAATTATGGAGATTATACCACCAAGGAGAAAATGAAACTTTTTACGTAACGAGTTCTCCTCCTTCGGAGGGGTTAGGGGAGGCTTTAAAAACACTTCATAAAACCATCAAAAAAGTACAGGAAGATATAGAGAATTTCTCTTTCAATACGTCGGTGTCAACTTTTATGATTGCGGTGAATGAATTAACAGCTCAAAAATGCACCTCTAAAGAAATTTTAGAACCCTTATTGGTATTGTTATCACCGTATGCGCCACATATCGCTGAAGAACTATGGAGTCAATTAGGACATAACGAATCCATTTCCACAGCGCCATTTCCGAAATTTGATGCCAGTCATTTGGTAGAAAGCAGTAAAAACTATCCTATTTCTTTCAACGGAAAAATGCGTTTTACTCTAGAATTGCCACTAGATATGAGTAAAGATGATATTGAAAAAGTAGTGATGGCACACGAAAAAACTCAAGAACAATTGGCAGGTAGAACCCCGAAAAAAGTGATTATCGTGCCAGGTAAAATTGTAAATATTGTAGGCTAGCGTTAGCGACTAGTCATGTAGACGATAGGAGACATCACATAACAAGAATCATTTAATTCATTATGTGATGTCTCAATCGTACCTCATTTCGACATAACAAATAATTAGCTTTAGCTTTTTAACAAAAAATCACACTAAATGGATTATACCGAAATTATTAGTTTTCCAGCCGCCATTTTAACCGCTGCAGTCTTTTTACTTTAAGTTTATAAAACATGAAAAACTAAAAATATTTCGAGCGTGTCTTTACTCATGTTGCTCATGTTTTTCATTGGTGTTTTTTATGGTTGGTTTATGCCGTTTGTAAAGAAAGTCTGTCTATGATTTTAGCTAATGCAACATCTGTTTTGTCAGCTTTTTTTGGTATATTTTAAAAATTAAGTACGACAAAAAGTAGTTAGAATAAGACTTTGTTTTTTATAAATATTCTTTTTTTATAAGTGCTTGTTATTTCCTATTAAATCCATATGTTTTATTTAATTCCTAAAAATAAGTTAAATTTGATGAAAATTATTTATCAAAAATGGTGTTTTTAAACTTTTTTTCAATCTATTGTTTTAATATTGCATAGGTTTTTGACTAACTTAAAATATCATACTATGAAAATTGGTGTTCCAATAGAAATTAAAAACAATGAAAACAGAGTAGGGATGACACCCTCTGGAGTATTCGAACTTACTAAAAGAAATCATACAGTATATGTTCAAAAAAATGCTGGATTTAATAGTGGTTTTTTAGACGAAGATTATACTGGTGCTGGTGCAACCATTCTTGAAACTATTGAAGATGTTTACGCTATTGCTGAAATGATTGTAAAGGTGAAAGAACCTATTGAACACGAATACAGTTTAATAAAACCAGATCAAATCGTTTTTACTTATTTTCATTTTGCTTCTAGTGAAGTGCTTACAAATGCTATGATAAAAAGTAAATCAATTTGTATTGCATACGAAACCGTTGAAGATGCTGATGGTACATTGCCGCTTTTAATCCCCATGTCTGAAGTAGCAGGCAGAATGTCTGTGCAACAAGGCGCCAAATATCTTGAAAAACCTATTATGGGACGCGGTATTTTACTTGGTGGGGTTCCGGGAGTGCCTCCAGCTAAAGTATTAATTTTAGGTGCTGGTGTTGTAGGGTATCAAGCCGCAAAAATGGCATCAGGTTTAGGAGCGAGCGTACATATTTTAGATATTAATATGAAAGCCCTACGTTATGTGAGTGATTCGATGCCGAATAACGTTGTTAGTGAATTTTCAAGTGAATATAACATAAGAAAACATATTAAAGATTCCGATTTAATTATTGGAGGTGTACTTATAAAGGGCGCTAAGGCACCTAAATTAATTACAAGAGATATGCTTAAAGACATGCGCCCTGGAACTGTAATGGTTGATGTGGCGGTAGACCAAGGTGGCTGTTTTGAAACCACTAGACCAACCACACACCAAGATCCCACTTATATTATTGATGAAGTGGTGCATTACAGTGTGGCTAATATGCCTGGTGCTGTGCCTTATACATCTACCATGGCGTTAACGAATGTCACGTTGCCTTATGTTGTGAAACTGGCAAATCAAGGTTGGGAAAAAGCTTGTGAAAATAGTCCGTCTCTAGCCAAAGGATTAAATATTGTAAAAGGAGATATTGTTTATAAAGAAATAGCCGAAGCATTTGATTTAGAGTTTGCAGACGTATAAAAATAATAAGATATCAAGTACTTAAACCCCAAGAGATTCTCTAGGGGTTTTTTAGTTTAAAGTTTTTTTACTGACAGAATATCATTCATAATAATTTGGCGTTATTTTTGTTATATTTATTTCGAAATTAAAATTTAAAATAATGATTGGATATTATATATTATTAGGAGCCATAGCACTTGTAAGTTGGTTAGTGAGTAGAACGTTGAAGAAAAAGTTTGAAAAATATTCTAAAGTACAATTACGCAATGGTATGAGTGGTGCCGAAATTGCTGAAAAAATGTTGGCTGACCACGGTATTACCGATGTTGAGGTTATTTCAACACCTGGGCAATTAACCGACCATTACAACCCAAAAAATAAAACAGTAAATTTAAGTGAATCAGTTTATAACCAGCGTAACGCTGCTGCTGCTGCTGTAGCTGCTCACGAATGTGGGCATGCCGTACAACATGCGCAAGCCTACGAATGGTTAAAAATGCGTTCGGCATTGGTACCTGTTGTTAGTGTAACTTCAGGAATGTCTCAATGGGTTGTAATTGGTGGCTTGATGTTAGGTGCTGCTGCAGGTCTTGGAATTGGCTATTATGTAGCTATCGCAGGTTTGGTTATGATGGGGTTTGCAACTTTATTTAGTTTTATAACATTGCCAGTAGAGTACGATGCGAGTAACCGTGCGTTAGCTTGGTTGAAAAATAAAAACATGGTGTCTCAACAAGAATATGCAGGTTCTGAAGATGCACTAAAATGGGCAGCGAGAACCTATTTAGTTGCTGCAATTGGCGCATTAGCCTCTTTAGTATATTGGGCGCTTCAAGTATTTGGAGGCTCTAGAGATTAATTTTAAATAAAATAATAAAAGAACCGAATTCTTAACTTTTGTGTGAGAATTCGGTTCTTTTTTATATCTTTAATTTACAAATCTTAACCAGAGTATTATTTATGGAAAATTTAGTTGAAAACAAATTAATGGTAAGCGAACTGTCTGAAGTTGATAAGGTTGCTTTTTATAAAAAAACCTATTCGCATGTAGCGGGTGGCGTGTTGGTATTTATTCTTTTTGAATATCTTTTGCTTCAAAGCGAAATGATTGTGAATTTCGCATTATCGATGATTGATGGCTGGCGTTGGTTAATTATGCTCGGTGGTTTTATGTTTATAACCAATTATGCTGAAAGAATGACCTTAAAAACACCAGATAAAAACAAACAGTATCTGGCGTTTGGTGTTTATATTCTTGCTGAAGCGTTCATTTTTGTTCCGCTTATTTACATTGCAGCTTTTTATATGGAATCTGGTCCAGAAATTTTAAATCAAGCAGCGATAGTAACTTTGGCGTTATTTACAGGATTATCAGCCATCGTTTTTGTAACTAAAAAAGATTTTTCTTTTTTAAAAGCGGGTTTAACCGTTGGCTTTTTTATTGCCATTGGGTTAATTCTAGCAGGTACATTATTTGGTTTTAATTTAGGACTTTGGTTTTCGGTTGGTATGTGTGTACTAGCTGCGGGAGCTATCTTATATCAAACCTCAAATTTGGTAAATAAATATTCAGACGATCAATATATTCCAGCAGCATTGGGCTTATTTGCCTCATTAATGTTGCTGTTTTGGTATGTGCTTAGTATTTTTATGTCTAGAGACTAAAAACTACATAATATAAACTAAAAGCTCTGATAAATTTCAGGGCTTTTTTGTTTCTTTACTTTTTCAATAAAATTAATGATGAATAATCCGTTAGCATATTATCAAAAGCATTTAGAAATTTACAAAACAGAAGCCCATCGTCTATATAAAAAGATGACGGCTTTAAGTATTTATCGTATGTTGGTTTTTGCAATAACGGGATTTGGTATTTATCTTTTGTTTGAAAATTGGCAACTAGCAGTACTTATAGGCATTATTGGTATTGTTATTTTCTTGTATTTATTGTCAAAATACAATGATGTGAAAGCAAAAAAACAGTTTAATGAGGCCTTAGCAGTTATCAATCAAGATGAAATAAAAATAGCTTCGGGCGATTTTCATCATAGAGATGCGGGGTTGCAATTTCAAGACCCTAATCATTTTTATAGCTTAGATATCGATTTATTTGGAAGAGGATCTTTTTTTCAATTTATAAATAGATCGACAACAAAAGAAGGAGCACAAAAATTAGCCGATGCTTTAAAAGCAAATCATATTGAAGGTATTGTTTTAAGACAAGAGGCTATTAAAGAGTTGGATGAAAAACCACAATGGCGTCAACATTATTCGGCAACATCTAGTTTAGTAACTATTGAAACACCGGCAAACCAAATTATAAATTGGTTGCAGAAGTATCAGATATTCTTGCCTAAAGCGACAAAAAGGCTTCCTTTAGCCTTTTCAATTATTTCAGTTCTCATTTTCGGATTAGGTTTTTTCGGTGTTATAAATCCTAGTTTTATTGGTTATTGGTTACTTATCGGTTTAGGTATTTCGGGTATGTATGTAAAAAAAATAAACCTGTTATCTTCAAACACCGATAAGGTTAAAGAAACATTTCGCCAATATGCATCTCTTTTAGATTTGATTGAAAGAGAATCGTTTTCTTCTGAATTATTAAAACAAAAACAACAGCAAATTCAGGAAGAAGGAAAAAAAGCTTCTGTAATTTTTAAAGACCTATCTAAAACCTTAGATGCCTTAGACAATCGAAACAATCTTATAGGTGCCATCTTTGGAAATGGTTTTTTTCTGTCGGATATAAAAAATAGTTACCATATAGAGCGATGGATAGTACAACATGCTAATAAAGTTGCCGATTGGTTTGAAGTGGTGTCCTTTTTTGATGCTTATAATTCTTTAGGAAATTTTGTATTTAATCATCCAGATTTTGTGTTTCCAGCAATCGAAGAAAAAGGAGCGGTTATAAAAGCGGAAGGTTTAGGGCATCCATTATTAAATAAAAATAAGCGCGTTGATAGTGATTTAATTATAGAAAACGAGCAGTTTTTTATAGTTACAGGTGCAAATATGGCAGGGAAAAGTACATTTTTAAGAACGGTGTCTTTGCATATTGTGATGGCAAATGTAGGTTTGCCGGTTTGTGCTAAATCCAGTAGTTATTCGCCAGTAAAGCTTATAACGAGCATGCGTACTACCGACTCATTGACCGATGATAGTTCGTATTTCTTTTCAGAATTAATACGTTTAAAATATATTGTTGATGCTATTATTGAAGAACCTTATTTTATCATTTTAGATGAAATTTTAAAAGGTACTAACAGTACCGATAAAGCTATTGGTTCTAGAAAGTTTGTCGAAAAACTAGTGGCTTCAAATGCTACAGGTATTATTGCCACACACGATTTAAGTTTGTGCGAAATTGAAAAGGAATTAGACGATGTGAAAAACTATTATTTTGATGCTGAAATTATTAATGATGAGCTTTATTTTGATTACAAATTGAAACAAGGCATTTGTAAAAATATGAATGCTTCTTTTTTATTAAAGAAGATGAATATTGTATAGTTTAGAAGCACCTAAAACCCAATATCAAAACCTGAAAACCAAGATAAATGCAACACCAATCGAAACTACCGAACGTAGGGACTACCATTTTTTCAGTAATGAGTAGTTTGGCTACTAAACACAATGCTATTAATTTATCTCAGGGTTTTCCTAATTTTAAAAGTGATCAAAAGCTAATCGATTTAGTTTCTAAGGCGATGAATTCCGGTTACAACCAATATGCGCCGATGCTTGGCAATTTAGAACTTCGTAAAGCCATTGCTAAAAAATACGAGTTACTTCATGCTATAGCTTACCATCCTGAAAATGAAATAGCCGTTACTGCCGGTGCAACTCAGGCTATTTTTACCATTATTTCAACCTTTATAAACCAGCATGATGAAGTTATTATTTTTAAACCAGCGTATGATAGTTACGAACCAAATGTAGAATTAAATGGTGGAAAAGTAGTGGCCATTCAACTGTATGCAGCTCTTAATTTTAAAGTGAATTGGCAAGAAGTGAAGGAGAAGATTAATAGTCGAACTAAAATGATTATTATCAATTCGCCTCACAATCCAACAGGCTCCGTTTTTTCAAAAAACGATATGCTTCAGTTGGAAAATTTAACCAGAAACACCAATATTATTGTGTTAAGTGACGAGGTTTACGAGCACATGATTTATGATGGCGAATCCCATCAAAGTGCGTGTTTGTTTCCCGATTTAAAGTCGCGAACTTTTGTTGTTGGTTCTTTTTGTAAAACCTTTCATAACACAGGTTGGCGCATTGGTTATTGTTGTGCACCAAAGGAATTGATACAGGAGTTTATTAAGGTGCATCAGTTTAATGTGTTTTGCATTCACCATCCCACTCAAAAGGGCATTGCAGATTATATGCAGGAACCAAAACATTATTTAGAATTATCAGATTTTTATCAAAAGAAACGGAATTTATTTCTACATTTAATCAAAGATTCGAGGTTTAAATTTACGCCATCAACAGGTACGTATTTTCAGGTGTTAGATTATTCTGAAATAACCCAAGAATACGATGTTGATTTTGCGAAGCTGTTAACTATGGAATATGGTGTAGCTTCCATCCCTTTGTCAGTTTTCAATAGCGATAATTTAGATAATAAAGTACTTCGCTTTTGTTTTGCAAAAACAGATGACACTTTAAAACAAGCAGCAGAGATATTAAGTAAAATTTAATGCGTACCTTTTTGTGCATTTAAAAATCTAGACTAATACAATGTTTTAAGTGCAAAAGTATGAAACATTCAAAATAAATATTCTATTTCAAGAACGATTCTAACAAAGTTCCATTAAAAAACAAATAAAAAAGCAAATGAAATTATTAACAGTATTATTATATTTAGGCTTAGTTGTAAGCGCCCAAGCTCAAGAAGTCAGTTTTAATGGAATAACTTACAAAATTAAAGGAAAAACGATCTTACTAGATAAAGCAGATGTAACCACAACGCTTTCGGTTAAGGACCAAAAAGGTGTATGGGAAGCTTTTAATAAGCAAAAGGCCTTAGATGAAGAACGAATGGAAGCTAGTAAAGCCTTAAAAAAAGCCGAAAAAGAGCAAAAAAAAGCTGAAAAGAAACAGAAAAAAGCTGAAAAAGAATTAAAAGCTAAAGAAAAAGTACGGTCTAAATTTGAAGATGTTAGTGAAGATTATGAAGATGCCGTAGCGAAGTTCGAAAAGTTAAAAAAGAAAGGTAAATTATCGCCTAATGATGAAACCAAATGGTTGAAAAAAATACAAAATTTAAAAGATGATGTTGATAAAACAAAAAGAAAACTTTAGCTCCAACCTTTAATCGATATATGCAAGACCAACTAAAAGTAGCCTTAATACAATCGGATCTGGTTTGGGAAAACCCTAAACAAAACCGTAAAAATTTTTCAGAGAAAATTGATAATATTTTAAAAGAAGTAGATGTTATTGTGTTGCCTGAAATGTTTACAACAGGTTTTACAATGAATGCCGAAACAGTTGCTGAAACCATGGATGGTAAAACTGTAGCTTGGATGCAAAAACAAGCATCAAAAGTAGGTGCTGCAATGGTTGGGAGTCTTATTATTTCTGAAGACAATGCATATTATAATCGTCTGATTTTTGTAGAACCATCGGGTGCCATTACTACTTATGATAAAAGACACACCTTCACGCTTGCAGGTGAAGATAAGGTATATTCAGCAGGTATCGAAAAAATAATTATAAACTATAAAGGTTGGAAAATTTGTCCTTTGATTTGTTACGATTTACGCTTTCCTGTTTGGGCGAGAAATGTAGAAAATTACGACGCACTGTTATATGTTGCTAATTGGCCCAAGCCTAGGGTTTTAGCATGGGATACTTTACTAAAAGCACGAGCCATTGAAAATATATGCTATACTATTGGTGTAAATAGGGTGGGACTGGATGAAGAACAAAATGAATACTCAGGTAACTCGGCTGTTTATGATGTGTTGGGTAATGCCATAACCACCATAAAACCAAATAGAGAGCAGGTGGAGGTGGTTACTTTAGACCGGAATCACATTAATTTTTATCGAAATAAACTTAAGTTTTTGGATGATAAAGACAAGTTTACTCTGAAGTAAACTCAAGGGTTTCTGGATAACCCCAATCAGCACGGACTTCTATTTCTTTAAAGTGACTAACCCGTTCAGCTTGTATTTTTTTAAGATAACTACCCGTGTCGTATATGCCATTGCCGTTAGCATCATGAATCACTCTAATATAATAAGTACTTGGTTGTAAATTTAAGAAGTCGATAGTTTCTGGTTTTGTAGTGTATTTTTCAGCTCTTACATCGCCTTTTTCATTAGTTAATTGTACAATAAGTGGGTAGTTTGCATTAACTAGGGTAAAACGGACAAAACCAAAATCCGATGCTTTTCCCGTGCTTAAATTAAATTTTAGAGTATCACTTTTGTTATCAAAAAAATCAGTAAAAGCTTCTGGTAGTACAAGCATTTTATAACTATTCGCTTCTGTTTTCTTAAAGTTGAAAGCGTAAGTATTGTTAATAGAATCAAATTCAGTAGCGAAACTAACTTTTGTTGAGTCTTTATCAATAAGATTAACTTTGGAGGTGTCAAAACTAACAAAAGGAATGCTTCCGCGAATTTTAAACGGTTGTTCTAGACCTATAACTCCAGATGAAATGGTTTTAATAGTTAGCGAATCTTTTTTTTGTTTTCTAATTTTTACAGTATAGTCTTTATCAAAATTAAAATTGGCATGAGAAACGTTTAAAATAAGAGAATCGGCTTCAAATTTGGGTTTATACCAGTAGTAAAGGGTGTCTGTTTTTTCATCTTTAGTAATGCGGTGTTCAAAATCGGGAGGTGTTTCAGACTTTACATTAATTTTCATTTTACTATAATCACCTTCATAGCCAATAGCTATTTTTTGGGTCGCTACCAAAGCCGGTCGTACTGCTTTAAAATCGAGTTCTTCCTTAAATAACTTAAGTGTGTAAAGAGTATCGGTGGGTACAGTAATAAAGCTTTTGTAATAGGCTATTTGATCGGTTTTTTGTTGAAACTTATTGTCGGCATTTCCATCTTTTAAAGCCATGAGCATATACTTGCCAGCTTTAATGTTTTCAATAGAAAATGTAGTGACACTATCGAGTGTATTGGTAATGTATTTAGGTGGGTTTTTATAAATAATAGAATCGGTAAATGTTGAATCTACTTCGTAAAGTGCCACATTTACAAATGTTTCGGGTTGTCTTTTTAAAGCATCAACAATAGTCCCTTTTACACTTAGTGAATCGATATAACTCCCCGTGGAAAACACATATCGGTAGTACGGATAGGGGTTGCCTTCATTATTATCCGTAATACTGTTTCCAAAATTAAACGCATAGGTGGTATTAGGTTGTAGCGTATCAAAAATTTTAATAGTAATGTATTTGCTAGCACCTCCAAGCGGCGTAATTTCTGGAGGGTAAGTCATTGGAGGAGAAATAATGAGTTGTTTTTGTATGTCTTTAATTTTAACATACTCATCAAAATAAATTTTAATAATCTTGCCTTTAAAATTAGTATTATAATTCTTTGGAAGTTCTTCTACAATTTTAGGAGGCATTTCATCTTTTGGTCCACCATCAGGTGTTCCTCTGTTGGCACAGTTTACAAAAACAAGGCCTAAAAAAATCAATAAAATAAAACTTGAAAGGGTTTTGTTCATCACCAATTTTAATTTTTTACAAACCTACATAATTTTAAAGATATAACGGTTAACTCTTTAGGCTATTGCTATGGTGGCAATACTTATTTTTATGTTTTTTGCGTTGTTTAACACGTTTATACAAGCCTCTAAAGTTGCACCTGTAGTTATAATATCATCAACTAAAAGAATGTGTTTGTTTTCAATGGCATCTAAGTTTTTTATAGCGAATAATTCATTAGTATCGTTCCAGCGAGATAATCTGTTTTTAATAGTTTGCGAGCTGGTGTTGGTTACTTTTATAAGAATATCGTCTTTATAATCAACTTCTAAAGCTTCAGCAATTTGTTGTCCAAATTTTTCAACTTGATTATAACCTCGCTTAATAAGCTTCTTTTTGTGTAAAGGCACAGGTATCACCACATCTACCGTTTTATAATTATCAAGGGTTTTTAACTCGCCACCGAGCCAATTTCCTAGAGAATAACCAATAGTTTCATAACCTTTGTATTTCAATCCATGAATAAGCTGCTGTACGAGCCCTTTTTTCTCAAATCTAAAAAGTGCGGTGGCGTTTTCAATATTTGCACGTCCATAAAGCACTTTTTTAACGGTGTCATCATTATCTAAATGAAAATTAGTTACAGGTAAATCATGTCGGCAGTTTACGCAAATAGTATCTTCATTATCATTTAGTAAGTTCAGGCATGCGTAGCATACTTTTGGGAATAACAAATCAATTATGGGTTTAAGCATAAAATCAATAATAATTTTTGGCGTTACCACAAGGGTCGGGCTTTACGCACTCGCTTTTTTGCTTCTTCCGTCGCAAAAAGAGCTCAAACAATTGCTTCAATCCCTAACGCATTTAAAAATAAGCAAATTCACACTTAATTTTTAACAAAGAAGGCATTTAGTTTGGTACGGTTTTTTATTTTTGCACTATGGCAAATAACGACGATCAATTTAAAAAAGTAATCTCTCATGCAAAGGAGTATGGTTACGTGTTTCAAAGTAGTGAAATCTACGATGGATTAAGTGCAGTTTACGACTACGCACAAAATGGTGCAGAATTAAAGAAGAACATACGTGACTACTGGTGGAAAGCCATGGTGCAGATGAACGATAATATTGTAGGTATTGATGCTGCAATATTTATGCATCCAACTACTTGGAAAGCCTCAGGACACGTTGATGCATTTAACGACCCTTTAATTGATAACAAAGATTCGAAAAAGCGTTATAGAGCCGATGTTTTAATTGAAGACTATTGTGCTAAAATTGAAGCAAAAATTGATAAAGAAGTCGATAAAGCAGCGAAACGTTTTGGTGATGCTTTTAATAAAGAAGAATTTCTTACAACCAATACCCGTGTTGTAGAATACCAAGAAAAAATAAAGACCACGCTTTCGCGTATGGCAAAATCTTTAGAAAACGAAGATTTGGCTGACGTTAAAGCACTCATCGAAGAGTTAGAAATTGCCGACCCATTAACTGGGAGCAGAAACTGGACCGATGTTAAGCAGTTTAACTTAATGTTTGGTACTAAATTAGGGGCTTCTGCCGAAAGTGCAATGGATTTATACTTACGTCCTGAAACGGCTCAAGGTATTTTTGTAAACTTTTTAAATGTTCAAAAAACAGGACGTTTAAAAATTCCTTTCGGAATAGCACAAACAGGTAAAGCTTTTAGAAACGAAATTGTTGCAAGACAATTTATTTTTAGAATGCGTGAGTTTGAACAAATGGAAATGCAGTTTTTTATCAAACCAGGCACTCAAAAAGAATGGTTTGAGCATTGGAAAGAAGCCCGAATGAAATGGCATTTAAGTTTAGGTTTGGGAACCGAAAATTACCGTTTTCACGACCATGAAAAATTAGCACATTATGCCGATGCAGCCACCGATATCGAATTTAAATTCCCGTTCGGGTTTAAAGAACTAGAAGGTATTCACTCGCGCACCGATTTCGATTTATCGCAACATGAAAAATTCTCAGGTAAAAAATTACAGTATTTTGATCATGAAGCAAATGCAAGCTATACACCATATGTTTTAGAAACATCTATAGGTTTAGATCGTATGTTTTTAGCTGTTTTTTCTAATTCATTAGTTGAAGAAGAGCTTGAAAATAATACCACACGAACCGTTTTAAAACTGCCAGCAGTTTTGGCTCCTATTAAAGCAGCAGTGTTGCCATTGGTTAAGAAAGATGGTTTGCCAGAAATCGCAAAACAAATTGTAGACGATTTAAAATGGGATTTCAATGTAGACTATGATGAAAAAGATGCTGTAGGACGCCGTTACAGAAGGCAAGATGCCAATGGTACACCATTTTGTATTACTGTAGATCATGATACTTTAGAAAATAACACCGTTACTATTCGTCATAGAGATTCTATGGAACAAGAACGTGTGAAAATTGAAGATTTAAGAAATATTATTAAGCAAGAAGTTGATGTGCGTACTTGGTTAATGAAAATGTAATATTCTGGCGAAAGTAGAAATATCATTTATCAAAAACCCAAGCCTACGCTTGGGTTTTTTGTTATTGTGATGCTTAACCAGATTTTGCAGAACCATTCATCAAAATCTTTGGAAAAGCATATTTATAAAGTAATTACGCAGAAATTAATTCAAATCATAAGCAATTTAGTATATAAACAACACATTCATATGAACAAAGCAATATTAGTTACAGCTTCCATTTTAGGGATCATAGGTATTATTTTAGGCGCCTTTGGTGCACATGGTTTAAAAGAATTAATTTCTATAGAAGCACAACAAACCTTTGAGACTGGGGTTCGCTACCAAATGTACCATGCTATTTTATTATTGTTTGTAGGCAGTACAGTGCTTATTAGACAAAAAAATAAAAAGAGAATTTATTATTTAACCTTAATAGGTGTTTTGTTATTTTCTGGGTCCATTTATGGCTTAGCAACAAATGCTTTAACAGCTTTTGATTTTAAAATAATTGGTTTTATTACACCTATAGGGGGTTTGCTTTTGATAATGTCATGGGTAATACTTTTTGTTAATTTCTTAAAAATTAAACATTAAAATAAGAAAAATATAAAAATAATATATTAATTTTGCGTAATACATAATTTTAATTACTATTATGACAAACTATAACCAGATTTCAAAGACAATTTCGTTGGAAAAATATGGAATAAAAAATGCTAAAATTAAGTATCAATTAGCCCCTGAACAACTTCATGACATTGCGATAGAAAAAGGTCAAGCTGTTGAAGCTTCTTCTGGAGCTCTTGCGGTTAATACAGGTGAATTTACAGGGCGTTCTCCAAAAGACCGATTTATTGTAGAAGATGCTATTACGAAAGACAAGGTGTGGTGGGGAAACATCAACATACCATTTGATGCAGCCAAGTTTGATGCTTTATATGATAAAGTAGCGGACTATTTATCTAATAAGGAGATTTTTGTTAGAGATTGTTATGCGTGTGCCGATGATGATTACAAATTGAATATTAGAGTTATTAATGAATATCCTTGGAGTAATCAGTTTGCTTATAATATGTTTTTACGACCCACAGATGCGGAATTAAAAAATTTTGAATCAGAATGGACTGTAGTTAATGCTCCTGGGTTTATGGCTAATCCTGAAGTGGATGGCACGCGACAGCATAACTTTGCTATTTTAAACTTTACAAAAAAAATAGCGCTTATTGGAGGTACTGGTTATACTGGAGAAATTAAAAAAGGTATTTTTTCTGCATTAAATTTTATTCTTCCAGTATATAAAAATACATTGCCAATGCATTGCAGTGCTAATGTAGGGAAAGGAGGTGATACGGCTATTTTTTTCGGATTATCGGGTACAGGAAAAACTACCCTTTCTACCGATCCCAATAGAAGCTTAATTGGGGACGACGAACATGGTTGGACGGCAGAAAATACCGTGTTTAATTTTGAAGGTGGCTGTTATGCTAAAGTTATTAATCTTTCAAGAGATAGCGAGCCTGAAATTTATGACGCCATAAAAAAAGGAGCGATTCTTGAAAATGTAATTTTAGATGAAAATGGTGCTGTAAAGTTTGAAGATACTTCTATTACACAAAATACAAGGGTTAGTTACCCACTTACTCATATTGATAATATCCAAGTACCTTCTATTGGGGAAAATCCAAAAAATATTTTCTTTTTAACGGCCGATGCTTTTGGTGTATTGCCTCCCATTTCTAAATTGACGCCAAATCAGGCTGCTTACCATTTTATATCGGGTTATACAGCTAAAGTAGCAGGAACGGAGGCAGGTGTTTTAGAACCAACCCCTAATTTTTCAGCTTGTTTTGGCGCGCCTTTTATGCCTTTACACCCCACAAAATATGCAGAAATGCTAAGTAAGAAAATGAAAGATTCTGGTGTTAATGTGTGGTTAGTAAATACAGGTTGGACAGGAGGTTCTTATGGTGTTGGAACACGTATGAAACTAAAATATACCCGAGCCATGATTAATGCCGTTTTAAACGGCGATTTAGGCTTGTATAACTACGATGATTATCACATACATTCTGTGTTTGGGGTAGCGCAACCTAGGGAATGCCCAGGTGTTCCAACAAGTGTGTTAAGCCCAAGAGCGACGTGGAACGATGATGAAGCATATTATACTACAGCTTTTAAATTAACCAATGCATTTCGTGAAAATTTCAAAAAATTTGAATCTTTTGCTAGTGAAGAAATTAGACGTGGTGGCCCACAACGCTATGCATTTTAATATTAAAAATAGAAAGGGATGATTTAAAATAAATCATCCCTTTCTTATAAGCTTATATATTTTTTATTTTGCTTTATTTATCTTTTCAATATATTTTTCTAAGGCCATAGTCATAGAAGGTGTTTCTGGGGTTGGTGCAGCAACATCTACACGCAATCCTCTTTCCTCAACAGCTTTTATTGTAGTATCTCCAAATACAGCTATACGTGTTTCGTTTTGTTTGAAATCTGGGAAATTATGAAATAATGAATCAATACCAGAAGGACTGAAAAACACTAATATATCATAAGAAACATTAGCTAAATCTGAAAGGTCGCTAATAACAGTTTTGTAAAAAGTAGCTTGTTTCCAATCTACACCCAAAGCATTCAAAGTATCTGGCACTTCATCCTTCACTTTATCGGTGTTAGGGAGTAAGAACTTTTCTTCTTTATATTTCTTAATTAAAGGTGATAATTCCGAAAAGCTGCGTTTTCCAACATAAATTTTACGTTTTCTGTACACCACATATTTTTGAAGATAAAAAGCAACTGCTTCAGACTGACAAAAATATTTCATGGTGTCGGGTACTTTAAATCGCATTTCTTCGGCAACTCTAAAAAAGTGGTCTATAGCATTTCTACTAGTTAAAATGATAGCAGTATAATTATTCAGGTCAACTTTTTGTTGTCTAATTTCTTTTGCAGAAACTCCTTCAACGTGAATGAAAGGCCTAAAATCTATTTTTACTTTTTGTTTTTCTATTAAATCGAAATAAGGCGAGTTCTCTATTTTAGGTTCTGGTTGAGATACTAAAATGGTTTTCACTTTCATAGGCGCAGTAGTTAATTCTTCTATTTTGAAATGATTACTTTGTACAAAATGATACACGGTGCAATTTCAAGTGCGCAAAGATATAAAATAAAATAAAAAAAGTTGTATTTTATTAAAGTTTGATGGGCTTTGAAAGAAGTAAATAGGCCGATTAAGACCACCACAAGCAATAAAAAAACAATTATGTAAAAAAAGGTTAATGTAGGCTTAAAACTAAACAACAATAAGGCGTTGATGGGTATGAGTACGAGTCCTAAATAATTTTTGTAACTTATTTTTTGAAAAAGATATTGGTCTATCATAGTATCAATTTCAAAAAGACTTCCAATTAGACGTTCAATAAACACTTTTATTAAAATAAACATGCTAATACCAAAAGAAGTTTTAAACATGATATCTGATGATATGGTATTTGAACTTGTGAAAAATTTAAAGGAAATAAAACAAAAAAGAGACAGAGAAATGATAAGATTTGTGAACAATAAAGCATCAAATTTGTCAAAAAACTTTTGCTCTCGTGAATAAATTTTTAGATACTTCGAGTTTCCTATTACAGAAATAAAATCATTAAACCGTCTAGGAGCTGTTAATTTAGCGCTAGCAATAAGTATAAGCCCCACCACAAGCATGATAGTAAAAAAATCGTTTGATATTGTTTCCCTAAGCATACTGTAAAATTATTATAAATATATTAGAAGATGATTTAATTATTAAGGAATATTTAAAATAAATAAACTGTTAATAATGTACATTTGCAAAAATTAACCCATTTTCATTAAAATTAAAGAATGACTGATACGGTTGTTATCATTCCCACATACAATGAAATAGAAAATATTGAAGCTATAATAAAAGCGGTATTTTCTCAGTCGGATGCTATACATGTTCTTGTAGTTGATGATAACTCGCCAGATTTAACGAGTTTAAAAGTAAGGGAACTCCAAAAAGAGTTTCCAGACAGGTTGTATTTAGAAGTTAGAAAATTAAAATCTGGGTTGGGAACAGCTTATATTCATGGATTTAAATGGTGCTTAAAAAAAAGTTATCAATATATTTTTGAAATGGATGCCGATTTTTCACATGACCCAAACGATTTAATAAAATTACATCATGCGTGTCATGTACAAGAAGCCGATTTAGCTATAGGTTCGCGTTATGTAACGGGCGTTAATGTGGTTAACTGGCCTATGAGTCGCGTACTTATGTCGTATTTTGCATCGCGTTATGTGCGTATTATTACGGGTATGAGGATACACGATACAACGGCTGGTTTTGTTTGTTATAAACGTAAAGTATTAGAAACGATAAATTTAGACACTATTAAGTTTATTGGTTATGCCTTTCAAATAGAAATGAAATTTAAAGCTTATTTAAAAGGGTTTGAAATAACAGAAGTGCCTGTAATTTTTACAGATAGAACATTAGGAGAGTCAAAATTAAGTTCAGGAATAATATCTGAAGCTATTTTTGGAGTTATTTCAATGAAAATAAAAAGTCTATTTAAGAAGTAAATAGATAAAAAAATAAACAAATGAAACCAAAAATCATACTTATTAAAAATGCTCATATTGTTAATGATGGGGCTATTTTTAATGGCGATATATTAATTGAAGGAGAGTATATTAAAGAAGTTAGCGACTCAATAAGTGCTAAATCTTCCGATGTACATGTTATTGATGCAGAAGGGAAATATTTGTTACCTGGTGCTATTGATGATCAAGTACATTTCAGAGAGCCAGGGTTAACACAAAAAGCAACTATTGAATCAGAAAGTAAAGCAGCTATTGCTGGTGGTATTACTTCGTTTATTGAAATGCCTAATACCTATCCGCAAACTACAACTATTGACAAATTAGAAGAAAAATTTGATATAGCATCTAAAACATCATCAGCAAACTATTCGTTTATGTTTGGCGGAACAAATGATAATTTAGAAGAAATTTTAAAAGTAGATGCTCATAACGTTGCAGGGTTAAAATTATTTTTAGGATCTTCAACAGGAAATATGTTGGTTGATGATACAGCTGTACTGGAGAAAATTTTTAAAAGTACTAAGTTGCTTATTTCTGTGCATTGCGAAGATGAAGCTACTATAAAAAAGAATTTTGAAGAGTATTTAGATAAGTTCGGAGATGATATTCCTATAAAATACCATCCTCTAATTAGAAGTCAAGAAGCTTGCTATTTATCATCTTCAAAAGCTATTAAATTAGCCGAAAAAACAGGGGCAAGATTACATGTGTTTCATCTTTCAACAGGAAAGGAAACAAAATTATTTAGCAATAAAATTCCTTTAAAAGATAAAAAAATTACAGCTGAGGTTTGTATTCATCATTTATGGTTTTCCGATAAAGATTATGATAAAAAGGGAACACTAATTAAATGGAATCCGGCAGTAAAGACAGAAGAAGACAGGGAGAAATTATGGGAAGCCTTGCTAGATGATCGGATTGATGTTATTGCAACAGACCATGCGCCACATACTTTAGAAGAGAAAAGTAACGTTTATACTAAGGCGCCTTCTGGAGGACCTTTGGTACAACACGCTTTGCCTGCTATGTTAGAAATGCATCATAAAGGTAAAATTTCAATAGAAAAAATAGTAGAAAAGATGTGCCATAACCCAGCTATTTTATTTCAGGTTGAAAAACGAGGTTATATAAAAGAAGGTTATTTTGCCGATTTAGTTTTAGTAGATTTAAATAATCCATGGACAGTAAATAAAGATAATATTTTATACAAATGTGGCTGGTCTCCATTTGAAGGGACTACATTTCGATCACGAATTACACATACTTTTGTAAATGGTAGTTTGGTATATCAAAATTCTAAATTTATTGATGTGAAAGCTGCTAAAAGATTAACCTTTAACAGATCATGATAAAACGTTTTATACCCTATTTAAGCTTTGTTTTACTTGTTGTAGCATGTAATAATTTTGGTGGTCCCAAAAAACCAAATAATTTGATTTCCAAAAAAATGATGGTAAACATTTTAATTGATGCCAGATTAATGGGGTCGGCTACACATGCCTATAAACAAAAAATGCAAGAGCGGGGAATTGAGTTTGATAGCTACGTTTTTGAAAAATACGGTATAGATAGCTTGCAATTTGCTTTAAGTAATTCATATTATGCCTACCATATAAAAGATTACGAAGAAATCTATAATACCATTTCAGACAGTTTAGAAAAGCTAAAAACAGTTTTAAACGAAAGGAAATTAGAAGAAGAAGAAAAACAGAAAAAAAGAGTAGAAGATTCCATTAATGCATTGAAAGTGAAAGATTCGCTTGATATAAGCATAAAAAAGGATACTTTAACTGAAGATTTATTGAAGAAGAAAATTAAAGAAGAAGAGGGTGTTTTAATTAATCCTGTTTCACATAAGAATCGCCGATCTCGAAAATAGTTTCTTTTATATCTTTAAAATTGAAATTTAAAGCGGTTTTAAGTTTCTGGCTGTTATGATTTGTTTCAGACATTAAAGAAGTTGTAAGTTGTTTTGTTAATTGTCTCCTTTTTCCAGTTAATTGGTGATTTAACCAATCTAACCTCCAACCTAAACTTAACAAAAATGAACCTGCTAGTTTCTTTGGTGGTGTTGCTTTTACCGAGAGTGCTAAAGTTTGCAAAAAGTGTTTGTAAGTCCAATTTTCTGCAACTAACACGAAGCGTTCATTTATAATATTACTTTTCATTAAACGAATCATGACCGTTACTACATCTTTAACAGCAATAAGTCCAATAGTACCAGAGGTATAATAATTTAAACCTTTATGCGCTTTTTTGAACAAACTACCAGAGCCAAAACTCCAAATGCCAGCACCTAAAATAACGCCTGGATTTATAATTACAGCGTTTAAGCCTTCTTGTGTACCGCGCCAAACCTCCATTTCTGCACCATATTTGGTAATAGCATACACGTTGTTATCGTCTTCTGGATTCCAAACGGTTTCTTCAGTAATAGGATTATTATTAAGAGTTTTTCCTAATGTAGCAATCGAACTAACATGACAAAGTTTTTTTATATTATTTGAAATACAAAAGTTGATAATATTGGCGGTACCTTCAATATTTGTTTTTCTTAAAAGATGGTATTTGTCGGGTTCAAAAGATACAAAAGCAGCACAATGATATACATAAGTTACACCATTAAACGCCTCAGTTAATGCAGGAATATCTAAAATATCGGCTTGTACCCATTCAATAGATTCAAAAAGCGTTGTGTAGTCACTTGTATAAGTAGCAAAAACATTTTTAACTTGATCTAGCTTGCGTTTACTTCTGTAAATAGCCCGCACTTTTTCGTTATTACTTACTAGACTGTAAAGCAAATGCGAACCGACTAAACCAGTACTTCCTGTTACTAAAATCATACGACTAAAATAGTAAATATTTAGTCTTGTCAATGGTTTTTGCTTAGCGTTTCTTCTAAACATTAAAACTTTCATCTTTAAAACCAAAGAATTATACATTGATTTTTATCTTTGCCCTAGTTTTGTGAAAATTGAAAAAAATGAAAAAGAATTTTGTAGAAGAATTAACGTGGCGCGGTATGATACAGGATAGCATGCCAGGAACCGAAGAACACTTGATGGAAGCTATGCGTTTGGCATATGTAGGTATTGATCCAACAGCCGACTCATTGCATATTGGCCATTTAGTTGGTGTTATGGGACTTAAACATTTCCAATTGGCAGGACATAAGCCCGTAGCCCTTGTTGGAGGTGCAACAGGAATGATTGGAGATCCATCAGGAAAATCGTCTGAGCGTAATTTGCTTGACGAAAAAACATTAAGACATAATCAAGATGCGCTTAAGGAACAATTATCACGCTTTTTAGATTTTGATAGTGATGCTGAAAATGCTGCTATTATTGTGAATAATTACGATTGGATGAAAAACTTTTCGTTTTTAGAGTTTATTCGCGATGTTGGTAAGCATATTACGGTAAATTATATGATGGCTAAAGATTCGGTTAAAAAACGTTTGTCTTCAGAGTCTGCAGTAGGAATGAGTTTTACAGAGTTTACCTATCAATTAGTACAGGGCTATGATTTTTTGCATTTGTATCGAAATAAGCAATGTACATTACAAATGGGAGGAAGTGACCAGTGGGGGAACATCACTACAGGTACCGAGTTAATACGTCGTGTAGATGCAGGAAAGGGATATGCCTTAACATGGCCATTAATCACAAAAGCAGATGGTACTAAATTTGGTAAAACTGAGGGGGGAAATATTTGGTTAGATACCGAAAGAACCTCGCCTTATAAATTTTATCAATATTGGTTAAATACAAGCGATGTTGATGCTGAAAAATATATTAAAATTTTCACTTTTCTAACCCGTGAAGACATAGAAAGTTTAATTAAAGAACATAATGAAGCACCACATTTGCGTGTTTTACAAAAGCGTTTGGCAGAAGAAATAACTACGATGGTACATTCTAAAGAAGAATTAGAAAATGCCATTAAAGCAAGTGAAATACTTTTTGGAAACTCGACAGGTGATGATTTAAAACAATTGAATGAGAAAACATTTTTAGATGTTTTTGATGGCGTGCCTTTAACTGAAATAGCCCTTGCAGATATAGAATCTGGATTAGATATTATTGCTGCTTTAGCTGAAAAAGGAGGGTTTTTAAAATCGAATGGTGAAGCGCGTCGTGCTTTAAAGGAAAACTCTATATCGGTAAATAAAGAAAAAGTAAAAGACGATTATGTAATTACTTCAACAGACTTAATTAATAATAAATTTGTATTGTTACAACGTGGTAAAAAGAATTATTTTATTTTAAGAATTGTATAAAAAACATTAAAGCCTGAGCGAGAGCTCAGGCTTTAAAATAACCAACCAAAAACTTTAATATTTCTTTTTCATAGTTTATAAATAGTCGTATTTCAATTTTAAAACTTACATTATAAATAAATTATTTTTTAAATTTTATTTGTTCCCAATTTTTATCTGCTTTTTGTTTTAATATTTCAGGGCTTTCGTTTTTCCATAATTTGAAGGTGTTTGTTCCCCAAGGATTATAAAACAAGTAGAGTTTGCCATCATTTATTTCAAAAGTTTCAGGGTTTATACCTACTTTGTCTCTTTTTGTACCTGGCATAAGCACAATAGCCTCCATATTGAGGTAAATATTTTTGAAGGGTCTTCTTAAGTAAATTTAAATTTTCTTTAGAAACGAATTTGTAGTTTACACCATCAAATTTTGTAATGAAATATTGTTGCCTTCCATTGCTTGATTGTTAGAATAAGCAACCACATCGTAACCATCTACTGCAAATCCTTTATTTATGTTGTAATCAATAATTTGTGAGAAGCTTATAATGGCGTAAAGTAAATATAAAGGGATTAGGTAAAGGGATTAGACTTTTCATAAAGTTGGTTTTACAATAAGTTGGAAAGCAGTTTGTAACTTATAGCACCATAAGGTTACAACCACGTATATCAGAATCATCAAAACGTCCAATAATTTCAAAAGAACCATTTTCATAAACCTTACCCAAATCTTGAGTAGCAATAAAGGAGCAAGAATTAATATTAGCTAAATCAATCACATTAATACCACCTGCTTTACCTTTGGGTTGAATGCTTAGAGCGTCCTCGGTATCTCGGGTTAAAATACGCATCCAGTTTGGAGTGTTAAAAACACCATTGCCTTTAGAGTAGGCTTGACTTAGTAACTCGGTCATGCCATATTCACTATGAATAGATGTTACGCCAAAACCTTGTTTTAATTGGAGGTGTAATTCTTCACGAATCAATTCTTTTCTACGTCCCTTCATACCGCCAGTTTCCATTACAATAGTATGTTTTAAGTTGAACTGATGTGTTTCAACTAAATCTAACAAAGCAAAAGAAACACCTATTAATAGTACTTTTTTTCCTTCAGAATCTAAACGTATTAATTTGTCTTTTAATTCTGAAATATTATTTAAATAAAACCCGCTTCCTGAATGCTTAGATTGTTTAATTAAAGCATCAACCATGTATAT
Organism: Mariniflexile litorale; assembly: GCF_031128465.2. Lineage (GTDB taxonomy): Bacteria > Bacteroidota > Bacteroidia > Flavobacteriales > Flavobacteriaceae > Mariniflexile > Mariniflexile litorale. The sequence goes on along the minus strand of NZ_CP155618.1, from coordinate 1,284,856 downwards.
TAAAGAAGATCCCTCACGCTCTAGGTAAGATGGTAGTAATGCTAAAACTATATAATCTTCAATGTTACTATAGAATTTTTGAAATCCTTTATTGAAGCTTTCTTTATAGATTTCTAAATTAGTAACCAAATGTTTACTTGTAATGCTTCCTGTAGTTCCAGAACTGGTAAAAGTGCTTTGAATAGGTTCGGTTGAACTTACAATATCATGTGTTTTGAAAAATTGAATTGGTAAAAACGGAATCTCTTGCATGGTTTTTACATCGCTGGGGTGTTTGTATAATAAATCGCAAAATGATCTGTAAACACGATTGTTTTCAAATTGATATTTAAAAATTTTTAATGCCAATTCATTAAATTGGGTTTCCGATTGTATATTAAAAATAGCATCCGTATTTATCATATGACAAAAGTAGATAAAATAAAAAAGCGCTACCAAATGGTAACGCTTTAAAAATTTATAAAGGGTATTTCATTACTTTATTACTAATTTTCTTGTTTCGCTTATATTATTTTCAGTGATCTTTAAAATATAAACACCTTTACTTAAGTTGGAAATATTTAATTCCTTACCAGTTAAAACTATGCTGAAAATTTGTTTACCTAAAACATCGTAAAACTCAATTTTTTTCGTTAAATTAAGTTTAGATGTAATATATATAAAGGTTTTACCGTTAGTAACAGGGTTGGGATAGATAGATAAGTCTTCTATGCTTTGTTCAATCGTAGTATTGTTTGCATTATTTTGACTAAACCCCGAGAGGGTTGTAAAAAATACTAATGCAAAAAATAAAGTTAAAATGTAGTTTTTTTTCATAAGTTCCGTCCAATGCTATAAAAGTACTAAATTACAACAAATTTGATGCCAAAAAACTGTTAAAGATATGTGTGTTTTAACGAAAGTTTAAATTACTGTAACTTGTTTGTTATCTTAATGTTATTAATCTGAGTTAATTAATAAATTTCAATAAATTCTTGTTATTAGTTTTATCTTTACTTCAAGAAAACAACGTTTATTTGTTTTAAAGAATGAAAAAGAAAGATATTAAAATATTATTAGTAGATGATGAACCAGATATTTTAGAAATAGTTGGTTATAATTTATCTAATGAAGGTTATCAAGTAATTACTGCCGAAAATGGTAGTGAGGGCGTTAAAAAAGCAAAAAAAGAACTTCCAAACTTAATTATTCTGGATGTGATGATGCCAGAAATGGATGGCATTGAAGCGTGCGAATTAATTAGAAAAAATCCAGATTTACAAAATACTCTTATTGTGTTTCTAACGGCTAGAGGTGAAGATTATTCGCAAGTGGCTGGTTTTGATGCAGGTGCCGATGATTATATTACTAAACCAATAAAGCCTAAAGTATTGGTGAGTAAGGTTAAGGCGTTATTAAGACGCTTTAAAGAAGATGAAGCTGTTGATTCATTTAAAATTGGTAGCTTGGAAATTAATAGAGACGAGTATAAAATAACTTCAAAAGGAAAAGAAATTATCTTACCAAGAAAGGAGTTTGAATTGTTATCCTTATTAGCATCAAAACCTGGGAAAGTTTTTAAACGCGATGAAATACTTGATAGTGTTTGGGGTAACGAAGTGGTAGTTGGAGGTAGAACCATAGATGTGCACATACGTAAACTTCGCGAAAAAATTGGAGACGAAAGCTTTAAAACCATTAAAGGGGTTGGTTATAAGTTTGTAGAATAATGCAACCAAAATTTAAAAAATCATATAAGTTTGCTATAAAAACATCGCTTTATATAACTATATATGTAACGCTCTTATCGAGTGTTTTTTTATACGTTTTTTATTCTTTTAATTTCGGGTATATATTATTGCTGGCCATTAGTACCTATCTATTTTCTTTTATTGTAATTCAATTTAGGGTAGAACGGTTTATTTATAAACGCGTAAAAAAAATATACGATGATTTGACACTTTTAGAATCAACAAGTATAACAAAAGGTACTATAACTACTGATATGAAAACCCTAACGCAAGAAATCGATAAGTTTGCGCGCGATAAAAAGATAGAAATTGAATCGCTTAAGGTTAAGGAGCAGTATAGAAAAGAATTTTTGGGCAACGTGTCGCACGAATTAAAAACCCCCCTATTTACCGTTCAAGGTTATATTTTAACATTGCTTGATGGTGCTATGAACGATAAAAACCTGAGAGAAAAATATTTAGAGCGGGCAAGTAAAGGCGTAGAAAGACTCGGTTATATCGTGAAAGATTTAGACATGATAACCAAACTAGAAGTGGGTGATTTAAGTTTGAATCCTGAAATTTTTAATATTGTAGAATTGGTTGAAAATGTGTTTGATATGCTTGAAATGAAGGCAGCTAAAAAAAGAATCACACTTACGTTTGACACGGATTATTCAAAACCCATTTTAGTGAATGCCGATAAAGAACGTATTCAACAAGTATTGGCAAACCTTATTGTAAACTCAATAAAATACGGAAGAGAAAAAGGCACCACCGAAATAAGTATTGAGAACCTTATAAAAAACAAAGTTATTGTAAGGGTTACCGATAATGGGGAGGGTATTGAAAAAAAGGATTTGGCACGTATATTCGAGCGGTTTTATAGAGTCGATAAAAGTGGTTCACGAAAAGAAGGTGGTTCTGGTTTAGGGCTTTCCATAGTGAAGCATATTATTGAAGCTCATCATGAAAAAATATATGTAGAGAGTGAATTTGGTGTTGGAAGTGAATTTTCATTTACGCTCGAAAAGGCTGAATAATTTTTTAAAATCGGTTTCGTAATCAAAAGATTTCAAACCTGTAAAATCCTTCAATACTTTTAATTTATCTAACGTGAAAATTTGTTGATTGCAACTAGGTGCTAAATTTAATTCCGTAAGTCTAGCCGCTAAATATTCTTGTTCAAATTGTCCAGGTGTTGGTATTAAAAAAGCCTTTTTATTAAGTTTAGCTAAATCCATAACAGTAGTGTAGCCTGATCGTGATATAACTACAGCACTTTCATTAATCGTTTTTTCCAACAAATTAGACGTCATAAAATTATAAAAGGTTATGTTACCCATTATCTGAATAGTTTGTTCTTTTTCCATAATACCTTTTACAAAAACCACTTTACCTGAGTAGTTTTTTAACTCACTTAAAAGTTTGTTTTCAAGTATGGTACGTTGGGGCTCAGGACCAGATAGTAAAACCATAATGTCGTTTACAATAGTTGCGTACCGTTTTTCAAATCTGCTTAAAGGACCCATATACCTTGTTGGTATTTCAAAAGTATCTGGATGTCCCAATTTTCCGCTTAGATTTATGCTGGATTCAACATCAGGAACCCAACAAACATCAAATTTTTTAATAAATTTCTCATGAATTTTAGTGCTAAACCAAGTAGTAGTACCACTTAAAACCTTCAATTGATGGGTAATAAAAACCGATGGTACTTTTTTGCTATAAACTCCTAATCTATTATCCGAAATAATCCCTGAAACATTATTATTTTCAATAATATTTTTAGTAGCTTTTTTTTCGGCTTTAATAGCTTTTAGTAATTTGGGAGAATCTGTGAGCAATTTTAATTTTAAAAACTTGCCGTTTTTAGCATAAGTAATATTGTAAGATGGTAATTCAACCGATGATAATCTTGGGAACTCTTTTTGTAATAGTTTAAGTGCCACGCCATCGCTAGCAATGATGGGCTCAAAGTCGTTTATTATGAGTGCATTTATAATAGGAATGCATCGTGCAGCATGTCCTAAACCCCAATTTAAAGGTGCTATTAAAATACGTTTTTTCATATTTTTTTTAAGGTGTTACCCCAAGAGTTGGGCTTTTGATATATCTTTTTAAAAAAGTGACTCCTTGTTTGTTTTTGTATTATTTTAACAAAAAAAAGGATTTTTTTGTTTAATAAACTTTGCTAAAAAGTATGTTGCTGTAATCCCTAGCATAATATTTAAAGCAAAATCAAAGATAAGCATATATACTCTCTCGTATATTTCCGTAATTTTACCAAAAATAAAATAATTAATAAGAAATAGTTAATAAACTTTGGGAAGTAAAAATAAACTAAAGAGATTTAGAGAAAACGAAACGTTTGATAACGTATACCAACCAACAAGAGATGCGTTGGTTAATAAAATGTTTGCTTTAAAAGGAAACTGGAATAGATCGGTTTTTAAAAACAACAATCCATTGGTGTTAGAATTAGGCTGTGGTAAAGGAGAATATTCGGTTGCATTAGCTAAAAAATATCCTAATAAAAATTTTATTGGAATCGATATAAAAGGTGCCCGTTTTTGGCGAGGTGCAAAAACAGCTGTAGCAGAAAATATTTCAAATGTGGCATTTTTGCGTACACAAATAGAACTTATAGATCATGCATTTGGAGCTAATGAGGTTGATGAAATTTGGATTACCTTCCCAGACCCTCAAATAAAATACAAACGTACCAAACACCGCATGACGAATGCCGAGTTTTTAAAACGTTATAAAATAATCTTAAAAGAAAATGGTATTGTAAACCTAAAAACCGATAGTGAATTTATGCATGGCTACACTTTAGGGTTGTTGCATGGTGCGGGACATGAGGTTTTATACGCTAACCATAATGTTTACAAACAAGAAGGCAGTCCAGAAGAAGTTACAAGTATTCAAACCTTTTACGAATCGCAGTATTTGGAACAAAATAAACCAATAACGTATATTCGGTTTAAAATTAAATAGTTGTGAATATAACCATTATCTTTTTTTTAGGTTTGATTATAGCTTTAGTAGGTGTTGTTCCTCCAGGTTTATTAAACATGACTGCAGCAAAAATAAGCTTAAAAGAAGGACATACTAGAGGTGTTGTTTTTTCTATGGGAGTTTGCGCCATTGTGCTAATACAAACTTATGTGGCTGCTATTTTTGCAAGTTATTTAAGTCATCATTCCGAAATTGTAGACATACTTCAACGGGTGGCATTCGTTATTTTTGTTCTTATAACAATCTACTTTTTATTTATATCAAAAAAGGAACCTAAAGAAGTTGCAGAACCTGAAATACGCAGTAAAAAAAGCCGCTTTTTTCAAGGTGTTTTTATGTCAAGTATTAATGTGTTTCCCATTCCCTATCAAGCGTATATGACGATTACCATCGCATCGTTTGGATGGTTGGATTTTCATCAAATTAGTATCATTTCGTATGTGGCAGGAGCCGCCATGGGGACTTTCGTTATGCTGTATGTGTATATGTTTTTTTTCGATAGAATAAAGAATAAGTCTATTACGTCGCAAAAAAGCATGAATTACCTTATAGGAGCTGTTACTGGTATGATTTCAATAATCACCTTAATTAATATTATCAAAGAAATGTAGGTATGCAACAAGACACATTGAATTTTTTTGACAAAGTTTATGAGGTTGCTAAACAAATCCCTTACGGAAGAGTGACTAGTTATGGTGCGATAGCCATCTATCTTGGTGCTGCAAGAAGTGCTCGTATGGTTGGATATGCTATGAATGGTTCGGTAGCTAAAGATGTGCCAGCACACCGTGTGGTTAATAGAAAAGGCTTATTAACAGGTAAGCATCATTTTGATGGTACAAATTTAATGCAGCAGCTTTTAGAAAGTGAAGGTGTTAAAGTCGTTGAAAACCAAATTCAAGATTTTGACAAGGTGTTTTGGAATCCTTCTGAGAATTTGTAATTATTTCCTAATTTCATAAAAATTTACAATTATCTCCATTTATAAGTAAAGCCAATATCCGCATAAATCATTTCAATTCAATCGCTTTAAATTTTAAATAATTCACAGTATCTTTGCGTTTTAGAATAAATCTAAATAGTGCAATGAAGCTGAACAAACAAGATATACTTAAAGCGTTAGAATCTATTACAGTAGTTGGAGAAGGGCAAAACATGGTTGAAAGCGGTGCTGTAACCAATGTAGTGACTTTTGGTGATGAGGTTATTGTAGATATTACTATAAAAAACCCAAGCCTTCAAGCTAAAAAACGTACCGAAGTCGATATTTTAAAAACCATTCACGAACAAGTTTACGAAAAAGCTAAAATAACCATTAACGTAAAAGTTGATGCGCCAGCAAAACCAAAAGTAAATGTTGTAAAAGGAAACCCAATTCCGGGTATTCAAAATATAGTTGCAGTAGCTTCTGGTAAAGGAGGAGTAGGAAAATCTACAGTTACCGCAAATTTAGCAGTAACTTTAGCCAAAATGGGTTTTAAAGTTGGTGTTTTGGATGCCGATATTTATGGGCCATCCATTCCTATTATGTTCGATGTTGAAGCTGAAAAACCTTTAGCAGTTAATATTGAAGGAAAATCTAAAATGAAGCCTGTTGAGAATTACGGTGTAAAAGTACTATCTATTGGATTTTTTACTCAGCCTAATCAAGCAGTTGTTTGGAGAGGGCCTATGGCAGCAAAAGCTTTAAACCAAATGATTTTTGATGCTCATTGGGGTGAATTAGATTTTATGTTAATTGATTTGCCGCCAGGAACCGGTGATATTCATTTAAGTATCATGCAATCACTTCCAATAACAGGAGCAGTAGTTGTTAGTACACCACAGAATGTGGCTTTAGCTGATGCACGTAAAGGTGTTGCCATGTTTCAACAAGAAAGTATTGATGTGCCTGTATTAGGAATTATAGAAAATATGGCATACTTTACACCAGCAGAACTTCCCAATAATAAATATTATATCTTTGGAAAAGAGGGTGCTAAAAATTTAGCAGAAGATTTACAAGTACCATTTTTAGGGGAACTACCTTTGGTACAAAGCATTCGAGAAGCAGGCGATGTGGGCAGACCAGCAGCATTACAAACTGCTACCGAGTTAGAACAAGCATTTGAAAAAATAACACAAAATGTTGTACAAGAAGTAGTGAGACGTAATGATAATTTACCACCTACCGAAGCAATAAAAATCACAACCATGGCTGGATGTTCAGCAGTTAAAAAGAAATAAATGACGTCAGAAGAAGTTAGACTAAATGTCGAGAAAGCATTAGATGAAATTCGTCCATTTTTGCAAAGTGATGGCGGTGATATCTCATTGTTATCTATAGAAAATAACGATACCTTGGTAAAGGTACAGTTACAAGGCGCTTGCGTTGGTTGTACCGTAAACCAAATGACGCTTAAATCGGGTGTTGAAATGACTATTAAGAAATATGTGCCACAAATAGAGCAAGTTCTTAATATTCAATCTTAAAATACCTCTTAAATTCAATTGAAAATATACAAATAACATTATTTTTGCAATGCATTTGTCAAGGGTGCTACAGCACTTGTCATGTTATTAAATTACGATTATGGATCAAGATATTACTATAAAAATCACAGATAGAGACGGAGTTACTCATGAGGTAGTGGCACCAACAGATATGGCTATGAATTTAATGGAAGTAGTGCGTAGTTACGAGCTAGCTCCAGAGGGTACCATCGGTATCTGCGGCGGTATGGCTATGTGTGCCTCTTGTCAGTGTTATGTTTTGAGCGATACGACATTACCTGAAATGAGTGACGACGAAGAAGCTATGCTTTCTGAAGCTTTTGACGTAAAAGATAATAGCCGTTTAGGATGTCAAATTCAAATGACTCCAGATATGAACGGACTTGAAGTAGAATTGGCTCCAGAGAGTTAATTAATTTCTGCGAAAGCAAGAATTTCATAATCAAATAATCTAAATTTTATTAGAATAATTAGGGCGTTACCACAAGGGTCGGGCTATACGTTCCAAGTCCTCGCTCCCCCGAAAAGGCGGGGTCGCTGTGGGCTTTCCACTGCTATCCCTAACGCAATAAATCAACTGCTTTTTCATTTCTAGGAATTTGTTTTATAATCAATCAACTTTTTAGGGCCTTCAAGCAATACTCTTACTATTTGAAGAACACCATCATCATTAGTGTCTATGTACCATTTAATAAGTGAAATCTGCCCGTTTTCAATCTCGATACCTGTAATGCTTCTCGGGTGCACACAGCTTCCGTCGTTAAAAAAAGCAATGTCACCCGGTTCTGGGAAACGCGGACGATGCGTGTGACCAACAATGGTTATTAAATTATTGTTTTCAATAATCCATTTTTTGGTTCTGCGCTCTACTTTTATCAGTTCACTATAGTTTTTTGCAGGACTTGTAGGGTCGGCAATTCCCATAACATTCAATGGTTTCCAAAGTATTCTAACCATAAATCGGCTCCATTTCCAAAATAAATAATTCCACCAATCTGCTTGATGCCCATGTGTTAAAAATAGATCTTGGTTCGATGTGGTATGTCTTAAAATAATGCCTTCATGATATTCAATGCCCGGAAATAAATCCACATCTATGCCTAAAGTTTTATCAAAATATGTGGATAAATGTTTTTTTACATAGTTTGGGTTTCTATAAACCATGTCGTGATTTCCCCATATCATGTGTAATCTGTTTTCTTTATGAAATTGCTTCAATAGCATATACACATTTTTATGAGCTTCAAAAATAGGTTCGAAGGAGAGGTTTTCCCAGAGCTCATCACCATCCCCAATTTCACAATATTGAAAACCTTGAGCATAATATTGCTTTAAGGCGTGAAAATAGACATTTCTGTTGTTGGCAAAATCGTCAGCAAAACTATTATCGCCTCGGTGGCAATCACTGAATAATATAAATTTACTTGTATCATCAAAGTTGATGATTTTAGCATTTTTATAAGCGTTGTCTAATCTTTTTCTGGCTGAAAGCATAGAAGTAAATGTACATAAATTTCAATAAAAAAGATGCACCTAAAGAGAAGCACATATTTTAATTTAAATAACCATAAAACGACTTAACCGTTTATTTAAAAGCGTTTAAACCTGTAATATCTAAACCTGTAATTAGTAGGTGAATGTCGTGCGTGCCTTCATAAGTAATCACACTTTCCAGATTCATAGAGTGGCGCATAATGGAATATTCTCCTGTTATACCCATGGCTCCCAAAATTTGTCTAGCTTCTCGGGCAATGGTTATAGCCATAGCTACATTGTTGCGTTTTGCCATCGATATTTGTGCTGAGGTTGCTTTGTTTTCGTTGCGTAAAACTCCAAGACGCCAAGTTAAAAGTTGCGCTTTGGTGATTTCAGTAATCATTTCAGCTAACTTTTTTTGTTGTAGTTGAAATTGACCAATAGGTTTGCCAAATTGCATACGTTCTTTACTGTAGCGTAATGCGGTATCATAACAATCCATGGCAGCACCAATAGCACCCCAAGCAATACCATATCGTGCAGAATCTAAACAGCTTAACGCTGCTCCCAATCCAGATTTGTTTGGCAGTAAATTTTCTTTAGGTATTTTTACGTTATCAAAAATAAGTTCGCCAGTTGCAGATGCACGAAGCGACCATTTATTGTGTATTTCTGGAGTCGTGAAGCCTTTCATACCGCGTTCAACCAGTAGGCCGTGTATTTTTTCTTTTTCATCTTTAGCCCAAACAACGGCTACTTGTGCAAAAGGCGCATTGCTTATCCACATTTTTGCACCGTTTAAAAGGTAGTGGTCTCCTTTGTCTTTAAAGTTGGTTGCCATACTACTTGGGTTACTGCCGTGGTCGGGTTCGGTTAAACCAAAGCAACCCATCCATTCGCCACTTGCTAATTTTGGTAAATATTTTTGACGTTGCTTCTCGGTACCATATTTCCAAATGGGATACATCACTAAGCTAGATTGTACTGATGCGGTACTACGAATACCAGAATCACCACGTTCTATTTCCTGCATAATCAAACCATAACTAATTTGGTCTAAACCAGCACCACCATATTTTGTGGGGATATAAGATGCAAAAGCACCAATTCCTGCTAAACCATTAATAATTTGCATAGGGAATTTTGCTTTTTGTGCGTAGTCTTCTATGATAGGTGAAACCTCACGTTTTACCCAAGTTCTAGCAGTATCGCGAACTAATTTATGCTCTTCGGAAAGTAAATCATCCAGATTGTAATAATCTGGTGCTTCGAATAAATCTGGTTTCATTTGATTATTTTTTGAGTTTTATGATTATTTCAAAAGAAAATAATTAGTAAATACTTTATTTCTTTTACGAATTTATCATTGTATAGTCTCAAATTTAATTAATTCCAATGTTATTGTTACATTTTTAAATAAAAGTCTTTTGTCAAATGTATGTAGTCTTCGGTGTATTCATGGCGTCCCGTTTCAATAATAAGAGTTTCTTTTTTTACAGCGCTTTCGCTAAAAGAGAACTCGATAAGGCTTCTTTTAATTTCAGAAGTTGGATTTCCTTTAACCTGTAAAATACTGTTTGGGAATAAATTAAAAGCAGCAGCTAGGTTAATAAAGATTTCTTCTTCTTTAAAGGGAATGATAACCGAGAAGGTGCCATTTTCAGATAATAATTTAGAGGCGCTTTCGATTAAGTGGTCAAAAGGTAAAGCGTCGTTAAATCGTGCTAAATCGCGTTGTTGGTTTTCAGACTTGTAATTCTCTGAATAAAATGGGGGATTTGATATAATAAGGTCGTATTGATCTTCAATTTCTTCAACAAATTCATCTAAAGACGCATGGTAACAAAAAAGTCTATCTCCCCATGGTGATTGTTCAAAATTATTTACACATTGTTCATATGCATTATCGTCAATTTCAATGGCATCAAGAACTTCAGCGTTGCTACGTTGTGCCAACATAAGCGAAATGATACCCGTACCTGCTCCAATATCTAATATAGAAAATGGATTCTGTTGTATGGAGGCCCAAGCACCAAGAAGTACACCATCGGTGCCAATTTTCATGGCACATTGATCTTGATGAATTTTAAATTGTTTGAATTTGAAAGGTTCGCTAGACATATATGATGTGATAATGATTTTAATAAAATAAGGTATAAATACCTTAATATGCTAAACTGTGTTAAAAAATAAGTTTGTGTTATTTACGTTATTAATTTTGTAGTATAGATGTGAAAACAATACGCATCTTAAAAAAATTTATTGAAAGTGCTAAGCTAAAGATTATTTGTATGAAGTCTTCAGAAAAAATTTTAGGAAAGCTCAATGGTTTATTACTTATGAACTATGAGACTGAAAAAGTTTATTTAGAGGCCCTTGATTTAGCTACTGATGATAATTTAAAAGCATTTTTTAGAGAAAGAGGTTTTGAGAGAAATGAATTCGGTAGACAGTTGAGAGCAGAAATTGTAAAATTAAACGGTAAACCCAAAGAATTTGGGGTGTTAAGTAGTTATTTTGATAGAATTTTGACGAATTTTAAAGATTACTTTTTATTAAATATTGAAAACGATTTAATAGAAGAAGTTTATAGTTTGAAAAGATCAAGTATTGAAAAATACAACGAACTGTTAAGAGAAATTAATTTACCATTATCTACCTGCAAATTATTGGTAAAACAACGCGATAGTATTTATAGTCATATGAATGCGATGAAGCGACAAGAAGAGTTTGTTGTGTAATATAGATACAACAGAAGAAAAGGCTGATTTTTATAAAAATCAGCCTTTTCTTTTTTTAATAATTTAGAAAACTACAGATACAAATCAATCAACCCCTCGGGAGTTTTAACTAAAATAGTTTTTACTTTTCTGTCTACTTTTTCAATAAATTCATCATTCATCGGGATAAGAATTTCTTTGCCATTATTTTCTATTTCAAATAAGGCTTGAGCGGTTGAATCGTTAATACCAACTATGACACCTACTTTTCCATAGTTTACATCTTCAACAGTAAATCCAATAACTTCGTGAAAATAGAATTTATCACCTTCTAGTTTAGGTAAAAATTCTAAAGGTAAATACACGTCACTTTTTATTAAAACATCGGCATCGGCTTCATTGGTAACATCTTCAAACTGCACACGCAATAAATCGGATTTATGAAGCTGTGAGCGTTCAATAAAAAAAGGAATTAATGTATTTCGAACTTCAATAAAAATGGCGTCAAGACTTTCGTATAAGTCAGGTTGGTCGGTATCCAATTTAATTAAAAGTTCACCTTTAAAACTATATTTTGATACAATTTTACCTAAATAAAAACAATCTTCTTTTTTCATCAATTACAATAATTGTCATTTCCGCGAAGGCGAAAATCTTTTGGTTTACATTTAATGAGATTCCTTTCTTCAAAGGAATATGCAAAAATGAAACTTTTTTGCATAAAAAACTCCGATAATTTTATCGGAGTTTAAAAGTATAAAAAATAATTTTTTTTATTCTTCTTCTTTAGGTGCTTCTGCTTCAGCAGCAGGAGCTTCTTCTGTAGCAGTTTCTTCCGCAACTACTTCTTCTGCAACTTCCTCTTCTACAACAGGAGCAGCAGCAGCAACACGAGCTTCGTTAGCAGCTTTTTCAGCTTCTAAAGCTTTTGCTTTCGCTTCAGCTTGTGCTTTAGCTAATCCGTCAGTTTTAGAACCAACTTTACCAGCTTTTTCTTCTAACCAAGCAGTAAATTTAGCTTCAGCTTGTTCTTCTGTTAAAGCACCTTTTCTAACACCACCTGCAAGGTGATTTTTTAGTAAAGCACCTTTGTAAGATAAAATAGCTTTAGCTGTGTCGGTTGGTTGTGCACCGTTTTGTAACCATTGTACAGCACCATCAACATTTAAATCTATAGTTGCTGGGTTGGTGTTTGGATTGTAGATACCTAATTTTTCAAGGTATTTACCGTCTCTTTTTGATCGTACATCGGCTGCAACAATCCAGTAAAAAGGTTTCCCTTTTTTACCATGTCTTTGTAATCTAATTTTTACTGGCATAATAATTAATTATATGAGGTTCTCGACCTCGGTTATTAATAAGGGCGCAAAGATACTCTTTTATTACTAATTATCAATGATTTATTTTCTTTTGAAATAGAATTTTTTAAAACAGCAAACAAACAGGTGTGGGTGCTTTTACATCGTGTAAAAATGTGAGTGTTCCTGAAGAAGTATCAATGCTAAAAACAGAAATATTTCGGCTTTTTTGATTGGCCACTAATAAAAATTTTCCAGATGGATCTAGCGTGAAGTTTCTTGGCCAATCGCCATGAACAGGTACTGTTTGAATTTTTTCAATGGTACCATCAAATTTATTTCTTTTAAAAACGACGATGGAATTTTCACCGCGGTTAGAGCCATATAAATAATGTTCGTTTTTAGATAAATGGATATCGGCACAAGAATTTTTTCCTTGGTAATTTTCGTCTAAAGTAGAATCGTAGTCAATCTGTTTAAAACCAGAAGCTGTTTTTTTAACCGAAGTCACAGAGCTTCCGTGTTCATTAATAATATAAATGAATTGTCCGTTTTTAGTTAAAGCAAAATGCCTTGGCCCTAGGTTTTCTGTAGTTTTAAAAATGGATGGCGTTGCCAATTCATAATTGTTGTTTTTTAATTTGTATTGGTAAAGAGCATTCATGCCTAGGTCGGCTATATATAATTCGTCTCTAAAAAATTGTGCGGAATGTGCATGTGATATTATATCTGTGGTGTTATAATCAAAAATTTGAGAGGCTTCATTTAGTTTTCCGTCTCTAGCGATACTATAAATGGATGCACTACCTCCTCTATAATTTGAAACAACAGCTTTGTTTCCCTGTTTATTTAATGAAATATGGCAAGGCCCCGTTCCATTACTACTTACTTTGTTTAAAAATTTTAACAAGCCATTTTCTTGAATTTTAAAAGAAGAAACTGAGCCTCCAAGACTTTCGCTAACAGCGTATAAATATTTTTTGTTTGGTGAGTATGTTATAAATGAAGGGTTTTCAGTGGCTATTGCTAATTGTAAACGGCTAAGCTCTCCTGTTTTTAAATTGAATTGCAACTTATAAATACCTTCGCTGTGACCATCGGTATAAGTGCCAATATACAGGGGGATATTTTGTGCGAAGCAATTCAAGAAGCAGAAAGAAAAACTTAGAGATAATAGTCTGATTTTCATAGTACCTATTTTAATAAATTCAAAAATAGTATTTTTTTAATGAATTTAATCACTAACTTTTTGTTTAAAACTCTTTGTAACTTTAACTTTTAAAAGCGATATAATTCTGTATTTTTATAAACTTCGTTTGAAAATTATAAACGACTTAACAACAAACATCTAAGCAAAATAATGTACTTAATTTTCGATACAGAAACCACTGGATTGCCGAAACGTTGGGATGCACCCATAACTGATACCGATAATTGGCCTCGTTGTATTCAAATAGCATGGCAATTACACGATGGATTGGGAAATTATATAGAACATCAAGATTATTTGGTACAACCAGATGGATTTAACATTCCTTATGATGCTGAAAAAATTCATGGTATTTCTACCGAATTAGCGCAAGAACAGGGTATTCCATTGGCTGAAGTTTTAGAAAAATTTAATGAGGTTTTAAATAGAACTAAATTTGTTGTGGGACAAAATGTGAAGTTCGACCTGAATATTATGGGAGCCGAATTTGTACGTGGCGATGTAGCAAACCCATTGCAAGAACTCCCAGTTTTAGATACTTGTACTGAACATACAGCTAGTTTATGCCAAATTCCAGGCGGCCGTTATGGGAAATTTAAGTTGCCTACTCTTACCGAGTTACACCAATTTTTATTTAATGTACCTTTTTCTGAAGCGCACAATGCCACTGCCGATGTGGAAGCAACAACTCGATGCTTTTTAGAACTGATTCGTTTAGAGGAATACACCAAAGAAGAGCTAGATGTTCAGCCAGATTATTTTAAGTCGTTTAAAGAGGCGAATCCCACGGAAATTCAGCTTATAGGTTTAAAACATATCAACCTTAAAAAAGAAAGTGCTAAAATTCTTGAACGAATAAAAAACGTTCAAGAGGATGTGATTTCTACCGAAGAAATTAAACAAAATATATCCGATTTAAAGGAAGTTGATTTTGTGCATCTGCATAATCATTCACAATTTTCGGTATTACAATCTACTATTAGTGTTGCTGATTTGGTCGCTTCGGCAGCAGAGCATCGCATGCCTGCAGTAGCTTTAACAGATCATGCTAATATGATGGGGGCTTTTCATTTTGTAAAAGCAGTTAGTAATCATAACAGAGGTGTAAAAGCTAAAAATAACGCAGCTATTGAAAAAGGGGAGTTGCCAACTGCTGTAGAAATTAAACCAATCATTGGTTGCGAATTTTTTGTTTGTGAAGATCATACAGATAAAACCAGAAAAGATAATGGTTACCAGATTGTGTTTTTAGCTAAAAATAAAAATGGCTATCATAATTTGGCAAAACTATCTTCTCATGCCTTTGTTAATGGGTTTTATTATCTACCCAGAATCGATAAAAAACTTATTGAAGAATATAAAGAAGATTTAATTGTTCTAACGGGTAATTTATATGGAGAAGTACCAAGTAAGGTTTTAAATGTAGGTGAAAATCAAGCCGAAGAAGCTTTACTTTGGTGGAAAGAACAGTTTGGAGACGATTTGTATATTGAGTTAATGCGACATAATCAGGAAGACGAAAACCGTGTAAACCCTGTTTTAATAGAACTTTCAAAAAAACATGACGTTAAATTAGTCGCCAGTAATAATACTTATTATTGTAAAAAAGAAGATGCCAACGCACACGATATTTTGCTTTGTGTAAAAGATGGGGAAAAGCAAGCGACACCAATTGGTCGTGGTCGTGGATATCGATACGGATTACCTAATCAAGATTATTATTTTAAGTCTTCAGAAGAGATGAAATCACTCTTCAAGGATGTTCCAGAAGCGATAAGTAATATTCAAGAAGTGGTTGATAAAGTAGAAGCCTACGAGTTGGCCCGTGAAGTTTTATTACCCGCTTTTGATATTCCAAATGAGTTTAGAAAAGAAGAAGATTTAGTAGATGGTGGCAAACGTGGTGAAAATGCCTATTTGCGTCATTTAACGTATCAAGGGGCTAAAAAGCGTTATGGCAAAGAACTTTCAGAAGAAGTTATAGAACGTTTAGATTTTGAGTTAGATGTTATTCAAAATACAGGATATCCGGGTTATTTTTTAATTGTCGAAGATTTTATACGTGAAGCTCGGAATATGGATGTTTCTGTAGGTCCTGGTCGTGGGTCTGCGGCAGGTTCCGTAGTGGCCTACTGTTTATGGATTACCAATATAGATCCGCTTAAATACGATTTACTTTTTGAGCGTTTTTTGAATCCAGACCGTGTAAGTATGCCCGATATTGATATCGATTTTGATGACGAGGGCAGAAGTCGTGTGATGGATTATGTAATCAATAAATATGGAAGTAATCAAGTAGCACAAATTATAACCTATGGTACAATGGCTGCAAAATCTTCTATACGTGATACCGCACGTGTTTTGGATTTGCCTTTGTTTGATGCCGATAGAATTGCGAAGTTAATTCCAACCATGTCTAAACTGAGTAAAATTTTCGGTTTAAGTGAAAAGGAGTTGGGGAGTAAGTTTAGAGCGGAAGATTTAGAAAAAGTCAATCAGCTTTTAAATATTTCTGAAGGAAGCGATTTAGAAGCAGAAACCGTAAACCTAGCAAGAATATTAGAGGGTTCGGTGCGTAATACAGGTATCCACGCATGTGGAGTTATCATTACGCCAGATGATATCACCAAGTTTGTGCCAGTGGCGACGGCTAAAGATTCCGATTTATATGTGACCCAATTCGACAATTCGGTGGTCGAAGAAGCGGGGTTATTGAAAATGGATTTCTTGGGGTTAAAAACATTAACATTAATAAAAGACACTGTTAAAATTGTTAAAGCAAAACATGATATTTTATTAGATCCCGATACTTTTCCGTTAGATGATGAAAAGACGTATGAGTTATTTCAAAAAGGAGAAACCGTTGGTGTGTTCCAATATGAATCGCCTGGGATGCAAAAACACCTTAAAGAATTAAAGCCTACTGTTTTTGAAGATTTAATTGCCATGAATGCTTTGTACCGTCCAGGGCCTATGGAATATATTCCAAGTTTTACACGTCGAAAGCATGGAGATGAACCTATAGAATATGATTTAGATGCCATGGAAGAATACCTGAAGGAAACTTATGGTATTACGGTGTATCAAGAGCAGGTGATGTTATTATCTCAAAAACTAGCAGGGTTTACAAAGGGTGAAGCTGATGTATTGAGAAAGGCGATGGGAAAAAAGCAAATTGCGGTACTCGATAAAATGAAACCTAAATTTGTGGAGCAGGCGAGTGCTAATGGTCATGATGCTAAAATACTAGAGAAAATCTGGAAAGATTGGGAAGCTTTTGCGAGTTATGCCTTTAATAAATCGCATTCTACATGCTATGCTTGGATTGCTTACCAAACAGCCTATTTAAAGGCGCATTATCCAGCAGAGTATATGGCTGCTGTGCTCTCTAATAACATGAACGATATCAAGCAGGTAACGTTTTTTATGGAAGAATGTAAACGTATGAAACTGGATGTTTTAGGTCCTGATGTGAATGAATCGTTTTATAAGTTTTCTGTAAATAAAGATAATGCGGTGCGTTTTGGAATGGGCGCTATAAAGGGTGTTGGTCATGGAGCGGTTATTACTATAGTTGATAACCGAAAAAAAGATGGTCCATATAAATCTATTTTCGATTTAGCGAAACGTATTGATTTACGAGCTGCAAATAAAAAAGCATTCGAAAATTTAGCTTTGGCAGGGGGGTTTGATGGTTTTGGTACAACACACCGTGCACAATATTTTCATGATGATGGTGATGGTATTACTTTTTTAGAAAAAGCCATTCGCTATGGAAATAAACATCAAGAAAATGAAAACTCCGCGCAAGTAAGTCTGTTTGGAGACGCTAGTGATGTGCAAATAGCCGAGCCTGAAGTGCCACCATGTGAAGAGTGGGGTACTATGGGGAAATTAGCTCGCGAAAAAGAGGTGGTGGGTATTTATATCTCGGGGCATCCATTAGATGATTTTAAAATTGAAATGACGACTTTTTGTAATGCAAATTTGGCATTATTTAGAGATTTGGAAATGTATGTTAATAGAGAAATGGTTTTTGGAGGTGTCGTTACCGAGGTACAGCATCGTGTGAGCAAACAAGGTAAAGGTTGGGCTATGTTTACTGTTGAAGATTATACCGATAGTTTTGAATTTCGCATTTTTGGTGAAGAGTACCTAAAGTTTAGGCATTTTTTAATGCAGAATAATTTCGTTTTTGTTAAATCGTTTATAAGAGAAGGTTGGGTAAATAAAGATACAGGTAAAAAAAGTGACCCACGACTGCAATTTAATAGTTTCCAATTGTTACATGATGTGATGGAGAATTATGCCAAAAAATTATCCATTCAAATTGATATTAATGATTTAAAAGAATCAAAAATAGCAAAACTTCATGAATTGTTACACATGCATCCAGGTAGCCAAATGCTTAATTTTGTAGTTTATGATAGTAAAGAAAAAATAAAACTACAAATGCCTAGCAGAAAGCAAAAGGTAAGAGTGTCGCAAGAGTTGTTAAATGAATTAACAAACGTAGATGTCAGGTTTAAGTTAAATTAGTCTTTAAAAAATCACTCAGTACGTCTTTATTGAGTTTGTGATATTAAATTTCATTTGAATCTGCTTTTGCGTGAGGGATAGCAGTGGAAAGCCCGCAACGACGAAGGAGTGAGGACTTGCAACGAATAGCCCGACCTGTAAAGGGCACGCCCAAATAAACAGTATTTATTTCTTAAATAAATTACCAATAAAAAGCATTGCTCAAAATGCTTTAATAAAGTATCTTTGCACTCGCTATATTAAGCGGTTAAGTAAATATACTATTGAGCAATTTAAAAACGTCGGTAACAGCACCTTCTGTAATTTCAGATTTTAAGGAAATCACCAAAATGCGATTGGCATTAAGTGTGGTGTTTTCGTCGCTTGCAGGATATTTATTGGGTGTTGATACAGTTGATTTTAAAACTTTGACTTTACTCGCATTTGGCGGCTACTTTATGGTAGGTGCATCAAACGCCTTCAACCAAATTATTGAAAAAGATTTGGATGCCTTAATGGATCGCACTAAGAATAGACCTATTCCTGCGGGACGGATGAGTGTTACCACTGCCTTTATAATCGCATCAATTTTTACACTTTTAGGTATAATTATTTTATATACTATCAACAAGCAAACGGCTATGTTTGGTGCTATTTCTATATTTTTATACACATGTGTTTATACGCCTTTAAAAACCAAGACGCCTTTGTCTGTTTTTGTTGGGGCGATTCCTGGCGCTATTCCGTTTATGTTGGGTTGGGTAGCAGCTACCGATGATTTTGGTATAGAACCAGGCACTTTATTCGCCTTACAATTTTTTTGGCAGTTTCCGCATTTTTGGGCTATAGGTTGGTTTTTGTTTGAAGATTATAAAAAAGGTGGTTTTTTTATGTTGCCAACAGGAAAACAAGATAAAGGAACGGCAGTACAAACTATTATGTATACTATTTGGACGTTGTTGGTATCTATCATTCCCGTTTTTGGATTTACGGGTAGTTTAAAATTATCAATAGTTGCAGCCATTTTAGTTTTTATATTAGGTTTAGGCATGTTGTATTACGCCATTCGATTGTTTAAAGACATGACCGAGAAAGCAGCAAAACAACTTATGTTAGCAAGTGTTTCATATATTACATTGGTGCAAATTGTGTACGTAATAGATAAATTTATTAGATAATCATGGATTTAACACAAGGTACTTTAGAAGAAAAACATAATAGAGCTAAAAAAATGATGCTTTGGTTTGGTATCATTTCACTAATCATGTCATTTGCGGGGTGGACGAGTGCTTTTGTAGTAAGCAGTTCTAGACCTGATTGGTTAAAAGATTTTCAATTGCCAAATGCTTTTATAATTAGTACAGTTATAATTATGATAAGTAGTGTAACGTTTATTTTAGCAAAAAGATCTTTAAAAAGTAATAATAGTAAGATGACGATGCTTTGGTTAGTTACCACCCTAATTTTAGGCGTTCTTTTTATTAATTTCCAATTTTTAGGCTTTCAAAATATTATTGATTTAGGTTATAATTTCACGGGGCCAACCAGTAATGTAACCATGTCTTACATCTATTTAATAGCAATTGTGCATATTTTGCACGTAGTTGTAGGGTTAATTTGTTTATTGGTGGTAATTTATAATCATTTTAAACAAAAGTATACATCAACAAAAATGCTTGGTTTTGAACTTGCAGCGACCTTTTGGCATTTTATAGACATCCTATGGGTGTATCTCTTTTTATTTTTATATTTTATAAGATAAATAAATTGATTATTTTTGTCCAACTTTTAAAAAACAACCAATATATATGAGTACTACAGTTGCAAACACTGGAACAGAAGTTAAAACTTGGGGAGGGGGTAACGAGCCTTTAAAAGCAAGTTACGGTAAAATGATGATGTGGTTTTTCATTGTTTCTGATGCTTTAACCTTTTCGGGTTTTTTAGCAGCCTACGGATTTTCAAGATTCAAATTTATTGATTCATGGCCAATTGCCGATGAGGTCTTTACACACGTGCCGTTTTTGCACGGTCAAGAATTGCCAATGATTTATGTGGCGTTTATGACGTTTGTACTTATCATGTCGTCTGTAACTATGGTATTGGCGGTAGATGCTGGTCATCACTTAAACAAAGCTAAAGTTACTATTTACATGTTTTTAACCATTATTGGTGGTTTAATTTTCGTAGGGTCTCAAGCTTGGGAATGGGCTACATTCATACAAGGAGATTTTGGAGCTGTACAAACAAAAGGAGGAAATATTCTTCAATTTGTAGATGCAGAAGGGCATCGCGTAGCATTGCGTGATTTTGTTGAAGTAGGAGAACATGAACGTGTACAACAAGAACGTAAAAATGGTATTTGGTTTGTGAAAGAGGGAACTTTGCCAACTTATACAGTTGAAGAAGTAATTCATGGTTTAGAGAAACATGAGAATGTTTTGGTAAGAACTCAAATACTTAATGAGCATGGTCACAAAACGGTGCTTACCAGAGCAGAATCTTTAAAGCAGTTAAAAGCAAATGGAAAGCACGTGGTTGAAGGGGCTAATTTAAAGGAAAACGAATATGGCTCACCATTATTTGCAGATTTCTTTTTCTTCATCACAGGATTTCACGGTTTTCACGTATTTTCAGGAGTTATAATTAATATCATTATTTTCTTTAATGTGATATTAGGAACTTATGAAAAACGAAAAAGTTACGAAATGGTTGAAAAAGTGGGGTTATACTGGCACTTTGTAGATTTAGTTTGGGTATTTGTATTTACATTCTTCTACCTAGTTTAATAAAGAATAATATATTAAAAATGGCACACGCACATAAATTAGAAATATTTAGGGGTTTAGTAAAGTTTAAATCAAATACTCAAAAAATTTGGGGTGTTTTAATCTTTTTAACCATTATTACAGCAGTAGAGGTAGTGTTGGGTATATATAAGCCAGAAGTTTTAATGGGGCATGTATTAGGAATGAAAGCTCTTAACTGGATATTCATTATACTTACTTTAGTAAAAGCGTATTATATTACTTGGGATTTTATGCACATGCGTGATGAAACCAAGGCATTAAGACGTATGGTAGTCTGGACAGCTATTTTTTTAATTCTATACTTAATGTTTATTTTATTACAAGAAGGCGGTTACGTTTTTGATGTATATGATAATGGTTATATAAAAAGAGACTTTTAGCTAGTTAAAATAGACTGCACTTAGTGGAGTCGAAGTGTTAAATAAATATATAAAGGCGGTTTTTAAACCGCCTTTATATATTTTTGCACTTTAATTAAAAACAGGTTTTTAATGAACTATAAAAAAGCAGGTCGGTATTTAATTTTAGGAATTTTATTCTTTCTTCCTGTTACTTTTTTGTTGTTTTTATACCCCGCAACGCATAACTATACCCCGCTTGATATCGTAAACCAATCGGTTTTAGAAATTAATCAATTTACTTCAGAGTCCGAAGAAAAAAGTGTTTTAAAAGACCATATTACTATACTTGGTTTTTTAGGCTCAAACCCCATAGATAATAGTATTGTAGCCTCTAATTTAAAAGAATTGGTGTACGATAATTTTAAAGGTTTTAAGAAATTTCAAATTGTTATTTTAATGCCTAAAGGGACAGAGGTTGCTGTTGAAAAACTTAAAACAGAAATTAGTGGTTACGAAGATTTAAGGTTTTGGCATTTTGTTTTTGGTGAACCTGATGCTATTGAGGATGTATTTACTAGTTTAAAAAGTAAAACCGGTTTAACAAGTGATTTAGCCACGAACGATGTATTCATAATAGATAAAGATTTAAACCAAAGAGGGAGATTAGATGATAGAACCGATAATGAAATCTCAAAGAAAATTGCTCCTTATCTTTTGAGTTCTTACAATTGCATTGAAGTAGCCGAAATAAAAAATAAGATGAGTGATGATTTACGCATCTTATTTACTGAATATAGACAAAAAAGAAAGGGTGAATTCGATTCGTCAACAAGAAGAGCAAACGATTTAAATAGTAAAGATGAAGAAAGATAATTATTCATATATAGGTATTGCATTTATAATTCTGGTTTTTGGTATCATTTTCATTCCAAAAATTGTAGATAGAATTTCTAATGATGATGTCACCAGAAACGAGAGTAGAAGTGATTTTGCTAACGGTAAAAAAGTAAAACTTTCCGATTTATCTTTTATCGAAATAAACGGAGCAGCTAAAAGAGTGCCTAACTTTTCTTTTATCAATCAAGATGGCAAAATAATCACCAATCAAGATTATGAAGGGAAAGTGTATGTTATAGAATTCTTTTTCACAACCTGCCCAACCATTTGTCCAAGAATGAATGCGAACCTTATTCAAATTCAAAATGCATTCAAAGGTTTTGAAAACTTTGGAGTGGCATCGTTCACTATAAATCCAGATTATGATACCTCTGAAATTCTTAAAGAATATGCAGAGCATTATGGTGTTACTAACCCGAATTGGAATTTAATGACGGGTGATAAAGATGCTATTTATAAATTGTCAAACGAAGGTTTTAATCTTTACACTGCCCAAGAAGAAGATGCTGTTGGTGGGTTTGAACATTCTGGGAATTTTGCATTAATAGATAAGGATGGATTTATCCGTTCACGAAAAGATGAATTTGGAAACCCGATTATTTATTATAGAGGGATTGTTTCAGAATCTGAAAAAGTAGACGATGACGGTACAGTAGAAGAAATAAGTGCTTTAAAAGAGGATATTAAAAAATTGCTTAATGAATAAAGGACGAGAGATTTTAGACGATAAAAAATATAATAGGTTAATTGTAGTACTATCTATAGTAATACCAGTAGTGGTAGCCATCCTATTTGGTGTTAGAATACCGAATGTTGAGCCCTTATCATTTTTGCCACCCATTTATGCAACTATAAATGGTCTAACCGCTGTTATTCTAATAATTGCCTTTATTGCTATTAAAAATAAAAAGATTGTCCTTCACGAAAATTTAATGACGACTGCCATTTGGTGTTCTGCGTTATTTTTGGTGATGTATGTAGCTTACCACATGACGAGCGATTCTACCAAATTTGGAGGTGAAGGAGCTATTAAATATGTGTATTATTTTATCTTATTAACTCATATCTTATTGTCAATTATTGTTATCCCGTTTGTGTTAATTACCTATGTTAGGGCCATAACTAATAACATAGAGAAGCATAAAAAAATAGCAAGAATTACCTTTCCTTTATGGTTGTATGTTGCAGTAACAGGTGTTATTGTTTATGTTATGATCTCACCATATTACGTTTAAAATGAAACAAAAAATTCTCTTTTTTCTTTTTTCTGTTCTTTTCTTCTTAGAAACGAATGCACAATGTGCTATGTGTCGTGCAGTTTTAGAAAGTGAAGAAGGACAAACGGCTGCAGAGGGTATCAACGATGGTATTGTTTACTTAATGGCTATACCTTACATTCTTGTTGGAGGTATTGGTTTCTTTATTTATAAAAAGTATAATAAACTAAAGAGTAACTAGAAAAATATTAATTTAATTTCTAGGTTATTCAAAATAAAATTATATTTTTGTGTCATACTTAAATAGTACACTAATACATTAAGCTATGATTCAATCCAAAAATATATCTTACTCTTATAGCAAGAAGAAAAGTTTGTTTAAAGATTTAACCTTTCAACAAAATGAAGGCAGTATAGTTGGTTTGCTTGGTAAAAATGGAGCAGGAAAGTCAACGTTACTAAATTTAATATCTGGTTTATTGCGTCCTAAAAAAGGAGATATAGAAGTTAATGGCTATGTGCCTTTTAAGCGAAACCCCAATTTTTTATCGGACATCTATTTAGTTACAGATGAATTGTTTTTACCATCACTAACTATTAATGCCTATATGCAAGCATTTGTACCGCTGTATAAAAATTTTGATATAGAAAAGATGCGTGCTATCATGTTAGAATTTGAACTTGATGAAAAAGATAAATTAAATAAGTTATCGCACGGACAACAGAAAAAATTTATAATTGCATTTGCTCTAGCAACCAATTGTAAAATATTACTCTTGGATGAACCTACAAATGGTTTAGATATTCCTTCCAAAAGGGTTTTTAGAAAAATTTTAGTGAGTTCTATTGAAGAGAATCAATTAGTAATTATCTCGACGCATCAAGTGAAAGATATAGAAACTATTATTGATAGAATTGTTGTTTTAGAACAAGGTCATATTGTTTTTGAAAAGGATATTACTCAAATTACAGAGAAAATTCAATTTAAAAAAGTGTCGAGCATCTTATCATTCTCCAACGTATTATATCATGAAAAATGTCCTGAAGGGTATAATGTTATGTTGCCTGTTGAAAATGATGAGGAAACAGGTATTGATATAGAGCTTTTATTTAATGCTATTACTAACAAAACAGAAATAATATTTTAGGTTATGTTTCAAAATTATTTTAACATTAAACGGTTTAATAATGCTTTTAGATATGATATTAAGCTTTATACTAAAACATATTTATCATTTTGTATTGGTTTATTTTTAATACTCATATGTATCGATCTTTTTTTTATTAAAACCAACTCAAATTCAAGTTATGGATTTGGAATTAATCAATATTTACCGCTATTTTATTTTACTTTTATTGTAGGTCTTATTATTGTTGTTGGCACGAGTTTTCCATTACTAAAAAATAAAAAAAGTGCTATTAGTTATTTAATGCTTCCAGCATCCGTGTTTGAAAAATTTTTAATACAGTTTGTAATTAGAATAGTATGCTTTGTGATACTTTTTATACCCTTATTTTGGCTTAATTTTAAAATAGCTGATAGTTTTTCAAACTTATTTGAATGGGGTTTGAAAATACAAGTAGGAGAATTTGAATTATTTGAAGCTTTCAAGATCAGTAATAATGGGTTTAGAAAAGCGATTGATTTAATAGCGGCGTTAGGAGGATTGTTTACACTAGCAGCCTTTTTATTTACAGGAGCTACTTATTTTAAAAAGTATGCGCTTTTTAAAACGATATTGAGTTTTAGTGCTACAATTGCTTTTGTTTTTTTACTTTTTATGGTTTGTACAATGTTCTTTTTTCCAGAAAAATTTGACCTTGGAAGAAGCCCTGTTAATTTAGAAGATTATAGGATTTCTAAACACTTTATTAATATTCAATTATACATTTATATAATGGGTATAGTATCTAGCTTCTTTTTATTGCCATTAGCTTATTTTAAATTAAAAGAAAAAGAGCTTTAATATGGAATTTAAATCTAATAAAGGTATTTTTTTACAAATTGCAGATAGTTTGTGTAATCAAATTCTCGACGGCAAATTACTTCCTAATGAGCGTGTACCTTCTGTACGAGATTTAGCTTCAGAATTAGAAGTTAATAGAAATACTGTGATGCGAACCTTTAGTTATTTGCAAGATGAAAACATATTTATTAATAAGCGGGGTGTTGGTTTTTTTGTGGCAGAAAAGGCATTACAATTAATTAAAGAAAAAGAGAAAAAGGATTTTTTTGAAAATGAAGAACCCTTTTTACTTGAAAAAATACGTTTACTTAAATTGAATAGCAAAGATCTTCAACAAATTATTTCTGAAATAAAAAATAACGACTAATATGAAACCGAGATTTTTAAAATAATCTTAAAACACACAAGGAATGTTAATTTAAACATCGAGGTGATATAACCATTAAAAAACTATAAATATAAACAGATGAAAACTTCACAATATCTATTACTGTCCTTTTTTGGATTTATAACCATAGCGACACTCGTGTTATACATAGATTCAAGAGAAGCATACACCCTTAGGCTAGCGGGCAATCCTAAAGATTACAATTATAGTTTTGCTGGAAAATTGATTCCACCTGTAAATCTAGAATCTTTTTCAGTAATTGTTGCAGACCCTGAAGCTAAAATTCAAATTGAAAGCGATTCTGTAAATACAATGTCTGCATTATTCTTTCAAAGAGATACTATATTGAAATTACCTGAGTATAAAATATTAAATGACACATTATATGTTTCAAAATCGAATGGATCTGCAAACACAATTATAAAATGTAAGTCTGTAAAAAGTATTGTTGGAAAAAAAGATTCTAACATTTATTTAATTAATTTTGATAGTGATAGTTTATTGGTAACGCTTATTGGTAGTAAACTTAATGGAAATATTAAGAATAAGTTAATAGGTTATGTTGAGATTAAGGCAAATAAAAAATCTGAAATGTATTTAAACCAATCGAATATTAATTCAATCAAATTGAATATAGATAATTCTAAAATATATTTTATGGGAAGAAATGATATAAAAACATTCAAAGCGGTTCTTACAAATAATGCTCAATTACAAACAAGTAAAAGTAAAAAGTTAATTATAGATTGTGATGTATCTAGTAAATATTCAATTCTTAACTAATCCTTCTGCTATTTTAAAATAAATTAAAGCTACTTATAAAGATAGTTTATCTAAAAAATAAAGATTTTAACATTTTATTGGGCTGTATAGTGTAACAAAACTGTTTACTTGTAGTCTAAGTATTAACCGTCAATCAAAAAGCAATGTTAGAAATAAAACAACTTCACAAATCTTACCCTATTGGAGACTCTAGTTTACACGTTTTAAAAGGTATTGATCTTTCTGTTGAAGAAGGAGAAATGGTGGCCATTATGGGATCTTCTGGTTCTGGAAAATCTACTTTACTTAACATTATAGGCATGTTAGATGAAGCTGATGAGGGCGATTATATTTTAGATGGTTTGCCTATTAAAAACCTTACAGAAAAAAAAGCAGCGGTTTATAGAAATAAATTTTTAGGCTTTATCTTTCAATCTTTCAACCTTATAAATTATAAAAATGCACTTGAAAATGTTGCCTTACCTTTATACTATCAAGGCATGAAACGTAAAGAGCGCCAAGAACTTGCAATGTTTCATTTAGAAAAAGTAGGATTGGCTAATTGGGCGCAGCATTTACCAAAAGAATTATCAGGTGGTCAAAATCAACGCGTGGCGATTGCTAGAGCTTTAGCAGCAAATCCTAAATTATTATTAGCCGATGAGCCTACAGGAGCTTTAGATACTACAACCTCACACGAAATTATGGCATTCATCCAGCAATTAAACGATGAAGGTAAAACCATATTAATGGTAACGCACGAAGAAGACATTGCTAATATGTGTAAACGTATTGTACGTTTACGAGATGGTGTTATTATTGAAGATGAAAAAGTAATTCAAGTAAGAGCAGAGCAGTATGTTTGATTTAGATCTTTGGCGAGAAATCTTTCAAAGTATTAATAAAAACCGAACCCGGAGTTTGCTTTCTGGGTTTACAGTAGCATTTGCTATATTACTATTTACCATTCTATTTGGCATTGCTAACGGCTTACAAAACACTTTTGCAGAAGCGTTTGTTGATGATGCTACCAATTCAATCTTCATAAATTCAGGTAGAACTACCAAAGCCAATAAAGGATTACAATCAGGAAGACAAATTCAATTTAAAAATGAAGATTACGACTATATAAAAGACGAATTTGGTAACAAAGTAGAATATATTACGGCACGAATTTACAATAATATACAAGCTTCTTTTCGAGGAGAACAAAGCAGTTATAGTTTAAGGGGTGTACATCCAGATCATCAATATCTTGAAAAAACGAATGTCATTGAAGGTCGATATATCAATCAAAATGATTTACAAAATAGAACCAAAGTAGTTGTTATTGGCAGAAAAATTGAAGAAGATTTGTTTTTGAAAACCACTGCTTTAGGTAAATATATAAACCTGAGTGGCATACCTTATAAAGTGGTTGGTATATTTACCGATGATGGAGGCGATAACGAAGAACGTATTATGTACATGCCTGTAACCACGGCGCAGCAAGTTTATGGTAATAACGATTATATAGATCAAATAAACCTGACTTACAATCCTGAAATGAATTATGATGAGGCATTGGCTTTTAGTAACACCTTAACGAAAAGGCTCAAAGAACGTTTTTCAGTAGCCAATAGCGATCAAAGAGCGGTACGAGTTCGTAATATGGCAGAAGGAACTAAAGCAGTAAGCCAAATGACTTTTGGTTTAACAGTTATTATTCTAGTTATTGGCTTTGGAACATTAATAGCAGGAGTTGTTGGCATTAGTAATATTATGATTTTTATAGTAAAAGAGCGGACTAAAGAAATTGGTATACGAAAGGCTTTGGGAGCAACACCTAAATCTATTGTGTCTATTATTTTAATAGAGTCTGTAATTGTTACCGCTATTGCAGGATATGTAGGGTTATTGATTGGTGTTGGCGTTATTGAACTTGTAGAACCTGTTTTAAAAGACTATTTTATTAAAGATCCAGGTGTAAGTAATAGTTTAATAATTGGAGCAACCATCACACTAATAGCAGCAGGAGCTATTGCAGGTTATTTGCCAGCTAAAAAAGCCTCGAGAATTAAACCAATTGTAGCATTAAGAAACGACTAGCATGTTTAAATTTTTATTTGAAAGAGATACGTGGCAAGAAGTTTTTGATAGCTTTAGTAAAAACAAACTAAGGTCTATACTTACTATGGTAGGTGTTTGGTGGGGTATTTTATTATTAATTGGCTTGCTAGGTTCTGCAAGAGGTTTAGAGAACTCGTTTAATAGACTGTTTGGTAGCTTTGCAACTAATAGTGTATTTGTATGGGGACAAAACACAAGCAAGCCGTTTAAAGGATTTCAAGAGGGAAAACAAGTAAGACTCACATTAACAGATGCTAAAAAAGTTGAAGAAAATATAGAAGGTATTGAGTTTGTATTACCTAGAAGTCAACAGTCGGTTACTATTACCAGAAATTTTCTTTCGGGAAGTTTTCAAATGGCAGGCGATTATCCGTTGTTAGATCAACTACAAAAAAAGAAACTTATTCATGGCAGGTTTATCAATCAGAATGATATTGATGATAAGAAAAAAACAGCTGTTATATCCGAAGATGCCTATAAGCAGTTGTTTGAAAAAAATGAAGATGCTATTGGTAAATATATAGAAGTTAATGGTATTAATTTTATTGTTGTGGGTGTTTTTGAAGTAAGCAACATGAATATGGGACCATCAACTGATGTCCATATTCCATTTACAACCTTTCAGCAAATATATAATCGAGGTGATAGAATAGGCTGGATGATGATTACTGGAAAGCCAGAATACGATATTAAGCAAATAGAAGAAGATACCAAATTATTACTTAAGAATTTAAATAATGTACACCCAGAAGATACCCGTGCTTTTGGGAGTTTTAATTTAGGAAAAGAATTTGCTAAAGTCACAGGGTTTTTAGTAGGGATGCAGTTTTTAACATGGTTTGTCGGTATAGCCACCTTAATAGCTGGCGTATTTGCTATTGGAAATATATTGCTAATTACGGTAAAAGAACGTACCAAAGAAATAGGTATACGTCGTGCTTTAGGAGCAACACCTTTTGAAATTAAACGTCAAATAGTGCTTGAGGCTGTGTTTTTAACCATAGTAGCTGGTGTTTTTGGAATAATTACTGGGGGATGGATTTTAATTGGTTTAGATGCCGCTTTCGGTCAAGGTCCAGATGCAGCTATTGTAAATGCATCTGTATCTATCGCAGTGGTGTTTATAGCACTTATTATACTAGTGATATTAGGTACCTTGATAGGTTTGATTCCTGCATTTAAAGCCACAAGCATCAAACCAATTGAAGCATTAAGAGAAGAATAAATAATAAGTATAACCAAAATGAACAAAACTGTAAAAATTATTTTAGTATTAGTCGTTATAATACTACTCGTATTTGTATTAAAATACTTTAAAGATGCGAACTCCAAAGCTATTGAAGATTTTAAAGTTGAAGAACCTTTTTACACATCAATAAGCACCAAAGCAGTAGCAACAGGAAAATTAAACCCTGAAGAAGAGATTGAATTAAAACCTCAAATTTCTGGTATTGTAGATGAAATTTTTGTTGAAGAAGGCGATTTGGTTAAAAAAGGTGATTTAATTGCTAAGATTAGAGTCGTTCCAAACGAGCAAAGTTTGGTTAGTGCTAGCAGCCGAATTTCTTCAACGAAGTTGTCATATGATAATGCTAAAGTGTTATATGAGAGAAATAAATCGCTTTTTGAAAAAGGGGTTATTTCTAAACAAGATTTTGAAAATAGTGAATTAGCATTTAATCAAGCTAAAGAAACACTCAACCAAGCGCAAAATGATTATCAAATTATAAAGCGTGGGTCTATTTCTGGTGGTAGTTCGGCAAACACCAACATTATTGCACAAATTGCGGGTACTATTTTAGAAATTCCTGTACGTGAAGGCGATCAAGTTATACAAAGTAACAATTTCAATGCAGGAACAACGATTGCCATAATTGCCGATATGAGCCACATGATCTTTGAAGGCAAAGTAGATGAAGCTGAGGTAGGTAAATTAAAAGAAGGTAAAGAGATCAAAGTTATTTTGGGGGCCATTAACGAAAAAGAATTCCCGGCAAAACTAACTTTTGTTGCCCCTAGAGGTGTTGAAGAAAATGGTGCGGTTCAATTTACAGTTAAAGCTAATGTGACACTAGATAACACAACCAATATTAGAGCGGGTTATAGCGCTAATGCTGAAATAGATATCGAAGCGAAAGATAGTGTTTTAGCTATAAGAGAAGCCTTATTACAATATAACAGAATTACAGAAAAACCTTTTATTGAGCTATTAGAAAGTGAAGGTAAGTACAAAAAGCAAAATGTAACTTTAGGCTTATCAGATGGTATAAATGTTGAGATAACCGAAGGTGTTAAAAAAGGAGATAAAATAAAAGTGTGGAACAAAGCATCAAAAGACAATGAAGATGAAAAAAAGAATAACTAGTTTTAGTAACAACAATATGAAATATGGTTTATTCGCTTGCGTCTTATTTTTTGTAATATCATCTTTTTCTCAACAAAAAAAATGGACATTGGAAGAGTGTGTAAACTATGCTCTTGAAAATAATATTACAATACAACAAGGCGAAAATGCTTTACTTACTAACGAACAAAATATAATTGCAGCAAAAGGGAATTTTTTACCAGGAGTTAGCGCTAGTGCGGGTCATAATATTGGAATTGGTACACAACGAATTGATATTGGCGATAGCCAAGTAATTGTAGATAGAACATCACATAGTTCGAGTTTTGGTATTGGGGCTAACCAAACAGTATTTAATGGATTTCGATTAACAAATCTCTATAAGCAATCGAAATTAAATTTAGAAACTAGCCAATTAGAACTTAGTAGAATTAAGGATGATATTTCTCTAAACGTGGTAAATGCCTATTTAAATGTATTATTTAATAGAGAGAATTTATCCACTGCCCAAGCACAATACGAGTTTAGTGATAAGCAATTACAGCAAGTAAAAAGTTTGGTTGATGCAGGCGTACAGCCTCGAGCAAATATCTATGATGCTGAAGCTACCTTAAGTGCCGATGCGCAGAGTGTAACCTTAGCAGAAAATAACGTTACTTTGTCCTTATTAACCTTGTCACAATTACTGCAAGTGCCTTTTGAAGGATTTAATGTAGAGGTTATCAATATTGAAAATCCTTCTGAAGTATTATTATATGACAGTGTTTTACCTGTTTTAAACTATGCATTAGAAAACAGAAGCGAGATTAAAATTGCCGAAAAAAACATTGAAAATGCAGAGTTGAGTACTGAAATTTCTAAAAGTGGTTATTTGCCAAGTGTCTCGTTGGGGTATGGTTTTAATACCAATGCTTTTTATACAAATTTAACCCAAAATGAAGCAGCTTTTTTGGATCAGTTAAATAATCAAAAATCACATAGTTTTAATTTGAATGTAAATATTCCTATTTTTTCAAGATTCCAAAATAAAACAGCAGTAGCCAAATCTAAAATTCAAGAAGAAAATAGCAAACTTAATTTAGACCAAGCCAAATTAAATTTAGAATCGAATATTCAGCGAGCATTTACCGATGCTAAATCGGCATTTAAAGCTTTTGATGCTGCAAAAAAATCATTAGCCGCACAAGAGTTGTCATTTGAAAATTCACAAGAACGCTTTAATATTGGTAGTATGACGTCGTTTGAGTTAGACCAAGCACGCATCCGTTTAGTGAATTCACAAGCATCTTTAATAAATGCTAAGTATGATTTTGTTTTTAAGACAAAAGTTTTAGACTTTTACATGGGAAAATCTTTAACCAATTAATTTGGCAATAATACTCAACATAGAAACCGCAACAACCAATTGTTCGGTGTCACTTTCAAAAAGCGGAGAAACTTTAATTTTAAAGGAAGATAACAGTAAAAGCTATTCGCATGCCGAAAATTTGCATGTATTTATAAATGTTATTTTAAAGGAAGCAGGTATCACTTCTAAAGATTTAGATGCTGTTGCTATAAGTAAAGGCCCTGGCTCTTATACAGGGTTGCGTATAGGAGTTTCTGCCGCTAAGGGACTTTGTTTTGCTTTAGATATACCTTTAATATCTGTACCTACTTTAGAAGCTTTAGCACATCAAGTAGATTGTAATGATGGTGTTATTGTAGCTATGCTAGATGCTAGGCGTTTAGAAGTGTATGCGGCTTTATTCAATTCAAATTATGATGAAATTAGAGAAACTGAAGCAGAAATTTTGGATGAAAATGCTTATACGGAATATTTAAATAAAAGTAAAGTCTATTTTGTTGGTAATGGTGTTGAAAAAACTAAGGGATTAATCAATCATCCCAACGCTATTTTTATTGAAGACAAATTACCATCGGCAAGCGAGATGGGTGTTTTGGCTTATAATAAATACAAAATAAGCGACTTTGAAGATGTCGCTTATTTTGAACCTTATTATTTAAAAGACTTTGTGGCTTTAAAACCAAAGCCTAAATCATAATTAACCTTGTTTATGTATTTCTACTTGATGTGGGTATGGAATTTCAATACCAGCAGCATCAAGCGCTATTTTTGTATTTTCTGTAACATCAAAATACACAGTCCAATAATCTTCAGCATGACACCATGGTCTTACCGCAAAGTTTACAGAGCTATCTGCCAACTCTAAAACATTTACCGTAGGTGCTGGTGTTTGTATTACTTTAGGATGTGATGTTAGTACACGCATTAAAACTTCTTTTGTTTTCTTAATATCTGCATCATAACTCACTCCAAAAACTAAATCGACACGGCGTGTGCCTTCGGTGGTATAATTAATAATATTACCATTAGATAAAGCGCCATTAGGAATTATAATTTCTTTGTTCGACAAGCCAATTAATTTAGTTGTAAAAATGTCTATTTGTTTTACACCTCCAATTTCACCTTGAGCTTCAATTAAATCGCCAATTTTAAAAGGCTTAAAAATCATAATTAACACACCCCCAGCAAAATTTCCTAGAGAGCCTTGAAGAGCTAAACCAATAGCTAAACCTGCGGCGGCAATAATAGCAGCAAACGAGGTAGTTGGTACGCCTAAAGTGCCTAAAAGAGTAATGATTAACAATATTTTTAATCCCCAACTTAGAAGATTTATTAAAAATTTTTGAAGACTTTCCTCATAGCTACTTTTTGTCATTACTTTTCGGGTAGCCTTCAGAATTTTTTTTATAATCCACGAGCCAATAATCCAAATCGCTATAGCTCCAATTATTTTCAGTCCATATTCTGTTCCTAATTCAATCCACTTTTCAGTGTCAACGTTTTCAAATTTCATAATTGTATTTATAATTTATTAATGTTTAAAGTTAAAAACTTTAAACGCAAACGGCAGTAAAGTAAAAGTTAAGTTTTACAAAAAAACAACTAATTAAAGCGATGATGGCAGGAACTGCTTGCACATAAAATAGTTTTATTTGTTTTGTAGAGTAAGCTCCATAAATGCCAGCAATAATTACACAAACAAGAAAAAAAGCAGCTGTTTGAATATCTTTTTGAATGATTGAAAACACCAATCCTGCTGATAAAAAGCCATTATACAGGCCTTGGTTTGCAGCTAGAACCTTAGTGTCTTCTGCAAATTGTTTCGATTTCAATCCAAATGCTTTCATGCCTTTGGGTTTTGTCCATAAAAACATTTCTAAGATTAAAAAATAGAAGTGTTCTAAAGCTACAAAAGCAATTAAAGTGATTATTAAATATGTCATTCTTTTAAAAATTTAATAGCTTGCTTAACTTCCGATACAGGTAGTTTACAAGCTCTGTTTACACAAACATAAATTAAAGTGGTATTTGGGTTATACCGGTTTTCTAACAGAGGTAAATTATTTTCGGAGATACTGCCAGCAATTAATTTATTGGGTAAGTAAGTTTTATTTAATTCTAATATTTTTTGTTTTGCATCCTTTCCAACAATTGCCACTTCATAATAAGGGTGGGTGTAATTCATCATTAAATCTAACCAGTTTGAATAACCAGAAGGAGACTCCTGTATTTCGGGTTTTACATTGTTTAAAATAGTTACAGCAGTATTTCTATAGTGGTCATTATCGAAATAATGTGATAATTTAAACAGATTTTTTGCCATAATAGAATTGCTTGCAGGGATTACATTGTCACGATATTCAATACTTCTTGAAACTAAATCACTATCTAAATTGGAGGTAAAAAAGAACATTTTACTAGTGCTATCAAAAAAATGAATGAAGGTATAATCGGTTAAGTCTTTAGCCGTGGTTAACCATTTTTCACTTAGAGTAATTTCATAAAGTGCTAAATAAGCATCAATGGTTGCTGCATAATCTTCAAGATAGCCATTAATGGTGCTTTTTCCGTTTTTATAACTATGATTTAATCCGCCGTCTTTACGAAGTTGATTTTCTTTTATAAAAGCAGCATTTTTTTCTGCAGCATGTAGGTAGCTTTTAGCATTAAACACACTATAGGCATTCACATAAGCTTTAAGCATGAGGGCATTCCATGAGGTTAATGTTTTGTCGTCTAATCTTGGTTTTGCCCGCTTGTTTCTAATGTCTAACAGTGTTTTTTTCCAATTCTTTATTTTGCTATCTAAATCTTCTTTTGTTATCTTATACTTATCAATAATAGCTGCAGCGTCAGCGTTTCTTATAAGCACATAATTACTGTGTTCCCAAAGTCCATAATTATTGATGTTGTAATAATCTGAAAATAAGTTAAAGTCGTCTTTTAAAAGAGTTTTAAGTTCTTCTTTTTGCCAAACATAAAAAGCACCTTCTTCTAATTTTCCTTCGGGATTTGTGCTATCTGCATCTAGTGAAGAATAAAACGCACCATTTTTGGTGGTCATATCCCGACTTATATAATCTAAAGTTTGGGTAACTACATTTTTGTATAATTCGTTTTTTGTGACGAGATATGCATCGGAATAAAGGCTCACTAACTGCGCATTATCATAAAGCATTTTCTCAAAGTGTGGCACATGCCATTTGCTATCTGTAGAATATCTGGAAAAACCACCACCAACATGATCAAAAATACCACCATAAGCCATTTTTGTAAGTGTTAAATTTACAAAATCTAGTAATTTTTTGTCATTATTTTGGGAGGCGTATCGCAATAAAAAATGATAGTTGTTCGGCATCATAAACTTTGGAGTAGCCCGCATGCCTCCTTCTTTGTTATCAAAATGATCAGACCAATTTTTAACGGCTACATCCAGAAAGTTCTTTTCAAAAACCGGTTCATCTGTGTTTAAATTAACAATGTTTATAGATTTAATACCTTGCTCTAGTTTATCTGCATAATCATAAAGCTTTTTTGGATCGTCGATATAAAGTTTTGAAATTTGATTAAGGGCACTAATCCATTGTTCTTTTTTAAAATAAGTGCCACCCCAAACAGGCCTGCCATCTGGTAAGGCAATAACATTCATGGGCCAGCCGCCACTACCTGTCATAAGTTGAACAGCGTTCATATAAACTTGATCTACATCAGGACGTTCTTCTCTGTCTACTTTTATATTTGTAAAATTTTTATTCATTACTTGTGCCACCAAACTATCTTCAAAGCTTTCATGTTCCATAACATGACACCAATGGCAAGCAGCATAACCAACACTTATAAGTATTAATTTATTTTCTTCTTTGGCTTTAGCCAATGTTTTGTTATTCCAAGCATTCCAGTTTACTGGATTATGGGCGTGTTGCAGCAAATAAGGGCTGGTTTCATGTATTAAATCGTTGGTATGTTGGTAGTCCATGATTTCTTGGTTCTGACCTTTACAACTTACTATATATATAAATAATAGGAGTAGTTTATGTTTCATTACTCAAAGTTAGAGAAAATTAAGTATAAAAAAAGCGTCCTAATTTTATGAACGCTTATAATATTAATTAATGCTAATTAATTCACTTCAAAAGTGATTTTCAGGTTTACTCTAAACTCTGTTACCTCGCCATCTTTTACAGTGGCACTTTGGTCTTGCACATATACAGAACGAATGTTTTTTACGCTTTTAGAAGCATGTTTTACTGCTTTTCTGGTTGCGTCTTCCCAGCTTTCATCAGAACTTGATAAAATCTCAATAACTTTTAATACAGACATAATTTTAAGAATTTAAGTGAAAAACTTAAAGTTAGTAAAATTAATGCAATTAACCGTTTATAGCTTCAACTGTTTCTACTTTGCCTTTTAGCATTTCTTTTAACATATTTTCAATACCACTTTTTAAGGTATAAGTTGAAGATGGGCAGCCGCTACAAGCACCTTGTAGCATCACGCTTACATTTTTGCTTTCAGCATCATACGATATGAATTGAATATTACCACCATCACTCGCCACGGCAGGTTTTATATATTCTTCTAAAATATTAATAATTTCTTTAGATGTGTCATCTAACGATTCATATTGGGAGTCTAATTGTGGTGTTGATTTTTTTAAAGTTTCAGCAGCATGAGGTAGTACAACATCTTTGCCGTTTTCAATATAGTTTCTTATAAATTCACGAAGTTCAATAGTGATATCTTGCCATTCCGCCATGTCGT
The DNA here is from genome assembly GCF_031128465.2 of Mariniflexile litorale. Taxonomy (GTDB): domain Bacteria; phylum Bacteroidota; class Bacteroidia; order Flavobacteriales; family Flavobacteriaceae; genus Mariniflexile; species Mariniflexile litorale. Next base: position 1,247,467 of record NZ_CP155618.1, on the reverse strand, counting down.
ATTTAGTGATGGACACGTAATTTTCATCAATAAAAATGCTTTTAATAAATGGGAAATGGAATAACTCGGTTGCCAATGGTGATAATTTAGCTTCGTCTATGGAAGTGAATTCAAAAAGAGTTGTTACTATTTTTTTGTTAGCAACAAATTTCATTACCGAGGGGTTAGGAGTACTTTCAGCATAAACTGTAACAGGTACTTTTTTTGCCTGGGTACTTTCTTCAATAACAATACCTCCATCATTTAAATAAGCTTCAATTTGCTCAGCTACTTCATCTTGCACATCGTTCCACTCTACAATATCATAGCGCTCTACTGCGATAAAGTTCCCAGAGATATAAACCTTTTTAACAAAAGGCAAATAAAATAATTGTTGTGCCAAAGGAGATGCTTTAGCTTCATCTATATTGTTGAATTCAAAACTTTGGTGTTTGGTGATAAACTCGTTAAGTTCGAATTTAATTATGGCGTTATTTGATGTTTCTTGCACAGAAACCTTGAAAGTATTCATTTCAGCTAATTTTTCACAAAAATACTAAAAGAAAACTTTAGATATCCATATATTTGAGTTTTGTTGCCTCTTTTTTAGGGATGAAAGGATGCAGTTAATACTCTGTCTTTTTTTATTTGATTTTTTAATAATTAGGACGTTTGTGTCATATTTAGAACTAACCTGAGTGAACTTATGAAGTTAAAGAATATTTTCATGGTAGCAGTAGTAAGCGTTTTATGCTTTCATACTGTAAATTCGCAAGAAGGGTTGCCTATATACACCGATTATCTTACTGATAATTATTACCTAATTCATCCCTCTATGGCAGGAATTGCTAATTGTTCTAAAGTAAGATTAACTTCGCGCCAACAATGGTTTGGACATGAAGATGCTCCTAAACTTTCAACTTTAAGTATAAATGGGAGAATAGGAGAAAGTTCTTCTGCTATTGGTGGCATTTTGTATACTGATAAAAATGGATATCATTCGCAATCGGGCGCTTATGCAACCTATGTACATCACCTCATGTTTTCTAGAACGGAGTCTGATTTAAATATGCTTTCTTTCGGTTTAAGTGCGGGGTTTATTCAATATAAATTAGATGAAACTTCTTTTTTGTTTGATGGTCCAGACCCTATAATTGATGGTGTTGTACAGAACGAAACTAATTTTAATATAGATTTAGGTTTCTCATACCATTTTTTAGATTTTTATGTACATGGTACCGTGAAAAATATGCTAAAAAATGCAGGAGTTAACAATGATATTAAGATAACAAGTAATTTACGACGCTATTTGTTTTCGCTTGGAAATGTGTTTAGTAAATATGGAAGCGAATGGAGTTACGAACCCTCTTTGATGTTTCAGTATAAAGACGGTACTCAAGAAGCATCTTTAGATATTAATGCTAAAGCATATAAACAGATGGATTTTGGTAAAATTTGGGGAGGTTTATCGTATAGAACAAGTTTAGATGGTGCTCAATACCAAACCAGTTCAGGGACTGTAGCTAGTCAAAAATTACAACAAATTACACCTATTTTAGGAGTGAATTATAACGAGTTTGTATTTGCCTATACTTATACCTATCAATCTAACTCGGTAGTGTTTACTAACGGAGGTTTTCATCAATTAACCTTAGGCTATAATTTTAATTGTAGAAGAGTCCGTTATGATTGCCAATGTCCTGCGGTAAACTAAAATTAAATAGGAAGTAGTCATTGCGAGGAGGTATGACGTGGCAATCTTCCTCTTTTGAAAAGATTACTTTAGTCATACTTCCTTCGTAATGATGGTCAGTTTTTAATTCCAAGTATATTTCTTCTTTTTAGCTTGCTCTTTAATAGCGTTGGTCATGGCATTTTCTAAACCATTTTTATTGTCTTTTTTTTGTTCTGAGATATACACTTTACGTTTCGCATTTAATTCTTGAATTTTATTTTGAATGTGTTCGCGCTCTTTCTTTTTTTCTGAAACATATTTTTTGATTTCATCAGCCGATTTTCCTTTTAATTCTTCTGGTAAGGTATCATCCTCTAAAGCTTCAACCGAAACTTCTTCTAATTCAACAGCATCCACCAAATCCCAAGTTTCATTTTTATATAAATGCGAACTTTTACTAACGGTTCTACTTACGGCATTGGCTTTACTGTAACCTTGTGCATTAGTATCTTGCTCTGCTTGTAATGCCATTTTTTGTTTTCCTATTTTGCCATAAACCACATAGGTTTTATTCAATTTCTGATTTAGTATCAGAATCTCATCGTCATAAGGTGATACAATATGTATAGTGGTTTGGTTTTGATTAATGGCCATATAATCACCGTTAGTTAAAGCAGCTCCATCTTTCCATGATGTTGAAACGCCTTGGTTATAATCACCACAAAAAATGGTGTTTATGGTGATGCCTTTTTCTTTAGCATTAACCGAAACATCTTTATAATTTACCTTCCCTTGAGTAAAAGGCTCGTTTCCAGCAATAAAAATAAGTTTTAAATCATCTGGATTTTTACCCCAATTTAACCGGTTTAAGGATGTTTGAATGACTTGTCCACAATATTCTTCACCACCATTAGTTGTTAATGAGAAAAGTTCTTTTGAGATTTCATCTAAATCATTGCTAAAGGCCAAAACTTGACGGATATAACCTTCTTGACTATTTAATTTATCATTGCCATATTCATATAAAGCAATTTCTAAATTAGGTTTATTAGTGGCGCATTTGGCATAAGATAGTTCGTTTACTATATCCCAAAGCTGTGCTTTTGCTTGATCTATCAATCCGTCCATACTGTTGCTTGTGTCTAGTAAAAGAGCTACTTTAATGTATTGTTTGTTGGGTTCGTCTTTTGTTGTTTCTGTTTGAGAGTATTCAATAGGTTTTTTATTATTAGCGTTGCAAGCTGTAAATCCTATTAAAGCCATACTAAATACGAGTGTTTTAAAATGTGTTTTCATGATTTTATTATTTTTTGATTCATACCGTAAATCTAAAAGCAACATAGTTATTAAAAAAAGCAGAATGAGTAACGGCAAGAGTTAAATGAGTGAGTTTGTCATATAAAAGCGTAAACGCATCTTTTTAGCGTAAAATCAAGCCCTTTTTGCTAAATCCTCATTTTATTTTATCAAGTAAAGTGCGTAAGTTTATCTTTTATTATATGATAATGCGATTAGTAATTAAACAAATAGGAATTTTATGTATGTTGTTTTGTACCACACTTTTGTTGGCCCAAGGCAATGATAATTCACCCAAGTTTGTTGTTAGAGGTATGGTGGTTGAGGCCGATACCCACAATCCTATTGCAAATGTGAATATTGAAGTGAATGGAGGGTCTTATACGACGACCGATATAACTGGAAATTTTAGAATTGAAGCAAGAAAGGGTGATGAACTTACTATAAAACACAAAGATTTTGAAACCGTTTATTACATGATTCAAAGTAATGAACGTATTAAAGTAGAGGTGCAACCGAGTATAGAAGATATTCAATATTCTAAGAAAAAGTATTCGAGAACCAATCCAGAATTATTTAAATCACTGATAGATTCAGCTGAAACACATTTAAAAAAAGATGCTAAAAAGAGTATTCAATTTATTGAAAAAGCGTTGGGAGCTAGTAATTCTTCTAAAGAAAACAGTGAAGCTTATGAGGTTTTAGGCGATGTTTATTTACATTGGAAACAGTATGATTTAGCAGTTTCAAACTACAGAATTAGCCTTCAAAATATCAGTACAAATGTGGTTAAGTTAAAATTGGCTTCGGCTTATAAACTAAACAAAAACTACCAAGAAAGTCTTCAAATTTATAATAGTATTAACAAAAAGGAATTATCTAATTGGCAATTGGTGGAATTGTATGAAGGACTTGGTGATGTTTATCAGTTAACTAAATCACATCAATCGTCCATTAACGTTTATAATGAAGGTTTAAAAATAGCACAAAAACATTTAATTTCTCCAAAGGTTACCGATTTAAACTCTAAAATAGCTCAGGTTTACAATGCTAAAGGTGAAACTCAAAAAGCAGAAAGTTTTTTTAATGAATCGTTAAAGCTAGCTAATAATCAAAATAAGAAAAGAGCTGTTGAAGAAAAAATAAAAGTTGCCGATTTTCAGAATGAGACAAATAATTATTCAAGTGAAATTCAATTAAGAAAAGAAGCTTTAAAACAAATAAAAGACATTCAAAAGGATTCTGTTTTTAATAATGAAAGTGCCTTAACACTACAAAAACAAAATTATAAAATAGGTAACGCGTATGCTTCTCAAAAAGATTATGTGAATGCCATTCCATATTTAAAAAAAAGTATTGAAGAAGCCGATACCAAAGAAGATTTAATCGTTCAAAAAGATGCTACTAGAAAACTTTCAGAAGTTTACAAAGAAGCAGGGGAGTTTGATAAAGCCCTTATAGCCTACCAAAGCTATGTGGATTTAGTAGATAAATTATATTCAAAAAAAGAGCAAGAAATATCGCAAGCAGCACGGTTTAGTAAAGATATTGTTGCAAAACAAAACAGAATTTTAAGTTTAGAGAGCGATAGGGAGTTGTCCGAAAGTAAATATGAGCTTAATTTAGAACAGGCTAAAAGCCAAAAATTTATTATTTATGCATTAATTGGTGGGGTTGTATTATTATTAATTGCTGGCTTTTTAATGTTTAAGTATATCAAACAACAACGGTTGGCAAATAATTTGTTAGCATTAAAAAGCTTGCGTAGTCAAATGAATCCGCATTTTATTTTTAATGCCTTAAACTCTGTTAATAGTTTTATAGCTTCAAATGACGAGCGTGCTGCCAATAAATACCTTACCGATTTTTCATTACTCATGCGTGCTGTTTTAGAAAATAGTGAAGAAGATTTTATTCCTTTGGAAAAAGAAATAGAGCTTTTAGAACTATACACCAAATTAGAACATTTTAGGTTTAAAGATAAGTTCGATTATAATATCACGATAGATGAAAATATTAATATAAACGACTTTGTAATTCCTCCCATGTTGTTGCAACCTTATATAGAAAATGCTGTGTGGCACGGGTTACGATATAAAAAAATAAAAGGGTTTTTAGAGATTGTTATTTCGCAAATTAATCCAGACGAAATTAAAATCACCATTTCAGATGACGGTATAGGGCGCCAAAAATCGAAAGCCCTAAAGACTGAGAATCAGAAAAAGCAAAACTCAAAAGGCATGGGTAATATTAATAAACGTGTGTCTATTTTAAATGCGATGTATAAAGATAAAGTTGATGTGTTTATTGACAATTTTCAAGAGGAAGAAGACACAGGGACTAAAGTTGTTGTAACGCTTAGGAAAGATTAATGAAATACGATTAACGATTTTTGAATTTTAATTTAAAAGCCAATTTGAAATAAAAATGTCACGCAGAGCCTGTTGAAGCGCAAATATTATTTTCAAACATAACAAAGTAATAAAAAGTATCAGAATGAAATTAACATCAATCATAGTAGAAGACGAAGAAACCAGTAGAGAAATTCTAAAAAATTATCTCGAAAAATATTGCCCAAATGTTTCTGTTATTGGTGAAGCTTCAAACGTAGAAGAAGCTTTGATATTAATACGAAACAACGATTTAGATGTGGTGTTTCTAGATGTAGAAATGCCCTATGGCAATGCGTTCGATTTACTAGACAAGGTCGGTGATATAAATTTTGAAACCATATTTGTAACCGCCTATAATCATTATGCTATGGATGCTTTAAATGCACATGCTTCTTATTATTTAATGAAGCCTATCTCTATAGACGAACTTATCAAAGCAGTTGATTATGTTACCGAAATTAAAACGAAAGAAGATGCACTTCAAGATCAAGTGCTTGTTCCGAAAACTAATACTGATAATGGGAAAATAACCATTCCGCAATTAGATGGTTTTGAAGTCATCAATACCGCAGATATTTTATTCTGTAAAGCCGATGATAATTATACTGAAATCCATTTGAACACCAATAAGAAAAAAATAGTAAGCAAAACCTTAAAATACTTTGAAGATATATTGATTGATAGTAGCTTTGCAAGAGTACATAAATCGTATTTAGTAAACGTAAACGAAGTAGTAAAGTATGTTAAAGGAAAAGGGGGAAGCGTGGTGCTAAGTAATGGAAAACAAATTATGGTTTCTGCCTCAAGAAAATCAGAACTTTTATCGTACTTTCAATAATAAATAAACAATATTCAAATGCCAATAATAAAACCAGTAAACGGAAAATCACCTCAATTACCAGACGATTGTTATATAGCCGAAAACGCCACCATAGTAGGTGATGTAGAAGCAGGAACCCAATGCAGTATTTGGTTTAATGCCGTTATTCGTGGCGACGTAAACTATATAAAAATGGGCAATAAAGTAAATGTACAAGACGGTGCTGTTATCCATGCCACTTATTTAACCGCACCTACTAATATTGGTAATAACGTATCCATAGGACACAATGCTATAATACATGGTTGTACCATTCACGACAATGTTTTAGTGGGCATGGGAAGTATTGTTATGGATAATTGTATTATAGAAAGCAATAGTATTATTGCAGCGGGAGCTGTAGTGACCCAAAATACGAGGGTTGAATCGGGTAGCATTTATGCAGGTGTGCCAGCTGTAAAAATAAAAGATATTAGCCAAGAGCTAATTTCAGGGCAAATAGACCGTATTGCTAATAACTATATAAAATATTCTAGTTGGTTTAAAGAGTAAAGCGGCTTCTTTGTAATTAACTAATTTTAAAAATAGAATTAACAATATTTAATTTTGTTTGGAAAAGCAACCCAGATTCTCAACTTTGTGAGAATAATAATTTTTGTAAAAGTGAGAAAACTAAAAAATAGTGAGTTAAACCGATTAAGTGTTGAAGATTTTAAAGAAATAAAAAAAACACCCATCATTATTGTATTAGACAATATTAGAAGTCTAAATAATATTGGGTCAGTTTTTAGAACCAGTGATGCCTTTATCGTTGAAAAAATTTACCTCTGCGGTATTACAGCAACTCCACCTCACAAAGACATTCACAAAACGGCATTAGGAAGTACCGATACGGTAGACTGGGAATATGCAGAAAACACCATCGAACTAGTCGAAAAACTAAAAACTAAAAACATAAAAGTTGTTTCTATCGAACAAACCGAAAATGCTACCATGTTAGACGATTTCAAACCAGAGAAAAACACCAAATACGCTTTAATTTTTGGTAATGAAGTAAAAGGCGTTGCCCAGAATGTGGTTAGCTCCAGCGATGTGGTGTTGGAAATTCCGCAATTTGGTACTAAGCATTCGTTGAATATTTCGGTGAGCTGCGGTGTGGTTGTTTGGGATGTGTTTTGCAAATTGAAGAAGTTGAACAAATAAATTCTATTCCATTTTAATCTTAAATTTTTTAACTTCGTCCTAATGTGCTATTTTAAAGTGACGGTAAATGTCTCAACATAAAGAATTAATAGAAGTAGCAAAACTATTTTTAAAGCTTGGCAGCATTGCCTTTGGCGGTCCAGCAGCTCATATTGCCATGATGGAAGATGAAGTTGTTAAGAAACGAAAGTGGATGTCCCAAGAACACTTTCTAGATCTTGTTGGAGCCACAAACTTAATTCCAGGGCCAAATTCAACCGAAATAACCATGCACTGTGGTCATGAACGTGCTGGGTGGAAAGGTTTAGTTGTGGCGGGTTTGTGCTTTATTATTCCAGCGGTAATTATTACGTCTGTTTTTGCATATATGTATCAACAGTATGGCTCGTTACCAAATGTAAAACCATTTATATATGGTATTAAACCTGCAGTTATTGCCATCATTATAGTTGCTGCTATTCGACTTGGTGAAAAAGCCGTTAAAAGCAACGAACTTGCCATTTTAGGTATCTTAACACTAGTTGCATGTTTACTGGGGGTTAATGAAATTGTTGCACTTTTTGGATGCGGATTGTTAGGTCTTATTTTTCATATTGTAAAAAATAAGCAATCAAATTTAAATAGTTTTATTCCATTTTTATTTATTCAGCTAACAAACCCCACAAACATTGGAAGTCTAAAAATATTTCTTGCTTTTTTAAAAGTAGGTGCCATTTTATATGGCAGCGGTTACGTTTTATTTGCGTTTCTTGATTCTGAATTAGTTGCCAACGGCTGGCTAACCAGACAAGTACTAATTGATGCAGTTGCAGTTGGACAAATTACACCAGGTCCCGTTTTATCTACCGCTACATTTATCGGGTGGCAGATGAATGGATTCTCAGGAGCATTTGTGGCCACTATTGCTATTTTTCTGCCGTCTTTTATATTTGTTTTGGTTTTAAATCCTTTAATACCTAGAATGCGAAAATCTAAAATAATGAGAGCTATTTTGGATGCTGTAAACGTAGCGGCCGTTGCATTAATAATTGCTGTTTGTTTTAAGATGGGAAAAGACAGTATTATAGATTGGCGAACCATTGCTATTGCCATTATCAGTCTAATTATGGTTTTTATATTTAAAAAAATAAATAGAGCCCTTATCGTTTTTGGTGGTGCTATTTTAGGATACTTTTTAACTTTAATCTAGCAATAAATTGATTAAAAGTGTTAAAATGATGACTTAGATTATCTCTGGTATTCTGCAAATGAATAATTTCTATACGAACAGACAAAGCTATTTATATCGATTTACTAAATAGACCACTGAACAAAATAATATATGTAATACTATCTAAAAATATATTTTCGTGATTTTACAACCATACTAAATTTGTTACATGAGAACTTTTCTTACTTTAATTTCCCTATCATTATTTTTTAATTGTAAGCAACCAAATATTGGCCCCGATTACAGTAAACTTAAAACGATACCAACCAAGGGTCAGGTGGGACATCTAGTTTTACCAGATTCTATAGCTCCTGTTATTGCTCCTTTTAAAATGGCAACATTTGAAAAACCGACATTTCCAAACAGAAGTATCAATATTGCAGATAAACATGCTATTGAAACTAATTTAGTTACAGATATCATACAAAATGCTATTGATGAATTAAGTAGTTTAGGAGGAGGTACTGTAATTGTTCCTAAAGGCACATGGAAAACAGGACGTATTTCATTAAAAAGCAATATAAACCTCCATTTTGAAGAAGGCTCCATTGTTAAATTCAGCACCGATGTAAAAGATTACCAACCGGCTGTTTTTACACGTGTAGAAAGTATGGAGGTTATGTCGCTTGCTGCATGCATCTATGCCAATAATCAAGAAAATATAGCAATAACAGGAAAAGGACGACTTATTGGTCCTTATGGAGGTGAAGTAAAAAAACGCTCCTACATGACTCCCATTGAAAGCCTTGTTGATTTAACAAAACCAGCAGAAGAACGTATTCATGATGGTTCTATAGAAGATTGGATTTTTCCTCCTAAATTCATTTCACCCGTTAATTGTAAGAAAGTTTATATTGAAGGCGTTTCATTAGAAAATACAGCCTTTTGGAATATTGTTCCTGTATACTGTGACAATGTAATTATTCGAGGGGTTTCAGTAAACTCGGTCGGTATTCCTCGTGGTGATGGTATTGATATTGAATCATCTAAAAATGTACTTATAGAATATTGTACTTTAAGTACTGGCGATGATGCCTTTACGATGAAATCTGGACGTGGCGAAGATGGACTTAATGTAAATAGAGCTACTGAAAATGTAGTGGTTCGTTATTGTTTGGCATTAAAAGGTCATGGCGGTATTACTTGCGGAAGCGAAACAGCGGGTATCATTAGAAACTTATATGTACACGATTGTGTATTTGATGGTACAGGCGTTGGTATCCGATTTAAAACACGACGCCCAAGAGGAGGCGGAGGTGAAAATTTGTATTACGACAGAATCCGAATGAATCTTGAAGCCACCTGCATAAAGTGGGATATGTTAGGTACACGTGCTTATGTAGGCGAATTAGCAGATAGACTGCCTGTTAGAGAAGTTAATGACCTAACACCTTATTATAAAAACATATCTATTTCTAATATTATTATTGAAAATGGCACCCACTTTTTAAAAGTTTATGGCATTCCAGAATCGCCACTAACTAACTTAACCATCGATAATGTAGATGCCAATTGTGATAAATTAATTATCTTGAACGATGTTAAAAATGTAAGCATAAGAAACACAAGTATTAAAACACCGGATAGCATTATTGATGTTATTGGCGGCAAAAATATAAGTTTTGATAAGGTTCTTTTAAGCACAAAACCGAGTGCCTTAACTATGCCAAATGAAACTATTGAAACCAAAGGTATTCATTTTAATGATGGTGATTTATAATAGTTCAAAGAACATCTAATAAGGTAAATAATCCATTAATGATTATTGGAATTAAAAGTAAATTTAACTTGATTCTAAAGCTTAAAATGATAACTTCGTTTATTAAACCGAATGGATTAAAACTCCATTTATCTCGACATTTAACAGGTTAAATAACTAGTAAAATCAAATATAGATGAACTGGATTTTATTAATAATAGCAGGACTCTTTGAAGTAGCGTTTGCTGCTTGTCTTGGCAAAGCTAAAGAAACAACAGGGATTGTAACCACATATTGGTATATTGGGTTTTTAGTTTGTTTAGTAATAAGCATGCTTCTTCTGGTAAAAGTGACCCAAAAACTACCCATTGGAACTGCTTATGCTGTATGGACAGGTATTGGAGCTGTAGGAACAGTGCTTGTCGGAATCTTGTTATTTAAAGAACCTGCAACATTTTGGAGATTATTTTTTATATCGACTTTAATTATTTCTATAGTTGGATTAAAAGTAGTTTCACATTGATTTAGGCTTTCAAATTAAAACACAAATTTTAATCGCGTTCACAAATCTCTCCTAAAATCCATAAATAATCACTTCTATTTTCAATAAAATCTCTATCGGAAATATCAATGATTTTTATATTGAAGTCGGTTTGAGTTTTCAAAAATTCTAAATAACCAGTATTAATTTTTTCTAAATAGTCGTTTTCGATATTTTGTTCGTAATCGCGTCCGCGTTTTTTAATATTTTCTTGTAAACGAGCGGTGTTTTGATATAGATAAATATATAAATCGGGTTTTCGCAACTCTTTATACATGAGATAAAACAACTTGCGGTACAACTTAAACTCATCTTCTTGCAAGGTAATTTTAGAAAATATTAGCGATTTAAATACATCGTAATCACTCACAATAAAATCTTTAAACAAATCGAGCTGTGACAAGTCGTCACTTATTTGTTGGTACCTTTCAGCAAGAAAAGACATTTCTAACGGAAAAGCGTAACGCGACGCATCCTCATAAAACTTGGGTAAAAAGGGGTTGTCGGCAAACTGTTCTAAAATAAGTCTTGCGTTAAAATCCTGCGCAATTTTGTTAGCTAAACTGGTTTTCCCAGCACCAATATTGCCTTCAATAGCCAGATAGCCAAGTTTCGAAAAATCAAACGTTTTATTCGGGTTTTTCAACCAAATATTAATAGGTTCTACAACACTGTCATCTTCGCACTCTTCTAATAAAACAGCAACTTCTTTATCTAATTTAGAATGTTTTACTTTTGCTGCAATATCATTAAGAGGCAATAAAACAAACTTGCGCTTTTGCATTTCTGGATGCGGTATTTGCAAGGTTTCGGTATTAATAATTGCATCTTCAACAAATAAAATATCCAAATCGATACTACGTGCTTCGTATTTATTGTTTTGAGTTCGAACACGGCCTAAGACTGTTTCTATAGCGAGTAGTTCTTGAAGCAGGATTTCGGGTTCTAAATGACTTTCTAATACTAAACAAGCGTTTAAAAAATCTTCTGCCGAAGCTTCGGTATCAAAACCAAATGCCGGCGATTTATAGACTTTAGAAATATGGGAAACACTTCCAATTCTTATATAAATTAAATCGATAGCGTCTTGGAGGTTTTTAAATTTATCACCTTTATTGCTTCCTAATGCGATATAAAATGTTTTTGCGTGTATCATAAGTATCGGCAAAATAAGTAAAACAAATTTTATTCTTTTATATTTACGTGACGTATTTATTCACAATTGTAAATGACTTTAAAAGACAAACTCGCTGCCCAACAAATTTATATGCTCTTAGGAGCACTTTTTATAACATCTCTAGTAGTTTCAAATTTGATTTTCCAAAAATTTTTTTACTGGTATCCGTTGGACATCGAAATTTTTGGAAGCAAGCTATTTATTGTTTCTGTAGGTATTTTGCCTTATCCCATCACTTTTTTAATAACCGATTTGATAAGTGAGATCTACGGTAAAAAACGTGCCAACCAAGTGGTAGTTGCTGGTATTTTTGCATCTCTTTTCTCGGTGTTAATTGTGTATGTTGCCGATGTAGTCCCTGCAGTTTCAAATTCACCTATTAATGATACCGTGTTTTCACATGTTTTTGGACGCACTATATTGGCTGTTGGCGCTAGTATGACGGCCTATTTATTTGCCCAGTTTATAGATATTCAAATTTATCATTTCTGGAAACGGTTTACTAAAGGTAAACATTTATGGCTGCGCAATAATTTTTCAACCTTTTTATCGCAATTTGTCGATACCTTTGCAGTCGTGTTTTTGTTGTGTTTTTTTGAAGTACTACCCTGGAATATGTTTCAAGGTTTATTAATTAGCGGCTTTCTTTTTAAAGTACTTATTGCTGTTTGTGATACGCCGTTTTTATATTTAGGTGTTTATTTATTCAAAAAACGATTCAACCTAAAAACGGACGAAGAGCTTCATCTTCTTTAAAAAACAATAAATCTTTATTAATTTTTCGCTTTAAGATAACCTTTTAGTTATTTTTGTCCATATATTTCACAAAATTTATTTATGAAAAAAGCTCTTAAAATCACCGGAATATCCCTACTTATCCTTATCGTACTTTTAATTGCCAGTCCATTTGTGTTTCAATCACAAATAAAGGATATGGTTAAACGCTTTATTAACGAAAACCTAAATGCTCAAGTAGAATTTAGCGATGTTAATTTAAGTTTTATTAAAAGTTTTCCTCAGGCACATGTAAGTGTAAACGATTTAGCAATTACTAATTTTGAACCTTTTAAAGGAGACACTTTGGTTAGCGCGAAAAGTATAGCGTTCACCATGTCTATAAAAGAGCTGTTCAAAAAAGCTAACGACCCGATTATAGTAAATTCTATATATGCCGATAGTGTATTGCTAAATTTAAAAACCAATGCTTCTGGCGCTACCAATTATGATATTACTAAAGAAAAAGAAAACGCTGCAGCTACTGAATCTGGTAACTTTGCTTTTGATATTCAAGATTATCAAATAAAAAATAGCACTTTTAATTATTTAATCGAAGACTCTAAAATGTCTTTTAAAATTTCTGAGTTAAACCATGAAGGAAAAGGAGTTTTTTCAGCAGAAAAATCAGAATTAGACACGAAAAGTGATGCTAAAGTGAGCTTTACAATGGATGGAACCAATTATTTAAATAATAATCCTATAAAATTAGATGCTTTAATTGGTTTAGATTTAGAAAACAGTAAATATACTTTTAAAGAAAATAAAGCGCTTATCAATCAATTACCTATCGAATTTGATGGTTTTGTACAATTGCTTGAAAACGGTCAAAATATTGATATTACGTTCGAAAACCCAGAATCGTCATTTAAAAATTTTTTAGCAATAATACCTGAAACTTATTCTAAAAATATTGAAAATGTAGAGACTACAGGTGATTTTAAAATTAAAGGGATCATAAAAGGTCAGGTTACCGAAGAAACCATTCCTATGTTGGATATTAGTATTAAATCCAATAACGCCTCATTCAAATACCCCGATTTACCAAAACGTGTTGAAAACATTGTTATTGATACCGAAATTAAAAACACCACTGGTAAAGCAGAAGATACGTATGTGGCTATAAATACCTTAAATTTTAAGATAGATCAAGATGTTTTTAAATCGTCTGCAACTATAAAAAATATAACAGGTAACATGCTTGTGAATGCAGATATTGATGGGGTTCTTAATTTAGCAAATATTGCGAAAGTGTATCCAGTTGATTTTAAAATGGCATTAAGTGGTATTTTAAAAGCCAAAGTTAATACAGCTTTCGATATGGAGGCGATTGAGAAAAATGCCTACGAACGTATAAAAAGCAGTGGAAGTATAGGCCTGAGTAATTTTAAATATGCTTCGGAAGACTTTAAAAATCCATTACAAATTTCAGATGCCGCCGTTACTTTTAATCCAGAAACGGTTTCATTAAATACATTTAAAGCTCAAACGGGTAAAACCGATTTAAATGCAACAGGTACGATTAAAAATTTATTAGGTTATATGTTTAGTAACAAAACCTTACAGGGGAACTTTAATTTGACCTCCAATACTTTTGCTGTAAATGATTTTATGAGTGATGAAGCACCTGCTGAAACAGAAAGCAAAACAGAGGGTGCAAAAAAGGCGGTAAGCAAAACGGAGTCTATAAAAATCCCTGCATTTTTAGATTGTACTATAAATGCACAAGCTAATACCGTTATTTATGATAATATGCAATTAAAAAATGCTAAAGGAGCTCTAGTTATTAAAGATGAACAGTTACAGCTACAAAATTTTACCACTAATTTATTTGATGGTCAATTAGCCGTTTCGGGTTTTGTTTCGACTAAAACCGATACACCAACTTTTAGTATGGATTTGGGTATTAATAGTTTTGATATTGCTAAATCGTTTCAAGGCATTGAGTTATTTCAAAATTTAGCACCTTTAATGAAGGTAGTAGAAGGAAAAATAAACACAACTCTAAATTTAAAAGGTAATTTAACCGATGATTTTACGCCTAATTTAAGCAGTTTATCGGGTAGTGCTTTATCTGAAATTCTATCGTCTACAGTGAATCCATCAAATGCCGAAGTATTAAACAAACTAAGTAGTTCTTTAAGTTTTATTGATTTCAAAAAACTGAATTTAAACGATTTAAAAACACAATTCACATTTAATGACGGTAAAGTAAGCGTAAAACCATTCCACGTAAAATATCAAGATATCGATATTGAAGTTGCGGGTTCGCATGGCTTCGATAAAACGTTGGCTTATAATGCGGTATTTAATGTGCCTGCAAAATATTTGGGTAGTGAAATTACGAGTCTTATTGCAAAAATAGACGACGCTTCAGCAAAAAACATTACCATTCCAATTACAGCAATTATAGGTGGTAGTTACACAAGCCCTACTGTAAAAACCGATTTAACAAGTGGTGTTTCCAGCTTAACAAAACAATTGGTCGAAATTCAAAAACAAAAATTACTTAACCAAGGCAAAGATAAAGTAAACAATATGCTTGGTGATTTAATTGCTGGCAATAAAGCTAAAAAGGATTCAGCTACCACTACTCAAAATAATACCGTAAAAGATGTGCTTGGTGGCATCGTTGGAGGTAACAAAACAACAACTACCGATTCTACTAAAACAAGTACAACTAAAAATGCTGTTAAAAATGTACTCGGGGGGTTGTTAAGTGGTAAGAAAAAGCAAAAAGACACAGTTAAATAAGTTTATATATAGTTTTTTGGGTATTTTAAGAAGAAAGAGCTGTAATTATTAGGTTTTCTCGATAAAAAAGTTAAGTTGTAGGTAGGGGAAACCTATAACTTAAAAATAATACATGAGGCAATTAAAAATTACGAAGCAAGTTACCAACCGGGAATCGAAGTCGCTTGATAAATACCTTCAAGATATTAGTAAAATTCAGCTTATTACAGCTGAAGAAGAGGTAGAATTAGCACAGCGCATACGACAAGGAGATCAAAAAGCTTTAGATAAACTCACAACGGCTAATTTACGTTTTGTGGTATCAGTCTCAAAACAATATCAAAATCAGGGTTTAACATTGCCCGATTTAATAAACGAAGGTAATGCTGGTTTGGTTAAAGCGGCGAAACGTTTTGACGAAACAAGAGGTTTTAAATTCATATCCTATGCGGTTTGGTGGATTAGACAAGCTATTCTTCAAGCTTTAGCTGAACAATCTCGAATAGTTAGATTACCTTTGAACAAAATTGGCTCTATCA